>JBBSZB010000055.1:0-2964 GCA_038044965.1 Nanobdellota archaeon
GATTTAAACCCTTATTTAGATCATAAAAAAGCAGGATTTAATTATTTGTATGTACAGAGGTTAGGTTCATTTAATAATGGACAGACTTTTATTAATCAAAGGTATTTAACAATTTACGGAAAAAAACTTGGTTATTTTGGTATTGATGTATTTGCTAAAGATATTTCTGTTGGGATAATTTTCAGAGATGGAAGTGTTTTGATAAGTAAAGAGTATTACTCTATGATGAAACCCTTTGCAACTTTTGAAAATACACCTTCTGGCACTAGAGTTAATACAGATAACATTCTTGTTAGTACAGACCCTTTTATTAATCTCGATGAAAATTTAATTAAGAACAATTATAGGACAAATATTTTTATTAGTGAAGATAAATCTGATAAGTTATTTAGTGATGTTGAGTAATATTAGTTAAAAATGAAACAAAAAAAAGGTGATTGGACTGTAGAAGAAATTGCTAAAATTATAGTTTCAATAGTTTTACTTTTTCTTTTAGGATATCTTGCATTTAGTCTTTACCAAGCTATTATCCAGAAATCAGAGTTAGAGCAGGCGAAAATTCATATTGAGAATATTGAAGGAATTATAAAAGGTTTGGAGGAAGAAGGTGGTGGGAGTAAAGAATATATTTTGTTATCTCCTAGTGGTTGGGCATTGTACGGGTTTCCTTATGGAGAAAATAATGTTAAAGCCTGTCAAATTGGAAATAAACCGTGTCTTTGTTTATGTCCAGAGACTAAGTTTAATACCGGAGAGTATGGTAGTATGCTATCTGGGTTGAGGATCCCTCCTAAAGAGGAGGTTTATAAAGATTTCAGCAAAAGTTGTAAGGAAACTTCTGCGTGTAAATCAATTAATGTTGAGGGGATTAACGTAGCTGGCTATGACCCTTACCATATTGCAATTTTAGGTTATGATGGGGCTGGTACAGATACAGAACAAGAAAAAACATTTCTTCCAGTTGATATGTTAATGCAATCACGTAAGCATTTATCTGTAAACTTAGAAAATAATAATCTTGTAATAAAAATGAAAATTGACAAAAATGAGCAGAAAAGCTAAGATTGAACTAAATGAAATTGGAAAGATAATACTTTGGTTAGTTATATTTGGCATACTAGCATATGGGGTTTATTATTTTTTTAATAATTTTGTTTATGCAGGAACATAATTTGACCTTTAGATAACTCATATTAAAATATACAATATCTCTGCCCTATTTATCATATTTTTTAATTAATGTTGTATTAAATTTAAGATATTTTCAATAACATACTAAAATTTACTGGAAGATTAAGTTTGATTATGGATTTAATTATATCTTAAGATATAAAAACTCATAATTCTTTTATTTTAGTATTATGGAAAAAAGAGGTTTTCTTCCAGCAGAGTGGGTAGTAGCAATAGTGTTAATTTTAGTTGGATTAGGAATATTAATTTATGCTGTTAGTAATTTCTTTACTCAAACAGATATAGATAAAAGTACATGCCATTTTTCTGTTATTTCACGAGGAACTACTCCTTCTTTAGTTAAAGGTTATGTGCCTTTAAGATGTAAAACTAAGAAAATTTGCATTACAGGAACGCCTTTTTTTGGTGGAAGTTGTGATGAATTTAAAGGAGAAAAAGGAGTAACTAAAATTAAGGTCGGTGATAATGCTCAAGGATTAGAACAGGTCCAGAAAGTTTATGCTCAATCTATGTTAGAGTGTTGGGAAACTATGGGTGAGGGAAAGGTAAGTTTATTTTCTCAGGCAGCTGCTGAAAATTTTGGTTTTGGTGAGGTTTATCCTAGCTGTGTTGTTTGTTCTAGAATTGCAATTGATAAAGATTCTTTAAAAAATGTGCCTTTCCAAGAGGTAAATCTTGAAGAGTATATGAAAAGTCATTTAGTTCCTAAAACTAAGAAGACATATTTTGATTATATGTTAGGAGAGGATTATAGTGCAGCTTATACTGTTGCTGATAGCTTGCCTGATTTTGAAGTATCAGAGGATAAAAATAAAAAGACTAGTATTAAATCTTCGAATCTCCAAGTTACAAGAGCTGATTCTTCTACAATAACTTCTACTAGAGAAGATAATCTTAAAGAAACTGCAATAATGTTTATGCAGGTAACTGCTCCTGAACATGGAAGTGTTTTGTCTAATACTGTGGGAGGTGTTGCAGGTGTTGGAGCTACAGGTACATTTGCATTTGGAGCATTGTTTTTACTAAATTTTGGAAAAGTTGTTTTTTCACCATATGGTTTGGCAGCTGCAGCAATTATTGGTGTTACTCAGCAAGGATATGTTACTTATAATAGAGCAGTAACTGCAGGATATTGTGGAGATGTTGAGGTATCGGATGATGCTAGAAGCGGATGCTCTGCTGTTAGAACTGTGAATTATGATTTAAACTCTATTTCAGAATACTGCCAAGTAATAGAAGGACTTCCTTAAAATGATCAAAAATAGGAAAGGAAATATCCCTTTGGAAGAAGTTATTTTTGTTTTGCTTAATCTAATGTTTTTTTCAATGCTTTTTCTTTTTGTTTATAACACAAGTCATGAAGTATTTTTATTTGAAAAATTATACTCAAAGGAAATTGCATTAGCTATTGATAGTGCTAAACCCAATACACAGATAAATATTGATATAACTGAATTGAATAAAATAGCTAAAGAAAATGATTTTGATATATCTAATTCTTTTGTTTTTAAAGATAATCAGGTAAATGTTCAGTTGTCTAATGATAAAGGATATAGTTATAATTATCTTTCAAGTTATCAAGTTGATTCTGTTATTAGTTTCCCAGAGGATAAAGTAGTACTAAATATTAAAATTAAATAAAATGAGAAAAATGAATAAACGAGGTGAAAAGTTATTTTCTATTTGGTGGTTTATAATTGTTGCAATTGTTGGCTTAGGTATTGTTACAGGTGTTACTTATTTTTATTCTTCTAATTTTGATGTTCGTTCTTT
>JBBSZB010000055.1:3064-10294 GCA_038044965.1 Nanobdellota archaeon
CCAAAAAGTGTTTATGTAATAGATAAAGATAATAATAAATATCTTGTAAGTGTTTTAGCTGCTTCTAATTATCGTGGAGGTAAAGTTAATGAATAGTGAGCTAATTGACATAAAAAATAAAAAAGCACAGCTTGGTGATTTTTTAAGCTGGGTTTCTGTTACTTTAATTGTATTTTTTATTATGGTTTTATTTGGAGCTGGAATACTTTTATTGAATTTTCAGATTAGTAAAGATAAAATTGATATTAATTTGATCAAAGGCAATTTAGATTATGAAAAAACAACTAGCATGATTAATTTTTACAAAAGTCATTATAAATCATTTTCAGACTGGGCTGATGATCCTGCTGTTAATGATCCTCAAGGTGCTTCTTTAACTCAGGATGATTTTGATAGAATAAAACAAAAACAAGATATTCTGAATGAATTTTACAGTATTTATTTTAAACAACTAAACATTGGAGAGGCAGTTATTTATATTTATACCGGAGATAAAAAACTTGCAACTGAAAGTACTGGTAGTGATTACTCTTCATATTATCCCCCAATTGATCCAACTATTAACTTTCAAGAATTAGTTAATGTTAAGTTTTTTATTTTGTCTAAAGAAGGAAATGTTGTAGGAGTTAGATATTATGATGATGAACCTTTAGGAAAGGTTCCCAAATAAACCTTTTAAAAAAAGGTTTCCAAAAACGGAAGTGAAAAATGATCAGAAAAACTAAAAAAGCACAGTCGTTGGCAAATTTTGTACTTGTATTTTTTACACTAGCTCTAGTAACAATAAGCTTGTTTTATATTTTAACTAAGGAAAATAGTTATGATAAGAATTTTAATTCTCCTTATGTTTTAGATTCTGTTTATTCTAGGGAAGAGGTTATTAATTTTTATCTGCAAGATATTGCTGATCATTCTGTAGTTGGCATTAATAGTGTGGAGGATAAACAAAAGCTAATTGATAATATTAAGGGAAATGCAACTAAATATGAGACTGCTTCTGGTTATGTTAAAAATGAAAAAAATGAAGATGTGCTGGCTGATGAAAATGTTGGTATTGTTTTGGAAAGTATGAAAAAATTGAATGAGGATAATGTTGAGATTATTGTTAATAATGGTAAAGTTGAAAAAATTAGTGTTAGTTTTGATGTTAGTATTAATTCTAATAGTGAAGATTTAGTTATTAATTATGATTATAGAAAATCATTTGGGCCAAGAAGTCTTGTTTTAGTGGAAGAATAAAGGACTGATGTAAATTTCTTAATGATATAATTTATCTTTAAAATATACAATATCTTTGCCTTATTTATTGTTTTTATTATTGGTCAATTCATATGAAATAATATTAGAATATAAATCCTGTATTTTAACATAATTTATCCTTAATCCTTATAATAGTTTTACCTTATTTATCATATTTCTTAATTAGTGTTAGATTAAATTTAAGATATTTTCAAGAATATTAGAATTTTAAATATAATTATGGATTTAATAATGAATGTAAAGTAAATCTTGCATCTTAACATAATTTATCCTTAACACACAATACTTTTCCTTATTTATTAGTTTTATTATAGATTAGTTTATGGATTGATTATTATGTTTACATTTTAAAGGCATATAAAATTGTTAAAACATTATACAGAATGTTAGGTTTGATATTAGTTAATGAAGAAAACTTTATAAATGAGAGTTCTGTTTATAGTTAGATGGTGAGAATGATTAAGGGAAAAAAAGGGGCAGAGGGAATACCTTGGTTTATTATCCTGATAGTTTTAGGGATAACTGCTGCATTTATTGCTATAGTATACATGTTGTATGTTTCATCAATAGCTAATCAAGCTTTAGGTATTGTCAAACCAGAAGATGTAGATATTAAGTATGGGAGCTGTAAGGTTTCTTATGAAACTCAGAGTATAAGTTTTAAAAGCGATTTTTGTCAAAAGTTTAACCCGGTAGGGGGGTCTTTAATTTTTGGAACTAATAATTATATTAGTTGTCAGTATAGGCCTATAGTAGAGAGATTATATCAAGAAGGAATTGTTGAGGCAAATGATTTAGCAGGTAGTGTTGCAATTATAAATAGGTATTGTAAAACAGATACTGTTGAGGGGGCAAAAGATGGAGATGAAAAGGCATTTGCTACTTCTTTTTGTAAGATTAAAATGAAAAGCGGTCAAAAATCAGAAAGTATATGGATAAATGGATTTACTTTTGATTCAAGTTGTAACGCTGCTTCTAAAACCTATCCTGTAGGGTATACAGCTCCTACTGGAGGAAGTGGAACTACTAATACTAAAACTTGTAGAGAACTTGGGTTCTCTTGGGTGATTCTAGCAAATTGTCCTGTAGGTAAGGACCATACTTCTGAAGTAGGTTCTGCTTCTGATATAGTATCTAATTCAAGAAATGGGGAAGTTTGTTGTGCTGTATAATTACTCTTGAAATTTAAAAAACCTAATCATTTTTACTTTTCTAAATCTTTAAATATCAATTCTTCTTGGATTTATTATGGGTGACGATTATGCATTTGGTGGGAAGAGAAAAAGCAAAAATGATAAAAGAGCTAAGCGAAGATTTGGAGTTTATAAAAAAGGTGGAAGTAAGAGGACTAGATGACTAGATAGAGAAAGTTAAATATGCAATATCTTTTCCTTATGTATTGTTTTTATTATTGATTGGTTTATAGATTAATTCATAAGGTTTGATATTAGTTTTATTATTGATTAATTGATGTTGCTGTAAAATAAACCTTTTATCTTAACATAAATTATATTTAAAACATACCATATTTTACCTTGTTTATCATTGATTAATTTACAGATTAATTAATTTACAGATTAATTAGTATTGCATTATTTTTATTTTATACTTATTTTTTATTAATTTATGTTTCCAATAGAAATATAAACCGGTATTATTTGTTAATTTTATGAGAGAAGAGATAAAACGTTGGTTTGACCAGTCAGATAATGATTTTGATGGAGCTAATTACAATTTTAATGGCGGTAAGTTTTATATAGCTGCTTTTTTTTGCCAACAAGCAGTGGAAAAAGCTCTAAAAGCTCTTTTTTTGTATGAAAATAAAGGAGCTGTTCCGCAATCACATTCATTAGTTTATTTGGCTAAGAATACTTCTATTCCTGAGAAGTATTTTTCTTTTTTAAGAGAATTAACCCCTAAATTTATTGATACTCGTTACCCAGATGCTTCGGTTGATTTACCCTCTAATATTTATGATGAAGAAAATACTAAAGAAATTTTAGATAAAAGTAAGGAGGTTTTAATATGGATAAAAAAGAAAATAAAGAGTTAAAGAAGTTTATTAATGCAATGGTGAGAGAATTTGGACCATGTGAGATAATTTTATTTGGATCAAAGGCTAATGGAATGGACTGGAAGAAAAGCGATTTTGATATAATTATTGTTTCTGATAAGTTTCAAGGGGTTAAATGGCTGCAAAGGATATCAAAAATAGTTCAGCACTGGAAAATGGATAAAGATTTAGATGTTCTTCCGTATACAAGAGAAGAATTTGAATATAAAAAGAAGAATTATTCATTTATCAGAGAGGCATTGGTGAAGAGTGTTTTATTAAATAAGATTAGTAAGTAAATTTTAGTGGTAGTTTTTATTGATTTTTACTTCTTAGTAGGAATATTCTCTATTATTGTTACTAGTATGCTTAGTATCAAAGGTCCTATTATAAAACCAGCTAGTCCAAATACTTTAATTCCGCCTAAAAGCCCAAATAACATAATAATTGGATGCATATCTGTTCTTTTCCCCATTAGTTTTATTCTTAACCAGTGGTCTATTACAAAGCTTAATATTATACCAAGAATTATGATTCCTAGTGCAGGATAAAACTTGCCAGTTATTAGAAGTATAACTGCTATTGGTGCCCAAATTAATACAGGACCAATTCCTGGAATTAAAGCAAATACTCCTATGATTATTCCTAGTAAAATATAAAATTTAATTCCTAAAGCCCATAAACCTATTATTGCGATAACTGCTTCAAGCAGTGCAACTATTAGTGTAGACAGTAAAATTTCTTTTGATGTTTTTTCAATTTTTTCTATTACTTTATGTTTGTTTTCAAAAGGAATTATTTTTATTATTTTTTCTTTAAGATTTTCCCAGTCTACTAATAAATAATAAGCTGTAAAAAATACAATGAATATATTTAGTATTAACCCTGGGATATATGACAGAGCTGAAGAAATTAAACTTAAAGTATATTCTCCTACTTTTAATAGTGCAGGAGCAACATTTTTAGAAATTACTTCAAAGTATTTGCTGCCAGAGAAATAGTTTGTTATGTAATCTACATTATTTTTAGTTAGTGCTTGTGATAACTGACTACTTAAATAAAACAGTGTAATTCCAATAATTGCTGTTAGTATAATTAGAGATACTAAAACTGTAATGAAAGCAGCCAGTTTTTTCGGCATTTTTTTGTTTAGCTTGTCATTAATAGGTTTGATTATGTATGCTAGTACAAAAGCTGTAAGAATAGAAGCAATAAAATCTTTTAGTATAAAATATGAAACTATCAGTATTATTATTAACATACCCCAAAATAGATATTTTTTCACTTCTTCTTTTTCCACTATAAAAACCTCCAGCGGGTTTTTATGAATCCAGCAACCATTCTCATTATTGATGTTTAATGCCAGGAAGATTAATAAAGCTTTTTATGCATTTATTTCCATGAAAATAGAGGTTATTGATTTTTTAATTATACTGACTTTGATATGGATTTTAGCTGCAATTTATAAAGATTTCAGAAAAAGAGAAATTCCTAATTGGTTGAATTTTAGTCTGCTGATTTTTGCATTAGCATTTAGATTATTTTATAGTATTTTTACAAATAATTATGGTTTTATATTATGGGGATTAGCTGGATTTGCAATATTTTTTGTGCTGGCTAATTTGTTTTATTATGGAAGATTATTTGCTGGAGGAGATGCTAAACTAATGATGTCTTTAGGAGCAATTGTTCCCTTTACAAATTCATGGTTTGATAATTTACTAATAGGTATGTTATTTGTTATGAGTTTATTATTGTTTGGAGCTATATACAGCACTTTTTACAGTGTTGGGCTTGCTTTTGGCAATTTAGATAAATTTTCCAAAGATTTTAAGAGAAGAATTTATGATAACAAATTATATGTTATGCTGGATTTTTCAGTATTAATTCTATTTGTTATATTTGGACTTTTTATTAAAGAAAGTCTAATTTTTTTAGTGGGAGGAATTTTGTTTACTTTACCATTTATTTATTATTATACTAAATCTGTTGAACAGTCATGTCTTATAGAGTATACTTCTTATAAAGATTTAACTCCTGGAGATTGGTTAGCAAAGGAAATTAAATTTAAAGTTAGAGTCAATGGAGAAAATAAGATTAAAATTATAAAACCAGATTGGGAAGGTTTGAATGAAGAGGATATTAAATTAATAAAAAAGCATTATAGAAAAAATATTCTTATTAAGCAGGGAATACCTTTTTCTCCAGCATTTTTGCTAGCTTTGATTGTTTTAATATTGATAAAATATTTATGGGCGTCTGACTGGGGCCTTTGGCAGTTTTTTTAATACAGGTTTTTTATCTAATTCCTCAGAATCTTTTTTATTTCTTTCATCCAGGATTTTTTCATAAGAATTGATTTTTTCTTGAATTTTCTTTAATTCTTCTTGAGTTGCTTTTTTTCTTTTAGAATCAAGTGTTTCATCATCATAAACTGGAAGTATTTGGATAATTATTTCTCCTATCATTTCTGATGAAGTTATGTTTAGCTTTTTAGGGCTAAAAATCAGTTTTATTTTGTCAGATATTTCATTTGCAAGCTCTAAAATTTTTTTAGGAATTTTTTCTGATTGTTCTGATTTAAGGGGTTTTTTTGGTATAACTATTGTATGGGCTTTTGATATAGGATTTATCTCTAAAACAGCTATTGCCTCAGTATTTTCTCCTATTTTTATTGATGGTATTTTCCCTTCTATTATAAGGCGAAAAGGGTTATTAGCATTTGAACTTTCTTCAGAATTTTCAGCAACATTTATCAGTTTGTTTTTTGTTAAAAACTCTACAAGCTCTTCATCACTCAAAGAATTAATTTGTTCTTTTGCATTTTCCCTTTGAGATTCTGGCCAGGATTCAATTTGTTTAAGTAGCTGTTCTTTAACTTCTTTAATCTGAGATTTTGATAGCATTATAATTTTTAGATTACATTGTTTTTAATATTTTGTGTTATTAAAAAGTGGTTGTAAAGAATTAAATAATTATAGCACTTTGTTCCTAAAATGGAGCGCGGAATTGATAATAAGACTATTTTGGATAGGTTTGCACTTGATTTTGTTAAAATTGTAGAGAAACATTGTAAATATATTATTGTTTCTGGATTTGTAGCTATTGCTCATGGTAGGAGCAGAGGTACTGAAGATATAGATATGATAATTGAGAGGCTTTCAAGAGATAAATTTGCCAAATTGCATAATGATCTATTGAAAAATGGTTTTGAATGTATGCAGTCAGAAGAGTTTGATGTTGTTTATGAGTATTTAATTAATAAAACTAGTGTTAGATACACGTATAAAGATGAATTTTTGCCAGAAATGAAGATTAAATTTGCAAAAGATGAAATTGATGATTTCCAGCTAAAGACTAGAAAAAAACTGCCATTTACAGGGCTTGATGTTTATTTTTCTTCGATTGAAATGAATATTGCATTTAAGGAGGAATATTTAAGATCTGATAAAGATCTTGAAGATGCAAGGCATCTTAGAATTGTTTATAAAGATAAAATTAATGAAAACGAAATAAATGAAATAAAAAAAATGATAAAAAGAGTAAGGAAAAAATGAGAAAAATAAAATATTCTATCAGGGAAGAACATAAAGATCAGATTGAGAGGTGGGCAAATTATGTTAGAGATAATCCTCAAGAGTGGAAAGCTAAATTAAAGCCTTTTTTAGATGCTCAGATAATTATGGCCAGAAGATTTTATAATAAGCTTGCTGAAACTCCAGAAGGCAGAGAAAAAATAAAACTGCTAAAAAATAATGTTAAGCTTGGTTGAGAGTGTAAAGTAACCTTGTATCTCAGTATAATTTATCCTTAAAAATACAATACTTTTTATTATTTTATCATCGATTTACTTAGGATTTTTATTTCATTATACTTTAATTGACTAATAATTAAACATACTAGAATAATAATTTATA
>JBBSZB010000056.1:0-3041 GCA_038044965.1 Nanobdellota archaeon
TTCAAAAACTCTTTCTCACTTATTTTTGGATTATACTCTCCAGATATATTCTTGAGCATTTCTAATTTTACTTTATTTTTATCTTTATTTCCAAAATTTCCAATTACCCATCCTAATTTAACAAAAGCTGTTTCTGGGAGCATATCTCTTAAATAAATAACTCCTGTATCTTGAATTTCTCTGCCAACAGAATAAACATAAGGATCTAATTTACCATATAGTGTTTGAGGAGCTGCGCATATAACCATCCCTGATTTTATCACTTTCTTTAATTTAGGAAGCCAATTATTTTTAGCCTCTCCAGTCAACACATGTCCTAAACCAGACATTTCAATTACCAGTCCTTTGTAACCTTCAGATAAATAATGCTCTAAAATTTCAGGATCTTGCCCAGGGTAAAACTTAATTAAAGCAACTTTATCTGAAAATTTAGGAAAAACTTTAATCTTTTTCCCTTTATCTTTTATTTTATACTCTTTCATTATTTCAATTTTGTCAGACCAGATTTTTGCTAAAGGAGTTGAATTAATAGGTCTAAAAGTATCTCTTCTAGAACTATGCATTTTTCTTACTTTTGTTCCAGGAAGAGCATAACAAAAATCATCTGAAGAATTTGCATGTCCAACTAGCATAACTTCTGCAATTTCACTAGAAGCTGCGCGAGCAGCGCAAATTAAATTCAACCTTGCATCACTGCTAGCTCTATCACTACTTCTTTGGCTATAAGTTAAAACAACAGGTTTATTTAAACTTCTAAATGCAAAACTAAGTGCTGCAGCACTATAACCTAAAAAATCAGTTCCATGTGTAACAATAATTCCGTCAATTTTAGTATCATTAAGATGTTTTTCAGCAACTTCTGCAATCTTGCTCCAATCACTAAAAGACATATTTTCTGAAGCTTTCATAAATGGAACTTCAATTTTTTCAATCTGGACAATATCTAATAATTCAGGATAAACTTTTAACAACTCCTCTGGATTTGTAAGCCATTTAACAGCTCCTGTTTTTGTATCAAGTCTTGAACTTATTGTTCCGCCTGTTGCTATTAAAACTATTTTAGGGAGATTATTTATTTCTTTTTTTGCTTCTTTTTTTATTATTTTAGGAAGTTTGGGAACCTTTCCTAAAGGTTCATTTTTATTTAATATTTTAATATCTAAAATATCTTCTTCCCTAATACCAATATTATACCCGGAGTTTAACTTAATAAGAATAATTTCAGGTTTAGGACTTTCAAGAATAGTGCATTCAAAATCTCCAGTTTTAGTATGTAAGTTAACATAACTTCCAGGTTTAATATCTTTAATTTCCATAAAATAAAAAGAGAGAATTAGTATAAAAAAGTATCTTTTAAAAAGCTACTTCACAAACTCAACATTTTTCATTCCTTGAAATTCTTTATCTCCAGTCAGGAAAACCATATTGCTCTTCATGGCATAAATATATCCTATGCAATCAGTATAAGAAAGGTTTTTCTTCTTATTTTCTTTTCTGAACTTCATTGCTTCTTTTAAAATTTCATCTGAAATTTCAGCAACAAAAAGCGAGTATTTTTCATAAATTTCATTTGCTTTATCTTCATTTAAATTATTAATAGCTGAATAATATATTTCTGCCAGATTAAAAATAGTAATACAAATTTCTTGTCCCAGAAATTTTGCATAATTAGAATTCCCACTTACTGCCTCAATTATTGCATAACTATCCCAAAAATATTTCATTAATCCCACCCTTTTCTCATTTCATCTTTAAGCTCTTGAGTAGTTTTTTTAGATTTCCACTCTGGAAATTTTCCAAACATCTCTCCAGCTAAAACTCTTCTTTTAACTTCTATAGTTATCTCATCATTCTCCCTAATTTTATTAGTTTCAACTACACTTTTAGGCAAAATAATAGCTATTGAGTTTCCCCACTTTCTTGCAATTGTTTTAACTTCCATGATATATAATGAGACATAGTGATATTTAAAGTTTTCTATTTCTTAGCCATACTCCAAAGAAAATGAAAATAATGCTTAACCCTCAGCTCAAACTCAGTATAGCTTCACTTAAATCACCCTCAGCATCTTCTAAAGCTTTTTTAGCCTCTGACTCAGAAACTCCTGCTTTTTCCATAACAATATTAATATCTTCTAAACTAATACCTTTTTCCTCAGTTCTTGCATCTCCAGTTATTTGCCAGCTCTCATTCCCAGACATATTAATCTTAACAACAGAAGGATTTTCAATAATTATATTTTCATCTTCTTTTTCAATTATAACACGAAGAGCATCAATTTCCTCTTGTTTAATGCCCATTTGCTTCATCATAGCTTGCATTTTCTTAGGGTCTATGTTCATAAAAAAGAAAAAGGAAAATAGTATATAAATATTATGCATGTAAAAAGGACAATAAGATAATACAACTACCTGAAGAAAGAAATTAATAAATAATAATTAAGATTAGATAAATGTAAATCTGGAAAAGAGATTATGCATTAAATTCTAATAAAACATCAATAAATCAATGCAAATAAAGCAAAGATATTACATATTAGCTATTAAATTATCTAAACACCAATAGGTAAAAATAGCTTAAGAAGAACAACGCCTAAAGCAAAAGCAACTACAAAAATAATAACTTGTGTTGCAGTTATCTTAATCTTGCTTTCATACTCTTCATTATACCTCATTAAACCGCCAAAAACTCCTGGCATGCTTATTGATCCATCTTTAGCCATAAATAAACAAGAAATCAAGGATATAAAAAGTTTGCTATAGTAAAACTTTTTAATCCCCTTCTTCCTAAATAAAATATGCCTGAAATTAATATAAATGAACTAGAAAAAAACATAAGAGAATTATGGGAAAAAAATAAAACTTACAAGTTTAATGCAAATTCTAAAGCAAAAATATATTCTATAGATACTCCTCCTCCAACTGTTTCAGGAGCAATGCATATAGGACATGCATTTTCTTATGCTCAAGAAGATTTTATAGCAAGGTACAAAAGAATGAAAGGGTTTAATGTATTTTATCCGTTTGGAACAGATGATAATG
>JBBSZB010000057.1:0-4484 GCA_038044965.1 Nanobdellota archaeon
CTTGTTTAATAAGCTCTTCCATTTCATCAACTATTCGTTTAGTTAATTTAGCAGGGACAGATTCCATATCAGATTGATTTGTCATAAAAGTATTACTAGGGTAATACTTTTAAATCTTTCTGTTTTAATACCCTAAGAGAATTTTAACTAATTTATTCCTGAATTTTATCTCTTACAAATCTTTCCCTGTATTTTATGCCAGCAGATTTTGTTTCTGAATTGCACTTTGGGCTTTGGGTTAATGTTTTCATGATGATTTAGCAACCATAAGATTTATAAATATGTTTATACATGTATAAACATGAAATCTGAAATAATCAAACAAGCATTTAAACTGGGGAATTCTGCAGGAGTTCTTCTTCCAATTGATTGGAAAGATAAGAAAGTTGTGATTAAGCTTATTGATAAATCTATTTCTCAAGAAATACTTGAAATTTTAGATGAAAAAGATTTGTTAAAAAATACAATTGGAATTTTTTTAGCTGGAAGTTATGCAAGAGGAGAAGAAACAGAAGCAAGTGATGTTGATGTTTTGATTGTGACGGATAATATTGACAAACAGATAAAAGTGGGAAAATATGAGATAATTTTTATTTCAAGAGCCAAATTTGACAAGTCTATTCTAAAAAGTCTTTATTTATTTTCTTTAATTAATGAAGCTAAGGCAATTTTAAATGAGGACTTTTTAAAGTATTGGCAAAATAAAATTCAAGATATTCCGATAAAAAAGCACCTTGATGGGATAAAATCAATGACAAGAATCAATGAAAAAATGATAGAAATAGATGAAGAATTAGGGGAAAAGGTTTTGGATGGAACTATATATTCAATAATTTTAAGATTAAGAGAATTGTATTTAATTGAATGTTTAAAGAATGCTAAAAAACCAAATAATAAAGATTTTATAAGTTTGATAAAGAGAATTGCGAGTGAAGAATCTTATAGTGCTTATCTTAGAATTAAAAATGATCTTAAATCAAGGAAAGTTATACCTGTTAATGAAGCAAGAGCGTTAATAGATGAAATAAAAAGAAGAGTAAATAATTTAGTTCATGGTAAAAAGAAGTAAAAGATTAGAAAAAGGAATTAAAAGTTTGAAAAAAGAAATAGAAGAACATTTTGGTAAATTAGATAAGGATATAATTGAAGAGAACGAGATATTGGCAAGATATCATATTAAAGAGATAGATAAGAGTTTTATTAGTGTTTTAGAACATAAAATCAATTTAGTTGGAGGAAATAGTGGGGATATTGAATTAATAAAAAGATACAAAAATCGCTTGGAAGAATATAAAAAGAAATTGGGGATGGAACAATAAATAAGTGTCTACATGAGATTGTTAATTAAGTTTCTGATTTATTTTTTACAAATCTCTCTCTGAATTTATAATGAGCATCTTTTGTATCTGAATTACATTTTGGACATTTGTCTTTGAATGTGTAATTATTGCATGATTTGTTTGAACATTTTTTTAGTAGCATTTTACTTTTTTTTTATTTTTATTCTTTTATGTACCTTTAAATTTTAATGCGTCAATATCTTTACCTAATTTAAAGATGGTTAATTGAGAGTTTGATGTTTATTATATTAATAGGGTTATCTTTAATTATCTTATTATTGTTTATTTCCTCTTTTTATTTGTTCTTTATAGAAAAATTACACTTTGATTTTTCAGAATTGTCTTCTATTGTTTTTAGTATTTCTTTTATTTCCTGGTCTGCCTTTTTTAGATCATGTGACTTTCTTGTTATTACATATACCGAATTTCCAAGATATTTTATTCCTTCATATTTTTCAAGCATACTTTTTATTATTTTTATGCCATCTGGAGAAATGCAAGTTAGAGAAAATTCTTTTTTTAGTATTTTTTCTTTTTCTTTTTTAGAAACCAGTATTTTTTCTAGTTTTTCAGATTCTTCTTTTGAGAAAAATTCTTTTAGTATTTCTGGATTTTCTTTTGAGTCATCTAGAAATTCTATAAGAGAGTATTTCTGAGATATTTTTTTTATTATTTCTTCTGCATTTTTTGATATTGTTTTTACTATTCCTCCATAACTTTTTTCTTTTTTATAATCTTCAAGTACTTCTTTTTGTTCGTTTAGTTTAACTCTTCTTAAACTTAAAAATAAATGATTATCTCTGATACTAAGTATTTTACATACAATTATTTTGTTTGGAACTACATAGTCCCTTATGTTTCTTATTCTTCCAGGTGCTATTTCACTCATTACAATGCTGCCTTTTATTCCATCAAGAGTTTCTACAAATACATTTGTCTTTACTATATCTATTACTTTACAGAGAATTATGTCCCCTTCTTGATAATTTATTTCATTAGTCATTATTATAGGATAAAATGTGTCTTTAAAAGTCTTTTTAATCTGTAAATTGAACTTTAAACTTGGTATAATCTAACCTTGAATCCTGTAATATTTTTGCCCGGTTTATTAATTTTATTATTGATTGATTCATAGATTAACCAATATCACATTATTCTTATAATATTTTAGGGATGTATGAAGTTATTAAAATATCAAGAACTTAAAATGTTAAGTTTGATTATGGGATTAAGATTACATAACTGCTATTTTAATTACTAGATTTTAACGAGCTCAATTTCTAACTTCTTTTTTAGTTCTTCTATGAATTCTTGCTCTTTGTCTTTTTGTAGCAAAGCTCCTGCGGCAGCATGATGTCCTCCCACTTCTCCTCCGACTATTTCAATTACTGAATTCAACAACTCGCGGATATTTCTTCCAGATTTTCCCACCATTCTTGCAGACACTTTTATTTTATCTTCATTATAAGCCATTGCGATTATTGCTTTACCATGGGAATACTGTTTTGAATTTGAAATAATACTGGCAATTGTTCCTATTAAAGTATCTTTTATTTTATCTTCAGCATTTATTATCACATAGTTTTCTTTTTCTATTTTTTTCAAACCTGGCCATGAATTTAATGCTTTTACTATATTTTGTCTGTATTTAGTGTAAATACTGTCTACTTTTTCTTTAGAACTTCTTTTTTGCAAACAAAAAGAAATTGCTATTGCGCTTTCACCTAATCTACTGCATGAATTTATCATTGCACTTACTTGTCTTGCATCTTCTAAACGATTAAAAAAATTAACTAAAAATATATTTCCTATTAAATCTTCTGTTGACCCTTTATCAGTTCTATGAACCGTTATGGCTGTTATTAATTTAGAAGTTTCTTCTTCATTTAGTTCTATTATATTTTTATACCGGCCGTTGATTGTGCCTATTCCAATTTCTCTTAAAAATCTTGCAGCTCCTTCTGAAGAGCCTGTTACTTCTGGAATAAATATATCTGAGTTATATTCTAGGATTTTATTTAAAGGTCTTGTGGCAGGATATAATGTTATCCCTTTTTTCACTTCTATTCCAGCATCTTTTAGTATTTGATTGTAAATTTTTCCTATGTTTTTATCCATTTGATCTCCGACCATTCCTATTATCGCCAAATAAGCTAAATCTGTATTTTCTTCACTTAGTTCTTTGGAAAATAAATAAGCAAGTCCTGCACCGCTTATTTCTTCTTCATTGAACAAATGCGGATTTACTATTGTAATATTTTTAGGTATTTCAGAAATTATTTCATGGTGGTCTAAAATAAAAACTTTATTTTTTATTTCTTTTAAATAATTAAAACTATTAGAAGCCAAGTCCACAAAAAGTATTACGTGGTCTTTTGGAAGTTCTTTTATTGTTGATTCTTCAAGCTGCTTAACAATTGTCAAGGAAAACTCTTTATCAAGCCTTTGTAATGCCATTGTGATTATTGATGCTGAAGTTATTCCGTCAGTATCATTATGACTTATTACTTTTATAGGTTTGTTTTGTGTTTCCTCAAGGAACTGATAAGCAAATTCTTTTACTGCTTTTAACATCCTCTTTATTTATCTTATTTAATTTTTGATTTTTCTTGATTCGTAGATTTCAAGTTTTCTTTTTAGGCCAACAAATTTTACAAGCTCTCTTTTAGCTCTTTTGTCCTGTTTATTTTTAGTTAAATGATTTTCTAATTTAGATATCCTTTTTCTGACCATTTCCAAGTCATTGTTATACCTGATTTTATTATCTTTTAGTATTTTTGTTATTTTTGTATTAAGAGTTTTTATCTTGTCCACCCCATGATTTTTCTTTAATTCCATACCTATTTTAGGAGGACTTAAACCTTTTTTGCCAAGGTCTACAACTATTTTTTCTATGTCTTCTAGTTTAGCTCTTTCAGAAGTTTTTTTGCTTTCAGTTAATTTTGCTTCTTTTGCCATTTTGTATATTGTTCTTTCTTTTTCTTGGTTTTTAAAGATTTGGTTTTTTGATTTTTTCCCCTATATTTTTGGATAATATTTGCAATAGCAAGATTTTTTAATGCTCTAAATTTAGGTTTTGATATAGCCCTGTAGGACAGCGGTCAAATCTACGAGCCTTTGGAGCTTGTGACCCAGGTTCGAATC
>JBBSZB010000058.1:0-4051 GCA_038044965.1 Nanobdellota archaeon
AGGAATCGAACCCCCACCTGCTGCTCTGGAGGCAGCCAGACTACCACTATCCTATGCACCCTTATCTAAAGTAAAAATTATAGGTTTATAAGAGTAACTATATCTTTTTTATTAATATAATCTTTATAAACACCTTATATTTCAAAAATAAATGATAACTCAAAGAATGATAAGCTCAACAACAATAAGAAAAGAAGAAAGAAAAGAACTAGCTTACCAGTATAGAGAAAAAAAGTTTAGACTTTATGCAATAAGAGAAGATAAATCACTAAAACCATCACTAAAACTTATAGGCACTGCTCCATTATCTCAACATCAAGATTTAAAAGATGACAAAAGAACACTAGTATTTATTGATGATTTAATAAAATCAGTTAAAGAAGGTCATTCATTAGCAGAAGAACTAAAACAAGAAAAGTTAAAATATATTGCCTATCCTGTAATAAAATTAGACAATGAACCAACAAAGGTAATAAGAAACCCTGAATGTGGATTGATGAATTACGAATTCTAGAAAGATTTTTAAGTTCTGTTTGTTACTTATTATAACATGGTTAAAAAAAATAATAGGGGAAGCACTAAAAAAGTTTGGCATATAGTAATCCCTGATCCAAATAAACACAAACTAGGTTTATTTGAAAGATTTCAGCTAAAACTGGGTACAATACTTCCAAGAGCATCTTTCAGTTATTATAAAGCATCTTCAGAACTAGGAGATTTTTATGCTGGAAGAGGAAACTATCAAAAAGCAACTAGATATTATGGTAAAGCAAGCAATACTGCTGAAAAATTATCTCGTAATAGAAAAGAACATGTTGCTAATCTTGGAGAATCAGAATCAGTAGAATATTTAGATGATGAAGGCAGAGTTACAACATCTTACAAAGGATATAGGGAAATGACAAGATTTTACAAAGAACAAGCTGAAGCAGCAAGAAGAAAAATAAGAAAAAATGAGTTAGAAAGTATAGCAACAACAGCTTCAGTTATTGGAATTATTTCAGGATTATTTTTTCTATCATCAAACATAACTGGAAATACAATTGCAAATTTGTCAATAAAAACAACATCTTTTCTTGGTGTAATCTTATTAGTTATCGGTTTAATTACTACTCTTCTTTGGTTTATAATCAGGAAGCATTAAATCTCTAGTTTTAAAATTAAAAAGCTTTTTAAACACCTAAATTATAATTTTAATCTATGAAACCAACAAGAGAAAAAACTAATTTCGAAAGTTTAAGAAGAACCCCATCTGGAGAATTAGATTTAAGTGGCGATTGGGGTGGAGGAAATACAAAATTTATGCTGTATGGAAGAGATAAAGAAGATGATTTTTTTATTCCAATCGGTATTCTGGAAAAACCAATGAAGATATTAAAACAATATCCCATAACAAATAGGCAGTGTGCAGATTATATACTAAGCCGTGATAATTTAATAAAGGGACTGCCTGCAAAATTTCCATATTCATTAATCCCATATAGTAGGTTAGGTGTGGAGCATGGAATTACGCCAGAAAAAGTAAGAAATTAAATTCTCTCCATTTCTTTTATTTCATTACCAGAAACACTTGATCCTTTAAATTTCGTGCTGTATAATAAAGCATCTAGCATATCTTTGCTTTGATCTTCTATCAAACCTTTTTTAAAGGCAATATAAACCAATTCTGTAGAACGTATAAAAAAAGTATTTTGCAAATCCTTATCTATCTTGCCTTTTTCTTCAATTCTTGTATGCAATTTATTTTCCAAAATTTCCCTAAGATTTTCAGGTTTCTCACATAAAACTCTAGTTGTTCTTTCATCCATAGCAATTATATTATCTATTCCTTTAGATCTTAATATTTTACTCAAAGCCAATGCACTTGCCTCTCCAATATCAATAATATGCACAGAATGATTGTTTGAAAAATAAACAGAATTTGTTTCTTTTATTATATCATAAGAAACTCTTCTCACTTCACTGCTATCAATTCCAAGAGATTCTGGGAACTCAAGTATTCTGTCATTTATTAATTTTCTAAGTCTTATTGCACCTAATTTATACTTTTTAATTGTTAAAGGTTTTTTAACAATTTCTTCTTCAACCTCTTTTGTTATAATAAATTTACCCTTAAAATTTTTTCTTAAATCAACTAACATTCCAAGTAAATCATTCATTGACAAAGTTATAAGCGTCCCAGAGTCGAAGATTAGAACTTTCATTTTAACTCCTTAATTAGATTTTTAACTTTTACTTCAATTTTTTGTATTATTTTTTGTATTTCTTTTTTATTATTGCTGTCAGTATCAGGAATACTCCATATCGCTAATTTTTTGCCATATTTCTTATTATCTTTAAATAAAGAAACTGGAACATCATCAGCAACAATAATTATCATATCTTGCCATATTAGGAGATTTGAGCTTATCCCAAAAGGTTTACTTTTAATTATATACCCTATTTCTTTAGATGCTTCTAAAATATTTTTACTTATTGGTCTTCCCATAATAATCCCTGCACTCTTAGCTTTCAATTTATTATTTTTATTTAATTTATTAAAAATCGATTCAGCAACCTTGCTTCGAAAACGATTGAATTTGCAAATAAAAAGTACTTTCATTCAAAAAACTCCATTGCTTTTTTTATTCTTTTTCTAATATCTAAAGTCTGAGTTTGTGGATATTCAGAAGCTCCCATCGGCCCAACATATTCTGCTAACTCCCACTGAGATATACCTAAAAGCTTTGCAGTCTTTTCCATAGAAATTCCATGCTCATAAACTTTAGAAGCCTTGTTTATTCTGGCTTTTCTAAAGATAAACTGAACATCATCTTTAAACTCTTTAGGAAGTTTTTCAGATTCTTTCAGCATTGAGCTGACATTTCCTCTAAACTCTTCACAAACATCTTTATCAATACAGCTTATTGAATCGTCAAGAGTGCGTAAAAATAACTTAAGGTATTTTTCAAAATCCTCAGAAGAATATTTTTCCTTTCTTTCGATAAGTTTAGCTAATGCATACATCAAAATTGCTGCAAGCATATTATCTTCATCCTGGTAAATTGAAACACTATGAATAGTCTGATCACTCAGATTTTTAAGTTCAAAAATATCATTTCTTAAAGCAGCTTTCTTAGCTTTTTTTAAAAGTTTCAGAACATGCAACCTCTCTATCATAATAATTTTAGTAAGAAAGATTATTTAAAAGTTTGTGAACAAACTTTTAAGCCAAGAAAACAAGTATGTTTTCTATGTTTAAACATTATTCAAAATAGATTATATTTAAATATTTGCAAACTTTCGTTAAATAATGGAAATTGTAATAGATACAAATTTTATAATAACTTGTATGAAAAATAAAATAGATTTATTTTCTCAGCTAGAAGACTTATTTCCTGGATACAAAATAACAGTTCCAAAACAAGTTATCTTAGAACTAGAAAAGCTATTAAAAAAAGAAACAAAGACAAAAGACAAACAAGCAATTGAAATATCTCTGAAAATGTTAAAAAATAGCAGATATTCTTCTCCAGACTTAAAAACAGATAATGTAGACAAAGGAATATTAAATTATCTGGACAATACAGATAAAGCTGTATTAGGTACAATGGATAGGGAACTAAAAGAAAGGGCAAAAAAAAGAAATCTAAATGTAAAATTTCTAAGAATAAAATCAAAAAAGAAAATTGAAATAGCTTAATCAATCTTTTCTTAAATTAACTATTCCTTGAAATATAATCAAAATAGCAAGAATAAGCATTACATATTTAATTAAATGTATATTTGTAACAATGTCATAATCAAAAGAAGAAATACTTCCAACTGCATCTAAAACATATCCAGGTGGAATAATTTTCACAATCATCATTAAATATAAATCAATAACTGAAACTATCAGTCCAAATATAATCTGAACCAAACCAACCACTTTTTTTAACTTCATTTTAAAAATAACTTAGGTAACCTTTATAAACCTATTTTTACCATTTATATTTACAATAAAATGTTCTATTTAATCGAAGTCGAAGATTTCATCAGAGTAGAGCCAAGACTTTTTGGACTTCCTACA
>JBBSZB010000059.1:0-4605 GCA_038044965.1 Nanobdellota archaeon
ATGAAGGCAAACAATTCACAAATCTTTCAGGAGTCGGTGCTATTCTAAGATATAAGGTTCACGTTTAATTATTTTATATCTCCTTTTGAAATAAGAAATAAAATATTTTTTCCAACATTATACTTTCCTTTTTTTATATCTTTAATATCTAACCAAGCAATTTCTTTAACAGGATAAATAGGCTTTATATCTTTTTTATTTTTTAACTTAGCTAAATAATGAATTAAAATAATAGTCATAATTTCATTAGTTTGCTGATTTTTATAAACAATCATAGGATTTAATGGTCTAATTATTCCAATTTCAGCATTAATTTCTTCTTTTACTTCTCGACAACAAGCTTCTTCCATGTCTTCAATTCCTTCCTCAACTGTTCCTCCAGGCAATTTATAGAAGTCATCTTTATTATCTTTATTAACAAGTAATTTCCCATTTTCAATAATTACAGGTCCAGAAGCAATTATTGTTTTTTTCATAAAAATATATAAAATTAGTACTTAATAAAAATTTCTACTACTTCTCTCCAACAACTCTTCTTGGTTTAAGAAATTTATCTCCATATTTATTGAAATAAAAAAATGAATCTTCTCCAGGTTTCTTAGATCTTTTTGAAATATCGGCAGAATAACCAATAGGAATTATAGCTTCAACATTAACCCTATCTGGAATATGCAAAACTCTTTTTACATGATCATCAACAAAAGCTCCAACCCAACACCCTCCCAAACCTAAATCAGTTAATTTTAAAAGAAAATTTTCAATTGCAGCCCCAGATTGTTGTCTTAAATATCTCTCTCCTCTTTCATAATAAGATCTTTCAACTTGTGTTGAATCTGAGCAAACTACCACAACATAATGAGCATCTAAAATAAAATCCTGGTCAGCTGCTTCAGCTAAATCAGCTATTATCTCAGGATTATCAACTAAAATAAATTTTACTGCATGTAAATTACCAGCACTAGGAGCTTGCCTTGCAGCTTCTATACACTCAAGAATATCTCTCCAATCAGGTCTTTTCTTCTTAAACTTTCTAATACTTCTTCTTTCTCTAACAATTTTATCAAAATCCATAAATAAGATAAGAAAATATTATTTATTAATGTTCTGATTCCCCATCACTAACAGGAAACCTATGAAAAAATAAATCCACAGAATGAATAAAAAACATATCTTGCAAAGACAAGTTTCTTCCCTTAGATCTAAGTGTCTGTTTATAATTTTTTAATCTATCACGAATATCAAAGTTTTTTTGTTCAAGTGAAACAAATTGTACCATTCTTTTTTCAACAGGATGAAAATAAGCATAAGGAACAACCTTAACTTTTTGTTTATCTCCTTCCATTACAGGATTGCCAGCTTCATCAAAAATAACTATTTGGGAACAAGCTTCTTCAAAATCTCTCTCATATAAAGCCTGATAAAGTTCTCCAACTGCAACATTTGGATTAGCAATATCCCATCTCCTTAATCCTAAAGCATTATTCAGTGCATTATAAGCTGCTCCTTTTGAAATTTTAGATTTAGATCTAGCACATGCGTGGAAAATAACTCCAGGGTGTCCTAAATCAACACCTGCACTAATAACCTCTAAAAAACCATTTTCATCAAGTTCATCAGAATTAATAAACTCATATAACTCTCCCACATCTCTAGAAGAATATCCATTATTACCATTCTTTTCTTTTTGATCATTTAAAGTTAAATACGCCATATAAATTAACAAAATAAATTATTTATAAATCTTACTACTTGTAACAATTTTAAAGTAGTTATATAAAAATAGAATTGTCTTAAGCAACTAAATATCTTTTAAATTCAAGATAGAAAAGTATTCATATATTTATAACTAATAATTATAATTTCTTCTATGTTTTTTATTAATGTCATAAAAAACTCCGCTTTTTCTTACACCTTTTTCACCAAAATGCTTCTCAATTCTGAATAATACGATTCCAGAAGAATCCATATTATTTGACGTTGTTTCACATCCACTAAGAAAATAAGAAGCTCCCAATACTCCTAAAATAACTGCACCTTTTTTAGTATAACTAACAAGTTTACTCTCTTTTTGTTCCATTTTTAACCAAGAAATAAATACTTTTTAAGTATTTATATAAAAAATTAGAAAAATAAAAAAGCGCCCTAGGGAGGACTCGAACCTCCGACCCTACGGTTACAACCTTCTCTAATTACTTAGAGGGTAGGACTATACCTTCACCTTAGCTTTTCAGCTTTAGGTGGCGAGTGTCTAGTCTCTGCACCTTCCATTTCTGGCTTGGCTCAGGATTGCCCTCAACTTAATGTAGGGTTTCCCTGAATTTACTCGCTGTTCATTCCGAAATTTCTTTCGGAAGCTGCTAACTTATGAAGTTCAACGTGAGTTTCTCTGTGACAATTTGCACATAGCAAGTCACATTTTTCTATTTCTGATTTTACTCTATCCCAACTTCTACTATGACCTTTACTTGAAACATTGAAATCTTTTTGCAATGGATCCCTATGATGAAATTCTAATACTTCAGGATATTTTGAATATCCACATTTCAAACATTTTCCTCCAAGGTGCAAAATTGCTTTAAGACGAATTTGTTTTCTTCGTCTTGAAACAGCTTCAATGTTATACCTTCTTCGATCTTTGTAAGTTCTTGGATCTTTCACTTTAAACTTCTTGTCTTACAGCCGTATGCTCTACCTACTGAGCTACCAGGGCATAATAATATCCAGAGAGAATGATTTATAAAACTATTCTTTATTTCTGTGTTCAAGGCGGGCATACACATTTCCCTGTTTACTACCTTGAATCAAAGAAATAACTGCCTGCACTGCACCAAGAATATGTTCAGCTTTTCCAATTATAGCAACATTATTATTTTCAACAACTATCTCACAACCAGTTAAATCTCTAAGAACCCTAAGTGTTCTGCCATTAGTACCAATAATTCTTCCCCTAATAACACCAAAATCCTTCCTTCTTGTATAATCTTTTATATCAAGCACTTCCAGCATGTAATTTTCATCTTTTAATAAAAGAGCATCTTCAGGAAAAAATGGATAATCTAAAGCCTCTATAACTCTAGAAGCAAAATACTCATCAACTTCTTTTCCATCAACACTAATATTTCTTCCACTAATACTAATTTTAACATCTAGGTTTTTCTCCAATTCATTTTTATTTTGAGAAACTTTTCTTACTTTAGAAACATATAATTTCTTCATTTTATTAATTTAGAAAAAGAAATAGCCTTAAAAAATATTGCTATAACCCTTCTAATATCTTTAAATGTCCATTTCTTCTAAGAAAGTCAGTTTGAGCAGGATTATACTTAAATAAAACATCTCCTTTATCATTATCAAACTCCCATGGCTCTATAATAATAATATTTCCTTCTCTTATCCATAACTCTCTTTTTAATCTGCCAGGAACTCTGCAATTTCTAGTTTTTCCATCAGCACATCTTATAATCATTCTTCCTCCTCCAACTCTCTGATCAACCATACCAAGAATTTCTTTTCCCCTAGGAAGTCTAACTCTTGTTATCTGTTCTGGTTGTTCGCCTGGTAAAACTCTATGATGTTTTTCCATATTAAAAAAATTAATAAGAGAATTAAATTAATTAAAAAAATTAATAACCTTTCTTAGCGCCTTGCTTAACTGCTTTTTCTGCATTGTCTTTAGACATCATAGCACTCATCTTAGTTCCACAAGATTTGCAAGTGCCACGACCCATATATCCGCCACGAGAGTTCTGAACAATTTCAGGGTTTTTCATCTCGCATTTTGATTTGCATTTAACGCAATATCCCTCTACCATAAAGCTACCTCCTTTCTGTTTTTAATTTCTACCATTTATTCTCATCGTTTTTTATGTTTAAAAATCCTTTTATTGTCCATTATTACTTTTAAAATGTAAATAATCATCTTCCAAGAGATTGTTTTGCCCCGCATGCAAGACAATGAATGAATTGTAAATTGTCCTGCTTAATTATTTCTGTGTCTGGTTTGCCACATTGATTACATAAAACATATTTTTTAACATAAAGATTAAATTTATCTTGTACTTGTGTTGGAGAAATTTTTCTGCTAAAAATAAACCTGTCATTCTCTATTTTTCCCAAACTTGCAAGTTCTTTTGTCAAAAATTTGCAAACTTGTTCAGGAGTTCTTCTTATATGTGAAACTATCTGGACAAAATTAGAAATAATTGTTTTATTTCCTACATTTTGCACATCAACTTTTGGGGTTTCAAATCTTTCAGATTTAGAACTTATTTTTTTTACCTTGCTATAAGCTTCATCAAGTAATTTTTCATAATCTTCCATATTTTATAAATAAAATGCCAGTATAAAAACCTATAGCAATCACTATTTCATGAATTTTTCACACTTTCTTCAATTACTCTAGAAATAGATTTACCTGTTTTCTGCCTAATATGTCTAAGTTTGTTTAAACTTTCATTTGAAAGAGTTATATAAATTCTCTTTCTTTGAAATGGTAATTCCCTCGTTTTATCATAATTTTCAAGAATTTCAAATAGATGTTTGTATTTTTCCAATATTATTTTGTGTTCTCTTTTTATTTTATTTGATTGCATTTTTTAATCTCCA
>JBBSZB010000060.1:0-2995 GCA_038044965.1 Nanobdellota archaeon
TTTAAAATCAAATAACCATATATAAATATTTATGAGGTATTTTTATTTAATAGAAAGATTTTATTTTCATGTATATAAAATTAGTTAAAAATACTCCTAAAAAAGATATTACAAACCACCATAAAACATATGGCTCTGGATTAATATATGGAATGCAAGAATAAAACGCACAGTTTATGTTTTTGTCTGAAATATTTACAATTCTTAAAATAATGAAAAGAAGTGTTAGTTCTACAATTGATATTTTCCAGGCATTTTTTATTTCGGATTTTTTATCTTTTGTTAGATAAAATGCTAAAATGCCTAAGGGTATTAAAAATAAATGCTCCAAACTTATCGCTCTTGCTATGATTAAAGTTTCTTCAAAAAAATAATCAGTTAAACCAAAAAATGTTTGTTTTGTTATTAAAAATGAGATAAAATCTATATCCCATAAAATTAAAGGTATTGTAAGAATGTTTAACTGGCTTAAAATTAATTGCCTATTTTTTAACAAACAGCCTAATCCAATAATTATCATTCCTATATAGCAGACCCATAAAATTAATATTGGTTCTCCTCGTAAAACACCATAAATCATTGCTATTAATCCAAAAATTATTAAAAATATACCTAAAATTTTTATTATAATATCCTGTTTTTTCATATCCTGTTAAGGTGAAGAATGTTTATAAAATATGGTTGATTTTTATAAGTAGTAAAATGGAAGAATATAAAGAAGTTGAGTATGAAGCTAAATTTGATGAAGAAGGGAAGGTAGTTTTAAAAAAGAAATCAGAGATAAAAAAGGGGAAGAAATCCAGATCTTCAGGGCTAAAATTTGAACTAAAAGTTAGAAAATATTGGGAATCAAAGGGGTATATTGTTGACAAATGGAATAATAATGTTGACCTTGAAAATAACAAGCTAGTGCCCGCAAAAAGAAAATACAATCCTTTCAAGAAAGTGATGGCGATTGGAACCGGATTTCCTGATTTTGTTGTAATTCAGTTTATTAGGGATGGAATATATGATGTTATTGGAGTTGAAGTCAAAATCAATGGAATTCTTAGCAAAGAGGAAAAAGAAAAATGCAGATGGTACCTTGAAAAAAAGGTATTTAGTAAGATATTAGTAGCTAAAAAAAGTGATAAAAATGAAGGAATGGAAAACATTAACTTTAGTGAAAAATGGCATTAAAACAATTATTAACATAAAGTTTATAATAAGCTGTTTTATCTTAAAATAATGAACTTAAGAAGAATAATTTATGCCACATTTATTTGCCCACTGATACCAATTGTGTTTTCGGGTTGTGGAACTTTAGAAACCTTAGATAATAAAGTAGATGAGATATTTTATAAGAATGAAGACTGGATGAATCGTGGGTATTCTAGACATTTTACAAATCAAGAATATAAAAAATTAAGAAAAGAACGGATAAAAACTACGTATGGACTTCCACAATAAAGAATCCCAATCACGGCAAGCTACGAGGTATTAAACCCAATTTGAACAATAAAGTATATAAAAATAACGTTTGTAGTTAATCAATGGAGGCAGATAATATTTATTTTTATGAAATTTAAAGAAGCATCTTTTTACAAAAAACTGAATGATAAAAAAGTACATTGCAAATTATGCCCTCATAAATGTATTATTAATAATGGTGAGACTGGAAAGTGTAAAATAAAGCAAAACATAGACGGTAAATTAAAAGCTATGAATTATGGGAAAATATATTTAAGTAAAACTCAAAATATTGAAGAGCTTGGTTTTTTTCATTTTCTTCCAGGCAGTGATGCATTACTTGTTTCTTCAATTGGAAACCTTTTGGACAAAGAATGGTATGAAAATGAGCTAACAGGCAAAGAAATAGAAAACATTCCAATTGTAAACCAAACCCCCACACAAATAGGAAAAGATGTTTTTAGGAAGAAAATTAATATAATATGCCATGGATATAATGAACCTATGATGGCATATGAATATGTTGATGATATAATAACAAATAATTCCTCTGTAAAGCACATAATACAAACCAATGCTTTTGTAGAACAAGAACCATTAAAAGAAATATCCAAAAAACTAAATGGAGCTGTTGTTGAAATAAGAGGTATGACAGAGGACTTTTATAAAAATATTTTAGATGGAGATTTAGACTCTGTGCTTAAATCAACTAAAACACTTCATGATGAAGGTGTTTGGTTAGAGATATATATGCCAGTTATAACTGAAATTCATTATAGCTTGTATGATATAAGAAAACTGATTTCCTGGGTTTTAAATAGTCTTGGTTCTGATATACCTCTACATTTTGTTTCTAAAAATTATGTTGATGAGCAGTTATTAAAAAAAGCAAGAAAAATAGGTGTTGACGCTGGAATGAAATATGTTTATTGCCATATACCTGGATGGAATGAAGGAATTACTACTTTTTGCCCAGAATGTAAAAAATCTGTAATAGTGAGGGAAAATAATAATATAATTAAAAATAACTTGAAAGAAGGAAAATGTACTTGTGGAAAACAAATTCCAGGTGTTTGGCAGTAGTTTTTTTATTTTTGTTATTTCCTATATTGATTTGTGCTAAAGAGATTGTTCTGGAATATCCTGAAAAAATAAACTCAGAGGAATTCAGTATGAATCTGATTTTGAAAGATTTTCTTGATGATAATTATGATGTTAAAATAGACATTTTAAGCAATGGAAAAAGGATAACTAAAATTTTAGATCTAAATTCAGGATATAAATCAACATATTATTTTGTTAATGATGCAATAAAATCTGGAGATAATCAGGCAAGTTTTGATTTTAAAATAACTGAAAATTATAACGGCAAATCAGATATTGAAGTTAAAATAAGAGATTCTAAAGGTAAAACTTCTTCTTTTAAAGGGTATATAACTGAAATGTCTGTTACACTTAATAATAAAGAAACTAATATTAATGAAAATGAACCTTTGAAAGGGTTCCGAAAAGGAACCGAGCCTAATGGCTCAAAGGTTTCCAAAAC
>JBBSZB010000060.1:3095-7458 GCA_038044965.1 Nanobdellota archaeon
AAAGGTTTCCAAAACTGAAGAAAAACAATCTGTAGAGAATAATAAAATTATTTATTTAAACTCATCATCTTTATCACCACAAAATATAAAAAACCAAGAAGACAAACAAAAAATAGAGATTAGTAAATCAAAAGATAAAAAGATAAAAGAGTATTCTTTATATGGCTTTACTCTTTTTTTGTTTTTTGTTCTTGTATTACTAATATTCAAAAAAATATAAAATGGCACAAAATCCACAAAACATAAAGGCTGCATTTATAATAGAAATGCTTGGGCGTCCAGCAGATCATGTTAAATTAACAATGGAGCAGTTAGTTGATAGGTTTGGAAATGAAAAGGGCACTAAAATAGTTCAAAAAACAATTCATGATCCTGTAGAATATAATTTAGAAGAAGAAAATGACAAAGAGAGAAATAATAAAATAAGTGTTAAACAAAAACTTTTTACAACATTTGCAGAAATAGAAGCTGAATTTGAATCAGTTGAACCTTTGTTAATGGCTGCATTTAATTACATGCCTTCAAACATAGAAATAATATCTCCTGAGAATTTTATATTGAAAAACCATGATATCAGCGGAATACTTACAGGAATTGTAGTAAGACTTCATAGATATGATGAAGTAACAAAAAAACTTGTTGTAGACAGAGAAATGCTTGAAAATCAGCTGAGAAGTGTATTAGAACAAACTGGACTATCAAGCAATAAACTTTTAGAAAATGAACCTTTTAAAAAAAGGTTCCCAAAAGACGAAGATGAAAATAAACCTTTAGAAGGGTTCCGAAAAGGTTCTGAAAAGGAACCGAGCCTAAAGGCTCAAGGAACCGAGCCTAATGGCTCAAAGGTTCCCAAAGACGAAGATGACTCAAGTAAAAAAATTGGAAAGAAAAAGAAAAATCAATAATTTCTTAGCTTTCCCTTAGTTTCATATCTTTCTGAAAAAGATTTTTCTTTGTCTTTTAAAACATCTCTTGCAGTTCTTTTTGTTCCTTTAATTTTCCAGAAAAAGAAACCTGCAATAGCTAATAATATTATGATTATTATGAAAACTGCTGTCCAGTTCGTTCCTCCTCCATTATTTACCGGAGTATTTTTGTCAGTGCAATTTCCAACGCAACACCAGCCATCTTTAGTTTCAAAATTATTTCCAAAACATTTCTGAGTAGTTGAGCATACTTTTCCCTTAATAGAACTACATGTTATACCAGTAGCATTAGGTACAGGAATTAATGGAACAGTATTTTCACCAATTGAAAATTTCAAATTTATATCATCTGAAAAATTTGAAGATTTAGCTGTTATTGTTCCTGAAAAATTTCCTATTTTACTAAATAACACTCCTATTCTTACCTCTTTTTGCTCTTCTTTATCTAAACTTAAAGTATAAAACGAAAGATTAATGTATTTTTTAATATCCTTAGAAACTAATAGTGTAATATTTTCCAATTTATTTCCTTTATTTTTTATATTAGTAGTATAAACATAAGACTCTCCTTTTTTCAGCTGGGCATCAATGCTGCTTAAAGAAAAAACTAACCTCTCTGTTTCATTTATATTTTGATTTATTTTGCTGTCATTTCTTATTATATAAGCTGGGAGATTATATGTAAAACCAGTGGTTGATGAAAAAATAATAATTCCTAAAAAGCTATTGTCAAAATCTCCTATACCTATGGATAATTTTTTTGTTTCTTGTGCAGGTATTGTTAATGATTTATTCAAATCATTGTCTGTTTGATAGTATATGGTTATTGTTTTATCTAAGTAATTTGAGAGGAAAAAATCCTGGCTTGAACTTGTTAAAAAAACTCCTGGATTTATTCCAAAATCAGCAAAGCCATTGTTAATTGTAAAATTCAATTCTAAATCCTGTTTTTTATTTTGATTAAACTCCCTATAAGCAACTTCCTTTATTTTTAGAGAAAAATTTCCTTCTTGAAATGGAAGTAAACCATAAATATAATATGTTTCATTAATTTTTACAATATCAAAAATTATTGGAATCTGAACATGCTCTTTATAGAATCCAATGTCATTTTTATCTATAGGTTCTAACACATTGCCAGAAATACTTGCAATCAGTGTTTCTCCCTGTTTAAAATTAGTTTTATCAATAGTTATGTTTAGAGCAGAAATTAATGTAAAACTAAATAGTATAATAAAAAATAAAACTATGCCTCTTTTCATTTTTATATTAGAACAAATAGGTTAATAAATTTAATTAAAATTATTTGAACATATTTTATAAATAGATATTTTAAATTAATTATAATAAACTTCATAATACAAATTTAATCCTAGTTAATAACTTATTTACAATCAAAACAAAGGGCAATTATTTTGTTAAGATTAAGTTTTATTTATTATTAAGAAAATTACTTACTCATATCTTTTAGTTTTTTAATAGTATCTTCAAACTCTTTGTCTTTTTCACCTGTCCTTCTAGGAATAGGCCTTTGAGGGCGAGCTGGGAAAACTGGACGAGGAGCTGGATATGGTCTATACATAGGACCTGGAGGAAAAGGAGGCCTTGTTTGCTTTGGAGCAGGGCCTTTTTTAAATCTTGATTTTAGTTTAAAGAATAATAATTTTAATCTATTTCTAAATATAATTGCAATTATAACTAAGAATATTAAAATTAATAATATCCATATCCACCATAAGCTTCCACCTGCAGGAGTTACACAGCAAACTTGTCCAGGAGCACATGTTAAATCTCTATCTTGAACTTCAGGAGCAATACAATTACTTTGACAAACTTCACTAGGTTCAACTCCACATGTATATATTTCTGGTTCTGGTTCTGGCTCACATGTGCCAATACAACAATTTAAACTTTCATAACTTTCAGTTAAATCTCCATTACATTGTTCGTTTAAATCACAATCTTTTCCTCCTAATTGGGCACATGATGGAAGATCTTCTGAACAACATGTTTCAAAACTTAAACATCCACTAAGTTCAGAGAATTCAATTCCTTTACATGAAGAACTTGCAACACAGAAATGTCCTTGAGATACACAATTTTGGCTTGATATTGGAACGCAAATGCCACTTGTAGAACATTCTTGTCCTGATCCACAATCAGTATTTACTGAACACTCATCTGTTATTTCATCTGAAGAAGAACTTTGCCATCCAGAGTAAAGAAGGAAAGCTGTGTCAATAAAATTACTATTAAAACATCCATTAGATCCTTGTGTTTCATCTAAAATATAATTCATTGCTTTGTCAGCTTCATTAGAGTTTTGCCCTTGAAGAGCAAGCAAAGCTATTGCAGTGCTTTTGAATTTCCCAAATGTTCCTACTTGCCAGAATTTTCCATTGAAATTATCTTGTAAAATACTTGAAAGATAATCATCTTCTCTTGTTAAAATATATAAGAAAGATTCTGGAAAATATCTTTCGTTTTCATCTAGCGAAGCTGAAAGATATGGCAAGTAAGAGTTAGTTTCTTGTTTTAGTGAATTAAGAGCTATTGCTGACCATAAAGAACCTTCATAATTACATGCTCCTGCTTGTTGAAAACATTTGTATGTTATTTTTTCTTTTGTCTCACCATTAGCTGATTCTGAATGAAGATTTTGTGAAACATGAATTGTAGATGAGTCTGCATTTCTATAAAGTAAAGTTGTTGTAAATTCTTTATCACAAGAAATTGCGTATTCATTGCTTAGACAATTTCCTGTTCCAAATTTCAACCAGTAACCATTTTCACTTACAGATAAACAAGAACCTGCTCCGGAAGAAACTTTTTTTGTGCTTAATATAGTTACAGGATATGAATTTGAACCATATTTTACACTACAAGTAGAAACATCGGTTGTATCTATCTGCAAATACCAAATTAAATCATCTGCAACTTTTGTCTGATTTAGCAACCAGTTTTCTACTTTTTCAGTATTTGCATCCGCCTGATCTAAAGCAAGCAATGCAAGAGCAGTATCTTTTAGTTTACAATTAGATTTTGGCCAGCATTCCTGGTCTCTTGAACTCTCTAAAACTTTATTTTTACAATCTTTATAATTTCCCAATGCAAGAATTGCATAAATTTGTTCTTCTGAAGTTAATTTAGAACATGAATCTCCTATTTGATCTTTTAAACATTGATAAGCATCATCTATCTTTGACTGATTTGATGCTGCAGAAATTAATGGGAATGAAAAAAATAAAAATGATATAATTATTACAAATATAATCCACCTTGCTTTTTTATTCATAATTAATAGAGTGAGAGGGAGTTTAAAAAGTTTGTTGCACATAAACTTTTTAAAAGAAACAAGAAGGACTTAGTTAAGTACAAAAAATAAAAATGGAAGAAGTAAAATAAAAAATAAACCAAGAAAATTTAATACAAACAAA
>JBBSZB010000061.1:0-4411 GCA_038044965.1 Nanobdellota archaeon
TAACAAATTGGTAGATTGGTTTAATTGGAGTTATGAGCGAAGCGAATTAACTTGTGGATGGTTTTATTATTTCTTTACATATTTTATTATAATCTTGTTAGCACAATTATCTTTAAAAATACCATATGATGTTATCTCATATATTAAAAATGAGAGTTTCAAGAAGAGAGTTTTTAGGATTAACTGGATTAACTGGTTATGCTTTAGTTAGCGGGTGTGGAGATAATAGAAGAAATTATATTTCAGAGCCAAAATATTTTATTGATAAAAATAGACTTGCAGATATGGAGAAGAGAGTTAGTGGTGTGCTTATGGAGGTTGAAGATGGTATGAATAGAAAGGAGCAGAAAATTGCAAGGATTATGGTTAAAGATGATTCTGGAGATAAAGAATATTGTCTTTGTGTAAAACAAAATGGGCGCAGACCAGATGGACATCTTTTTTTAGATCAACTTAGAGAAACTTCTATTGGTGATTTTGTTAGTTTTCCGACAAAAGATGTGGATTTTAATAGTCAGACTGGAGAGTATAAAGTAGAAGATATATTTCATGGAAAAGATACTTATGGTGTTATTAAGGTAGATAGTTTGGAAATGAGGTATAATCCGGATAAACAAAAAATTCAAGATGAAGCTGTAAGAAAATATAATCAGAAGCTGAATGATTTATATGACATGCGTAGAGCAAAGAAATAATTCTGTGTTATTTGTTATGGTACATTAAACATTAATTTAGTGAAATTTACCTTTAAACCAAATACCTTACCTTATTTATAATTAATTTATAGATTGATTAATATTAGGTTTTATAGTTTTAAGAGGATATTATTAATTAGAACATTAAGAGCTTAAAACTCTAACTTTGATAGAACTTAAAATTCTGCCAAGCTTTAAAAACATCTGTCTTTTTCTATAAATATGAAAATTCGTCAACCTATTTTAACTGTAGCAGGACATGTAGATCATGGTAAGACAAGTATATTAGATGCTCTTAGACGTAGTGCTGTTGCTGAAAAAGAAGCAGGTAACATAACACAAAAAATAAGTTTTACTGATTTTCCAGCTCAGAGCTTGAAAATGATGTGCCCTTTAATTGATAAATATAAGATTAAACTAGAAATACCTGGATTTTTGTTTATTGATACTCCTGGACATGCTGCTTTTAATAATTTAAGAAAAAGAGGCGGAAGTTTAGCTGATTTAGCAATATTAGTAATTGATATTAATGAAGGTATTAAGCCGCAAACTGCAGAAGTTATACAAATACTGAAAGCAAATAAAACTCCGTTTATTGTTGCACTTAATAAAATTGATAAAGTTCAGGGTTGGCATAAAATTAAAGATGAATTTAAAGATAATTATGCTACTCAGCCATTACATGTAAAACAAGCTTTTGATGAAAAATATTATACTTTAGTTGGGGCATTGCATGATTTTGGTTTTAATGCTGAGTTATATTTTAAAATAACTGATTTTGCTAAAAATTTAGTTGTTGTACCATGCAGTGCTAAGACTGGAGAGGGTATTTCTGAAATACTAATGATGATTTGCGGTTTATCCCAAAAATTTCTTAGAGAGCAATTAGCTCTTGGAGATAAGGCAAAAGGTGTTATACTTGAGATAAAAAAAGAAAAAACAATTAATTATGTAGAAGCTATATTGTATGACGGAAATTTGTCTATTGGACAAGAAATTGCTATTGCTAAATTTGATGGTTATTTAACTTCTAAAATTAAATCTATTCAAGTAATAGAACCTCTTTCTTTTAAGTTTAGAAATTGTGATAGTGTAAGAGCTGCAGCTGGAATAAGAATACAGCTTGCAGATAAATTAGAAATTCTGCCAGGAATGCCTTTTATGACTTATACTAATGAAAAAGAAGTTAAAGATTATTTTAAAAAAGATGTTGGAGAGTCTATCAAAACAGATAAACAAGGGATAATAATAAAAGCAGATTCTTTAGGAAGTTTAGAAGCTCTTATGGTTTTGTTAAAACAGGCAAATGTTCCTGTTGTTAAAATAGGAATAGGTAACATAAACAAATCTGATGTGTTTGCTGCTAAGGCTAATTTAGATATAAATCCTATTGATTCTGTAATACTTGGTTTTAATGTTGAGATTGATGAAGATGTTGTAGTTCTGGATAAAATTAAAGTAATTACAGATAAAGTTGTTTATAAGTTAATAGAGAATCTTCAGTTGTTTAGAGAAGAAAAGTCTAAGGAAATTGAAAAAGAAAGATTAATGTCTTTATCTAAAGTTTGCAAGCTTGAAATTTTACATAGTTATGTTTTTAGAAATACAAACCCTGCTATTTTTGGAGTAAGAGTTGTTGCTGGAAAGCTTGTTGTTGGCCAGGAATTAATCAGCGAAGATGGTGATAAAATAGGCAGAATAAAAAATATACAGTCTGAAAATAAAGGTGTTGAAGAGGCTACAGAGGGTATGGAAGTTGCTATTTCCATTCCTGGAATTAATTTTGAAAGAAAATTAAAAGATAAAAGATTTCTTTATTCAGATATGTCATCTAGGCAGTTTAAAAGTTTTAAAGACAATAAAGATTTATTATCTAATTCTGAATTAAGTGCTTTGCAAGAGATAAAAAATATGAAGCAAGGCAAAGATAGTGGTTGGGGTGTATAATAATTTTTATAAACTTTATATAATTGCAATAATATGAATGACAAACCATATTTTGAAGATTATGGATTAGAGAATGATTTTGAATTGATTTTATCTGACCCTAATAAAGAAAAAATTGATGGTAGGATATTAATATATTCTGAAGTTTCTGATTATTTCCCAAATTTCTTTTTTAGTTTGGGTGGGGAAATTAATATGCTTGAAACAAAAGATTATTCTCATGATTTTCATGAGCCTATAAAATTTGTTAAGAAATATGTAAAAGGAGGTTTTGTATTTTTTAATGGAGTTACTTCAAATCCTGAGATGTTTAGGGGAATTCCTGGAGATAAACTACTTTCTGATAAAATTTATTGTAGTCATGAAATTGAGAGGATGTTTAAACATGAACTTTTTAAATATCGTGAATTGTATAATCAACAGTCTGAATATGGTTGTGTTTTAGATTCTGTTAATGGAAAAAAAAGTGATATTTTATCCTTTTCCCCATTTGAGATGATTGATGTTCCTGGTTATTCTTTTAATCCTTTAATTGATATTTCAAATCAAAATGATAGAAGGAATAATTCATCAAATAAAATAAAAAAAAATGATTTATTAGATTATATTTATAGAAGATATTTATTAGAACATAAAGAGAAAATTAGTTTATTAGATATTTATAGTGAATTTTCTTCTTCACAAGAAGACAATATAGATGAAATTCAATCACTGATGAAAGATTTATTTGCAGAAGGAGCTATCAAGCAGCTTTTTATTAAAGATAGAAATGTATTAAGTTGTTATGTCAGGATTAATTAATCTGCATTCATATACAAAGTTTCCCATCTTCTTAAAAGATGTTCGGGAACTTTAACTTTATGATTTTTCTTTTGCTTTTCCATATTTATTCTAAATATTATCCCAAACACTATTCCAAAAAATATTCCTGATAAATGTGCTATGTGACCTATGTTACTTGGAATAAAAACTCCTACTGCATCAACTATTACATAAATTATCGCAGCTATGCTCATTGGAAGAACCATTCCAAAAACCCATACAGCCATTAAAGGTCTTAAAACAGCTAAAGTTCCTATTATTCCCATTATTGCTCCACTTGCACCTAGGGAAGTTGAATAAAAATTTATTGCAATAAGATTTGCTAAAATTCCTGAGACTAAGTAAACTCCGAGGAATTTTCCACTTCCAATTGTTTTTTCAAGTATAAATCCAAATAATAAAAGAGCAAATAAATTTGATAATAAATGTGGTAAACTTCCATGTAGAAACATAGATGTTACAAATCTCCATGGTTCACTAAATGAAGATTCATTTAGTATTAGTGCATCTGTAAATCCTGAAATAAAAGGCTGCAGTGCAGATACAATTAATAGTATTAAAGCAATCCAGAACACGTAATATCTCATCCTTGCCATTTTTTATAATATCCAGTAAGGTTTAAAAATACTGGCTTTATTTGAGCTTTATGCCAACACAAGTTTATTGTTTTAGAGCACATGAAATGATTTTTGTTAATAGAGTTACCAGGGATAAATTAAATTGTATTCCTAGAGAATATTTTTCATGCTCTAAAGCCACTTATGAGGATGGACAAGTTTATTGTTCATTTGCTGATAGAGATGGGGAGGTTGGTAAAAAAAATGGAAGTACAAATTATACTAGACTTCAAGCTTTAATCACAAATTTGACAAGATAACTTTAATCTAAACAATGTGCGCCCACCAGACATATGTCCTATCCTTAAAATAACTTAGAAAAGTCAAAAT
>JBBSZB010000062.1:0-23936 GCA_038044965.1 Nanobdellota archaeon
TAGAATAACTCAGGGTAGATTAAGTTTTACCCTGAGGACTTTTTCAACAGAGCCCAGTAAGTATTTAAATCAAAATACACTATTTTAACCAATGGTATTTATGCAGGTGATTAGTGCTGTTAGTAATTTGGGAGAGGGTTTTGATGGTTTAATAAGAATTTTACAGATTATAGGGGGAATATTTGGAGTTTATTTTATTTTATGGATAATAAGTAATATTTTAAATTTAAGAAGAACAAGACTACTTAAAAAAGTGCTTGTTAAACTTGAAGAAAATAATAAAAAACTGGATAAATTGCTGAAATCGACTAAAAAGAAAAGAAATTAATTTCTGTTTAATGAAATATCAATTGTTGAAACATTTATATGTTTTCCTTCTTCCCCTTCAAATTCATCTGTGCCTATTGTAATTTCTTGAGATAAGATAGTATTATCTTTTTCTTTAATTCTTTTTTTTACTACTTCTGCAACGTCGACACCTCTTGATATAAATTTTCCACGAGCTTTTATAATGACTGAACCTTTTTGTTCAAGCTGTATCATTGTTGCTATTACATATTTCATAAATGGTTTGTTACCAATAAAAATCTCGTTAGTTTCAGTCCTCTTTTTGTCTTTTTTATTGTCCGTCATTTTCTTTAATAGTTCTTGGCTTAGGAATATCTCCTGCTCTTTTAAGTCTAGTTATATATCCTGCAACTTTGTTTCTTGTTCCTTTGTCAGGAAGTGTGTAATCTTTTAAAACTTCTTTGTTTTCTTTGAAATCTGTTGTAAAACTAGAATTATCACGCATTAGAGCTTTTGCAGCTCTTTTGATATGTAGTGATTTTATTCTTCCCATTTATATGGATTTTTAGGATAGTATTTAAAGTTTTTGCTGAGCAAATGTTTAAACATCAAAAATCAAGGATTTTTGTGGCCAAAAGAATCCTCTTGATTCTTTGGATCCAGAAAACAAACATGTTTTCTTGGTCTAAAGTTTCCTACTAAGTGACATAAGAAACTTTAAATAATTTCTTATGTTACTACTAGGATGATTAGAAAAAAACATATTAAAACTAATAGGGCAAAAAATAACAAGGAAATTAAGGCATTTTTGTCAGATGGGGAAATAACTTGTGCTTCTAAAGATGCCTTAGATTTATACAGCAACAGGTTATTTGGAGAGTATTTTGCAAAAAGAGTTAGATATTCATTAAGTGAAGCTATTTATCTAGTTGATAAAAAGAAAATTAGTGTTTATAAAAAAACTAAAAAACTAAATTTAAATCAATTAATTGATGAATGTAAGAAAATTGATAAAAATATTTATATAAAATTTTTAGTTTTTAGAGATTTAAGAGACAAAGGTTATTTATTGAAAACTGCTTTGAAATTTGGAGCTGATTTTAGAGTTTATGATAAAGGCACCAAACCTGGAAAAGAACATGCCAAATGGATTTTATATCCTGTTTCAGAGTCTCAGGAAATGACTTGGCATGATTTTTCAGCTAAAAATAGGGTTGCCCATAGTACTAAAAAGAATTTACTTATAGCTGTTGTAGATAGTGAAGGAGATATTACTTATTATGAAATAGCTTGGACAAGACCTTGATTAATACTTAGTGAATTGAAAGGAGGTGTATGAGAATGAATAAAAATAAAGCAGGCTTGGTTGGAGGAATTTTTCTTGGTGTTGCTCATTTGTTATGGGCACTTGCTATTGCTGTTTCTCCTTCACTAATGCAGTCTTGTTTAGACTTTATATTCAGAGTTCACTTTATATCAAATGGATGGAAACTAAGTGCATTTAACATTATAGATGCTGTATTATTAGTTGTTATTACTTTTGTGATAGGCTATATACTTGGATGGTTATTTGCATTGATTGTTGAATTAACCTATAAGAAAAAGAGATAGTAAATAAAGACTTTAAATTAATTTTTTTTATTTTCTTTTTTAACTGTAAAGAATGATTTACTTGCTACTGGAACTTGAAAAATCTGGCCACATTGTTCACATTGAGCTGTTACAATTGTTGTCATAGCTGTAAGTATTTTAGCTCCTTTTGAAACTATTCTAGCTCCTAATTTTATTTCAAATTCATATCCACATCTTGAACATTTCATTATAATTGTACTTTGCAGTGATTAATAAGTCTTGCTATATTTAGTGCCAGATTTAAACTAAAATTTAAACTTAGTATAATTTACCTTTAAATAGGGTAATATTTTTCTTTATTTATTATAGACTGTTCATAGATTAATACATATGAAATTGTTAACTTTAAGTTTTAGTATTAGGTTAGTATAACAAAATTTATAATCATTGTCTATTTGAAGTTATAATGGAAAGAGGTAATAGTGTTCTTGATCGGAGAGAGAAAATTATTAATTTTATTAAAATAAGGGGTCCTAGTTTGCCTGTTCATATTTCACAGCATCTTAGAGTTGATAGTTTAATTGCTAGTGCAATGCTTGCTGAGTTATTGTCTGAAAAAAGGCTTAAATTAAGTAATTTAAGAGTTGGTAATTCTCCGCTTTATTATTTGATTGGACAAGAGTTTCAACTTGAGAATTTTTATAAATATTTACCTGATAAGGAAAAAGAGGCTTTTGAGTTGCTAAAAAATAAACAAATTTTAAAAGATGCAGATCAGTTGCCGGCTATTAGGGTTGCTTTAAGAAATATAAAGGATTTTGCTTTTTCGTTTCAATATAATGATCAGCTTTATTGGAGATTTATTAAAATTAATGAAGGAAATGCATCAGAACTAATTCAGAATACTTTAACAGCACAAATTAGGCATGTGCAAATGGAAATACCAATAGTTAGAAAAATCTTGCCAGAACATATTGAAAATAAACCTTTAGAAAAGGTTTCCAAAACGGAAAATAAACCTTTAGAAAAGGTTTCCAAACAAGAACTTTTCATAGAAGATAAAGAAATAAAATCATTAATACCTGAAAGAAAAACTCAGGAATCGGCACTTAAAACAATTGTTAGAGCTAAAAAAACAAAGGATAAATCAGAATTTGTTTCTAAAGTCTATGAATTTTTTGAAAATAATAATCTTAAACTTGTAAAAGAAATTATTTCTAAGAAAAAAGAGTTTAGCGGAATAATTAGTGTTGAAAATAACGGCAAACTTAATAGTTATATTTGTATTGCTAAAGAGAAAAAAAGTGTAAGTGATAAAGATCTTATGAAGCAGCTTCAGATTGGGCAGAAAGAAAATCTTCCTGTGTTGTTTTTATCTAATGGAGAGGCAAGTAAGAAAGCAATTGAATGGATGGATTACTTGGGGAATGTTATTGTTTATAAAAAGCTGGAATAATAAAAGGTTGACGAAATGTTTATAAATGTCTCTTTTACTGATTCTTTATGGTTAAAGATGATCATTCAAGAACAAGAAAATTAGTATTTGATAAAGCTCAATTACTTTTAAATGCAGGTTTAGTATCTGGACTTGGATCAGCTCAGCTTGCTGTAAGTCGACTTAAAAGTAGAGAATATAATACTAGTGTATTTTATAATTCAAATAATTCAATTTCAGTTGATGCTATTTCTAAAGCTTTTCATGATGTAGCTGATCAGGTTTTATATTCAGAAACTCACTTGAAAACTGGAAGAGTTTCTTCAGGTAAGTTGTCTAAGCTTTTAGATATAGAAAAAGTTGCTGTTGGAGAGATAGTTAAGTTTCAATCTCGTGATAATGAATCTACACATTTAGTTGCTCGTGTTAAGGATATTTATGAAGATAAAAATGGTTTTTTCTTGACACCATATCATTATGATGATGTAAAAAAAGAAGGTAAACAACTAGTCGATGAAAGAGAAAATTTACATAGAGTTGAATTTAATCCTTTTATTGGCAATTATGTTTTAGGCATGTTTATTGCTTGGGATAATTTTGAATTTGGGAAAACAAAGCCATTAATTTTATATGCTAATACTAAGTTGGATAAGCTTTTTGGAATTGATGAAGATTAATTAAATATTTTTCCAAATTCTGTTTTTAATTATTGAATAAATTAGTGTTTTGCAATATTTATCTTTTTTGTCCAGTCTTCTTTTTCATTTAATTTAGCTGTTTCTAGTTTTGTTAACTCCCAGTCAAATTTTATAATCTTTTTAACAAAAGATAGATTTTTCTATAAAATTTCACTAATAGTTTCTTCTATTAATTTATGTACCTCTTCCATAGGAAATTTAACATCTGTATAATAATTGCTCATGTCTTTTTCGAAATTTTTAAAGGATAATGACTTTATTTTTGCTTTATCTTTTTCATTCCAATTATACTCACTTGCTATTTCTAAAGAATTATCTCTATAGGCTTCTACTTCACTTTTTAAGTGATTTATTGATTCCGACTTATTTGTATACTTAACTAAAATTTTATGAACAACTAAATTTCCTATTATATTTCCTAGAATTTTTATAGTTCTATTTTTTCCCATAAATCCCCCCTTATTTCTTCTCTTGTTGTTTTTATTAATTCTTTTAAGTAATTCAAAGCTATCTTCCTTTCTGTTTTTGATTCTTTATTGTTCTTGAGCCTTTCTATAAGACTTTTTCCAATTTCATTGTTCAAAGATTCTTTAAGTTTTTGATTATCTACTATTTTATTAAGTAAAAGTCTTACAAGAATAACATTTCTTAATGCAGTGTAAATTTCTACTCCTTTTGGTTCAATATCTTCTATGTTGCTCCAGTCTAATTTCATCTTAAGGTCAATATTATGAAGGCTTGTCTTGTTTGGAATTTTAATTTTTCCATAAATTACTTTATTATCTTTAAGTTGATAAATAAGGGATGGGCTTGAAGGATATTCTATGTAAAACTCCTGTTTTTGCATAATTTGTATGTCTAGATTTATATTTATATCCTTGGCTTTTTCTTTGATTGTTTTAATTAGATTATATTTTTCTTTTAGAGTGCTCCAAATCTTTTTCTTTGTTAAAACTAGCACATCAATATCATTATAAGAATGATAGTTAGTCTGAATTGCTGAACCATAGATAATTATTGAATCAAGCTCTTTTATTATTCCACCTATCAACTTTTTTATTTTGTTTTCTATAGATAATCCATTTTGATTATATTCTATCCTCTGCAAAATTAAATCTATATTTACTTCTTTTAATTTCCCTAACTTCCTTAATTTATGCCTTATTGATCTGCTTAAATAATTTGATTCTACCTGAGTTAGTTTTTTATTATTTAGCTTTTTATTCAAAACTTCATTCTCTTTCTTAGTCAATATATTTATTTCTATATCCACCATTTTATTAGTTCTGTTTCATTGTTATCATATAACCTAATTTAAGGTTAAATGGTATTTAAAGGTTTTGTTGAAGAATTTGAGAGAAAAATAATCATTGACAAACAACTTTTGCAGTATTAATAGGAATTTTTAAATATCTACTAAAATTCTGATTTATATGGTTGAGTATAATTTTAATGCAATTGAGAAAAAATGGCAGAAGGCTTGGGAAACTAAAAAAATATTTGAAGTGAAAGAAGATCCTAAAAAGAAAAAGTATTATGTTTTAGAAATGTTTCCATATCCTTCTGGGTCTGGATTACATATGGGTCATGCTTTTAATTATACTATTGGTGATATTTATGCTAGATTTATGAGAATGAAAGGGTGTAATATTTTATATCCTATGGGGTATGATTCTTTTGGGTTGCCTGCTGAAAATGCAGCTATAAAAGCTGGCACTCATCCTAAGAAATATACAGATGATGCAATTAAAAATTTTATCTCTCAACAAAAATCTCTTGGATTAAGTTATGATTGGACTAGAGTTTTAAGGACAAGTGAACCTGAATATTATAAATGGAATCAATACTTTTTTCTGAAATTTTTTGAAAAAGGTTTAGTTTACAGAAAGAAAGCTCCTGTTAATTGGTGTTCAAAATGCGAAACTGTTTTGGCAAATGAGCAAGTCCATAATGGAAAGTGTTGGAGACATGGAGATACGGAAGTTGAAATAAAAAATTTAGAACAGTGGTTTATTAAAACTACAAAATATGCCGATGAACTTTTAGAAGATATAGAGAAACTAGAATGGCCAGAAAGAATTAAAATTATGCAAAGAAACTGGATTGGAAAAAGCCATGGCGCTGAGATTAAGTTTGGGATTAATGGTGAACCATGGCATATTTTCACAACAAGAGCAGATACTATTTTTGGAGTTACATTCATGGTTGTAAGTGCTCAGCATCCAAGACTTAATGAATTGGTGAATAATAAACAAAAAAAAGATGTTGAAAAATTTTTGAAGAAGATTAAAAGTACTAAGCAAGAAGATATGGATAAGCTTGATAAAGAAGGTGTTTTCACAGGAAGTTATGCTATTAATCCATTAACAAATGAAAAAATCCCAATATGGGTTGGAAATTTTGTTGTTGCAGATTATGGAAGTGGAATGGTAATGGCTGTTCCTGCACATGATCAGAGAGATTTTGAGTTTGCTAAAAAGTATGGAATTCCTATAAAACAGGTTATTAAACCTAAAGATACAGTTATTATTGCCCTTAAAGAATCATTAAATAAAGAATTTTATAATAAGGTTTCTAAATTTGCTAAAATTGTTAATAATGATGGATTAATTAAGATTTATACTGATAAGGTTGATGAAGTTTTTACATTAGCTAAAAATAATTTTATTGGTGATCCTTGGTATATTCATTCAGAAGGTAAAATCAAAAAAATATTATTTCATTCTAATAAAGAAAATAAATTATTTGACTGGAGTAATGAAAAGGGGATTAAGGAAGCTAAAGATTATGGATTAAAAATTAAAATAAAAAAAGAACAATTAGATTTTAATGAATTAAGAGAAGCATATACTGATTATGGTATTTTAATTAATTCCCAGGGATTTAATGATTTAGAGAGTGATGAAGCTATAGAACATGTTGTTAAAGCTCTAGAATCTAAAAAATTAGGAAAGAAAACCATACAGTACAAGTTAAGAGACTGGTTAATTTCAAGGCAGAGATATTGGGGAACACCTATACCTGTTGTTTATTGTGATAAATGTAAAGAAAATGTTGAAAAAAATTCAACTGAACTTACTTTTTATGATCAAGAATCATTTGAAAACTTAAAAAATGGATTAAAAACTATGGAAACAAGGGCATTAAATCCAGAAGAGAAAAATAAATTTTTTGGAAGGTTAAAAGGAGGAGATTACTTGAAATGTGTAAATAAAACTGATGGAAGATTGATTTATCTAGAAATTTTAAATGCTAAAAAGTATTCTACCCTTTCTAAATTATTCGAAGATAAAAATTCTATAAGAAAAATATTTCCAAATAAAAATATCACCTCTTTTTCTGAATTAGAAAAATGTTATTCATTCACTTCTGATTATCTAAATAAAATAAATAAGAATGGATTAATTGCTTGGGAAGTAAAAATAGTTAATCCTGGGATTGTTCCTGTTAATGAAAAAGATTTGCCTATTAAGTTGCCTGATAAAGTTAAATTTGGAGAGGGAAATCCTTTAGCAACTAATAAAGATTTTGTAAATGCTAAATGTCCTAAATGTAATGGGAAGGCTAGAAGAGAGACAGATACAATGGACACTTTTTTTGATTCAAGCTGGTATTTTTTAAGATATACTGATAATAAAAATCCCAAAAAGCCATTTGAGCCTGAAAAAGTAAATTACTGGATGCCTGTTAATCAATATATTGGAGGTGCAGAACATGCAGTTATGCATTTAATTTATGCAAGATTTTTCACAAAAGCTTTGAGAGATTTAGGATTTTTTGGCAAAAATAAGATAGATGAACCATTTCCAAGGTTGTTTAATCAGGGAATGTTGCATGGAGAAGATGGTTTTGTTATGAGTAAATCAAGAGGAAATGTTGTTCTTCCTGAAGAAGTTTCTGAGAAATACGGAATTGATACGGCTAGATTATTTCTTATGAGTATTGCTTCTCCTGATAAGGATACTCAATGGAGTGATAATGGAGTTGAAGGAATCCTAAGATTTGTAAAAAAGGTTTTTGATGTTATTCCTAAAATAAAAAAAGGCAAATCATCTAAAAGATTGGAGAGCAAAATAAATAAAACTATTAAAGAAATTACAGATGAGATTATAAGTTTTAGATATAATATTGTTATAATAAAATTAAGGCAACTTTTTGAAGTTATTGAACAAGAAAATGAAATTTCTAAAAATGATTTTGAGAGTTTTTTGAAGATACTTTCTATTTTTGCACCACACATTGCTGAAGAGTTGTGGGAAAAAATTGGTGGAAAAGGATTTATTTCTCTTGCAGAATGGCCTGTTGCTGATGAGAAAAAAATTGATTTGAAATTGGAAAAGCAGGAAGAAGATTTGGAGAAAACTATCAGTGATATTTTAAATATTTTAAAAATTGTCAAAGAAAAACAAAATAAAGATGGAGAAAAAGTTTATCTTTATGTTTTGCCAAATGAAAAAGAAAATTATAATGAAAAGATGTTAAATAAAAGAATTAACAAAAATGTTAAGGTTTTTGCAGTTAATGATAAAGCAAAATATGACCCTGAATCTAAGAGTTCTAAAGCAAAACCTGGAAGACCTGGAATTTTTATCCAATAAATTTGAAAATGGTTCACAACTAGTGTAAAGTAAACCTTATATCTTAAAATAATTTATCCTTAAACTATACAATATCTTTACCTAATTTATCATTGATTGATTTGTAGATTAATTTCACTTTTATTTAGGATGTTTTCAAGGACATGTGATATTATTGGAATATTGAGTTTGATATTTGACTTAATGATAGAAAAGGTTTATAAATATCTTTAGCTTTATTTAATTAACACTGAGGGGAAAAAAGAGGTGAATGTTTTTCCCCTTCTTTACATAAGTTTTTATATTATGGAACTATTTTTTATTTATGACATATAAGTTATCTCCATCATCTATCAGTCTTATGGAAGAGTGCCAGAGATGTTTTTGGTTAGATAAACATAATATGTGGAAAAGACCAAGCGGTATTTTTCCTTCTTTGCCAAGTGGAATGGATAATATTCTTAAAAAACATTTTAATAAATTTAGAGATAAGAATCTTTTACCTCCAGAATTATGCAATGATGGAAATTGTGAAAATATGGGGCTTTTTGGAAGAGATGAAGATGAAAAAGAATTGCTTAGTTTATGGCAGAATAATCTTAAAGGAATATGGTGGGAAGATGAAGATGGAAATATTTTATTTGGAGCTGTTGATAATATTTTAGTTAAAGATGATAAATTAATTGTTTTGGATTATAAAACAAGAGGGTATAAACTTAAAGAAAATACTACTGATTATTATAAAAACCAGATGGATATTTATAATTTTTTGCTGAGAAAAAATGGTTATGATACTGAAGATTTTTCTTTCTTACTTTTTTATGTGCCTTCAGAAGTGAGTGATACTGGAGAGGTTTTATTTGATACAACTTTGAAAAAAATTCCCATAAATATTAAAAATGCTGAATTTCTTTTTGAAAAAGCTTTGATTTTGCTCGATGGTGATTGCCCAAATAAGAAGTGTGAATGGTGTGAAAACGTTGAATTAAGATAGTTCTATTGGCCTTTCTTTTATAGTATTAAGAATAAGATTTGTTTGTGTTCTTTCTACAAATTCATAAGCTTGGATTGCTTTCAAATAATTATCCAAAGATTTCTTGTTTTTGAATCTGGCTATTACAAGAACATCAAATTCACCTGTTATGTCATAAATTGATGTAACATTTGGATTGTTAAAAAGTTTTTTTTCAACTGTCACTTCTTTACCTTGAGAAACCTTTACACTTATCATTACATGTAAATCATAGTTGAGTTTATCATAATCAATTAAGGTTGTATGACCATTTATTATTCCTTCTTTATTGAACAGTTTCATTTTGTTAGAGATTGTAGCAATACTTACTTTTGATTCTTTTGCTATATCTCTGTAGGATTTTCTTGAATCTTTTATTAGTACATTGATTATTCTTTTTTCAGATTCAGTCAGGTTCATTTTAGGTGTTTAATTTATTTAGTTATTCTTATACTAAATATAACACATATTTAAATTTTACTGTTAATTATTGTCATTTGTTTATTAAAATACCAATAAATTATATATATGTATATGCTTTATTCTTATTATGGAAGCAGCTGTTAGCGGAGTGAGAGATAATGAGGTCTTGGTTGAAGCTATTGATAGGGCTGGTTTAACTAAATTTCAAGATTATCTTTTACAAAGAAGAGGGGATGAAATTGCAAAAATCGCTGAAGGCTCTAATGATGATTTATCTTCTAGACCTAGTGTGGATTTACTTTTAGAATATGTTATTAATGGGCTTTATACATGTGCCTATGACGTATTGTCTAGATTTGAATACCCAAAAGATATTACTATTAAACATTTCTAGACTTTGATTTTAGATAATTTTATATAATTTGATTTGCTTAGTTTATTATGGAAAAAGAAGTTGGCACAGTAAAACATTTTTTTGATAAAGTGCAAGTGGCAGTTATTGAACTTTCTGGAACTTTGAGCGTTGGAGATAAGATACATGTAGTGGGGAGCACAACAAACTTTGAACAGAAAATTAAGAGTATGCAAATAGAGCATAAAGCAATAACAAAAGCGAAGAATAAAGATTCAATAGGCCTGAAAGTTGACGATAAAGTAAGGCCAAATGACAAAGTTTATCTTGTAAAATAATTGTTTCTTAAGGTGTTTGAAAATGAATAAAAAAGAATTAATTAATAGTTTAAAAAATGCAGGATTTTCTAAAAGTATTGTAGTAGCTTTTCAAAAGGTTAATAGAGAAGATTTTGTTCAAAGCGAGTTTAAAGAGCATAGTTACTTTGATGAAGCTTTGCCAATTGGGTATGGACAGACAATTTCACAGCCATATACTATTGCCTTTATGCTTTCTTTGTTGAATTTAGGAAGCAATCAAAAAATTTTAGAAATAGGTTCTGGAAGTGGATATGTTTTAGCTTTAATTAATGAGATTTGTAAAAATAAAAAATCAGAAATTATTGGGATTGAAAGAGTTAAAGAACTTGCTGAAAAAAGTGCACAAGTTTTGAAAAATTATAAGAACATAAAAATAACTTCTGGTAATGCTTTTAGTTTAATTTCTAAGCTTGATAAATTTGATAGGATTTTAGTAAGTGCAGCTTCTGATACAATTCCCCAGATTTTTATTGAACATTTAAAAGAAGAAGGAATTTTAGTTATGCCTGTTAAGAACAGTATTTTTCAGATAAAAAAGACTAAAAAAAGTATTGTCAAAAAAGAGTTTCCGGGATTTGCTTTTGTGCCTTTGATTAAAGATTAAATATGTCAAATAAGGGAAAGAGTTAAATATTGTTAAGTTGTGTGTTTTTTATGAATTTTGATTATAGCAGAGTTGATTTTAGATTTGCAGATACTATTTCTGAAATAGAAACATTGATTAAAGAAACTCCTAGAGGTTTTAAAGAGGAGATTGAAGCTTATCATTCTAGACTTATACAAATGATAGATTCTGGAGTAATTGTACAAGTACCTGATATTTCTCACAGAAATTTACATCAGATGATTTGGGTTGCTGCATTTATGGTTTATAATAATCATCCTGATTTTCAGACTGCTTTTGCTCATTTTTTTACAGAAGAAGCTAATGGTTACCATGGCAAGTTTCAATCTCAGAGAAATAGGTTTAATATTTGGTATGATAAAACTTATATTAAGCCTTTTTTAGAAAAAGCTCCTAGATATAGATGGGCTGCAGATACTCTTAGAGCTGATGAATCTTTGTCAAAAAATGATTTACACATGCCTATAGAAAAAGCTTTTAGTGAAGTTGGGATTTAAATTTTTAATTAACAACAGCCTTAATTCTCCTTATTCCTGCTGCTACGCTTTCCTCTTTGATAATTTTAAAATGCCCAATTTCTTTTGTGTTGCTGACATGCGGGCCTGTGCAGATTTCTTTACTGAAAAAACCTTTTTTGTCTTTTTTATCTTCTATTGTATAAACTGAAACCATTTCAGGATATTTCATTCCAAATTCACCTTGAGCTCCTGATTTAATAGCTTGGTTAAATGGTATTTCTTCTCTTACTACCTTTAGATTTTCTTTAATTTTTTTATTCATTAATTCTTCTATTTTTTTAATTTCTTCATCTGTTAGTTTTCTTGGAAAATTAAAATCAAATCTTAATCTTTCTGGAGTTATATTAGAACCTTTTTGTTTTATATTATTATCTTTTAGTATAATTCTTAAAACTTCGTTTAACATATGTGTTGCTGTATGCAATTTTTTTACAATTTCAGAATTATCTGCTAATCCTGATTTAAACATTCCTGAACTTGAAGTTCTTGAAAGCTCTTGATGTTTTTCAAATTCTTCTCTAAATGCGTGATGGTCTACTAGTAATCCTTTAGTCATAGCTAATTCATCAGTAAGTTCTAGTGGAAATCCATAACTTTGGAATAATAAGAAGGCATCTGTTCCTGAAATTATAGCATTATCAATTTCTGATCCTTTTAAATTAGGCTCTTTTAATGAATATGGCTTGCTATTTCTTTTATTTTCCAACAACCTTCCAATTAGTAATCTTTTATTTGGATTTTTCATTAATTCTTCAAATTTTTCTTTTATAATGGGCTTTTTTTCATTGAATAATTTTTCAATTAATTTCAAACCTTTTTCTAATGTTAAGTTAAATCTTTCTTCTTCAAGATTTAATTCACTTATGATAAATTGTTTATTTTGTTTTAATTCTTGGTAATCAGAATAAATTGGAAGAACTGATTCTGCAATTTTAGCAATAAAATTAGTTTTTATCCCCAATAGTTTTCCATATCTTACTGCTCTTCTAATTAATCTTCTAAGAACATAACCTTGCCCAACATTACTTGGTTTTATTGCTCTTGCGTCTCCAAGGATGAATGCAGCTGCTTTTGTATGATCTGCTATTATTCTTATAGCTTTTTTATTTTTCTCATCAGTATATTTTTTGCTTGAGATTTTTTCTATTTCTTTAATTATTGGCAAAAATATAGAAGTTTGATAAATATCATCTAATCCATTTAATACTGCCAAAGTTCTTTCAACACCTCCACCAAAATCAACATTTTTCTGAGTTGCTTTTTCATAACCCTTTTTTGTCTTATTATATTCCATTAAAACATCATTTCCTATTTCAACCCAGTTTTTATCTTTTGGATCAAATTTTTTCGGCGGATTTATTTTGTTATTTGTCCAGTAGAATTGTTCTGTATCTGGTCCGCAAGGGCCAAATTCTCCTGCAGGACCCCACCAGTTATCACTTTTTTCTAAGTAAGCTATTTTATCTTCTTTAATTCCAAGTGACTTCCAGATTTTTGCAGACTCTTCATCTTTTGGAGCATCTTTATCTCCTTTGAAAACAGAGACAGCATATTTTTCAATTGGAATTCCTAAGACTTTCGTATGAAATTCAAAAGTAAATTTAATAGCTTCTTTTTTCCAATAATCTCCTAAAGACCAGTTGCCTAACATTTCAAAAAAAGTATTATGTATAGAATCACCTACTTCTTCTATATCTTGAGTTCTGATACATTTTTGTACATTTGCTATTCTTTTTCCTAGAGGATGTTTCTGGCCAAGTAAGAAAGGAACTAAAGGGTGCATACCGGCTGTTGTAAATAAAACAGTTGGATCATTTTCAGGTATTAGAGAAGCACTTGGAATTATTTTATGGCTCTTGCTTTTATAAAAGTCCAGGTATAATTTGATTAGTTCTTGCCTTGTTTGAATTGAAGATTGTTTCATTAAATTCTTATGATTAGGATGTTTAAAAATTTTGATATTATTGATATTGTAAAGCTAAGAGGTGTCAGTTTTAAGATTTTAAATGTCTAAGTATATTATTTGTATGCAAAATAAAATTTCAATCTTGGTTTAATTTATCCTAAATGTCAAAATAGATGATTTTTGTGGTTTTAATTATGCAATACTTTTACCTTATTTATCATTGATTAATTTATAGATTAATGAATATTAGGTTATATTTATGATATTTTAAGCATATATGAAATTATTTATTTTTAAAATTTAATTTACTTAGAAAGCTCTTCTAATTTATCCTGGATTTCTTTTAAATCCCTTTCTATTTTGGATTTTTTTGATTCTTTGAATTTTTTTTCAGTTTCAATAATATTTGATTTTATTGCTTTTACCCCATGAGGATGTGGCAAACTTTCAGTTATATGGGATATTTTATCTTTTGTTTCTTTAAGAGTATTTTTTAGCTTTAGCTTTATAACAAATTCTTTGTTTCTTAAAGATCTGTAGATTTCTATTTTTTGCATAATATTAAGAAAACTTCTTTCTATTTCTAAAACATCTTTTTTTGCAGAAAGTGCACTTTCATAATTTATTTGAGAATATAGAATATCGTTTTTATTTGGCATTTTATAAATTGTTAAATACTTCTTTATCAATTTGATCTAAACGAGCTTTTATGGTTTCGATTTCTCTTTGCCATTCTTCTAATTCTGCTTCTTCTTTTCTTTTAACTTCTCTTATATCATTCAGCAAAGAGTCTATTTCCCCAATCCTTAATTTTATTTCATTAAATGTAGAAAGAGCATTTTCAAATTTCTCAAGTTTAACAAATATCGGTTCTGTTCGTTTTACTCTTGTTTCAGTATTTCTATTATTCCAATCTGACATTTCTAGTGATCTTACTTTATTAATCTGTGGTCTCATTGGCATAGGTATTTTTGGTATTATGCTTGGAACCATGTGTGAAAATTCAGGTTCATTATATCTTGATTCAGAGTTTTCGTTATTTTCTGACTCTTCTACAGCTTCTTTTATAGTTGATTGATTTATCTTATTACCAAAGTTAGAAGTTGGAAATGATGGAAGGGTAGATTTTCTATAATCTTCTTCGCTATTTATTGGTATGCCTTGTATTTTAGTTGTATCTTGGAAAGGAATAGGTGGTAATCTTGGCAATTGTGGAAGCTCAGGCACTTCCTGCTTTTCCTTTTTTCTTCTAAATAGTCCCATATTGCCTCTTTTTTAATATATACTTTATAGTATATAATTGTTTTTAGTAGTTTAAAAAGTTATCCAAGTCTAAATGCATAAATTTGCACAAAATGATTTTAAGAGTATAATTTTTAAACTATGATTTTTTATTAATTAACATGGCAAAAAGCGCTAATAAAAATTTAGACTTATCTAAAGTTGATTTGCTTAGAGATGTGTCAGTTGTAGTTGGAGGAAAGAACTCTGCTAATATCGTTGATTTACTTTTAGGAAAGAATAATGTTAATGAATTTATAATTGCTAAAAAATTAGGGTTGACCATTAATCAGACAAGAAATATTCTCTATAAGTTAAGTGATGAAGGTCTTGTTTCTTTTATAAGGAAAAAAGATAAGAAGAAAGGATGGTATACTTATTTCTGGACATTTAATGAAGAAAGAGCTTTTCTTTTATTGAAAAAAACTTTGTTCAGTGAAATTACACAATTGGAAAACCAGCTTAAAAGCAGAGAGGAAAAAAGATATTATATATGCAAGCAGTGTAATATTGAGGTTACTGAAGAGACTGCTTTGCTGCATGATTTTATTTGTCCCGAGTGTGGAGAAGTTTATGAGTTGCAAGATAACAGCAAATCTATAAAAGATATTCATAATAATATTAATAGGATTAAATTAAAACTTAAAGAAATTGAAGAAGAACTTATAGTGATTGGATCTAAGAAGGAAAAAAGAATAAAAAAAGAATCTGATAAACTTGCCAGAGATAAAAAAATTGAAAGAAGAAAATCTTTAGAAAACAGAAGAAATATTGCTAAGAAAGAAATAAAAAAATTGAAATCCAAAGAACATAAAAAACAAAAGAAAAAAATTAACAAAAAATTATTTAAAAAGAATAAGAAAAAATTATTTAAAAAGAATAAGAAAAGCATTAAAAAGAAATAATCATGAAGTCTGATTTGAGAAAATATACAAAGAGGAATATAAATAAGTTTAATTTTCCGAGATTAAGTGTTACAGCTTGGCTAATAATTGTTAATGTGTTATTTTTTGCAATAGCTTTTCCGTTAATGTTAATTAATCAGGATTATTCTAAGTATATTTCTTTACAGCCAAGCTATATTCTTCAAGGCAAATATTTGTGGACTTTTGTTACAAGTATGTTTATGCATGGAGGAATAGCACATCTTTTAGTTAATATGTTTGTGCTTTTTTCTTTGGGAAGTTTTTGTGAGAAAGTAATAGGAAGGAAAAGATTTTTTTGGTTTTATATAGTATCTGGTCTGATAGCTGGAGTTGCCTTTGTTCTGCTTTCAGGATTTTTTGGTAATACAGATTTAGGAGCTAAGATATTTGGAAGCCCGCTTATAGCAGGTGTTGGAGCTTCAGGGGCAATATTTGCAATAGCAGGGCTTTTTGTTGTTTTAACACCTAAATTGAAATTTTCTATAATCTTTTTTCCATTTTTTTCACTTCCAGCATATATTATGATTCCCCTTGTTTTATTTGCTACATGGCTTGTTTCAGCTGGTACTGGTTTGCCTATAGGTAATACAGCACATTTCGGCGGATTTTTAGTGGGGATAATTTATGGTTTTTATCTTAAAAAAAGATATTCAAGAAAAATTGAGATGTTAAATAAATATATAAAATAAGATAATGGAAAAGAAAAGGTCAAAATAAATTAAAAATAAAGTTAATATAACCATCAAATAAAATAAATAATAAATCAATGATAAATTAAGAAAGGTATTATGTGTTTAAAGGATAAAATTAAAGGTTATAAAGGATGTATAAATAAGGTAAAGACATTGTGATTTTGAAATTAATATGAGAAATAAAAGATTAAGAAAAAAAGAGAATTATAGTTTGTTCCAAGGATATAAAGAAACTTGGGAGTTTCTTAAAGAGTCTAAGTATTATTTATTATCAGTTATTTTAGTTTTTTGCATTTTTTTCGCAATTGGATTTTTTGTTCCTATACCAGAATTGGTTATGAATATGATAAAAGAATGGATAAGTCAGGTTTTGAAAGAAACTGAAGGTTTAGGTTTTTTTGGGATGTGGTGGTTTATATTTAGTAATAATTTGAGTATAGCTTTTTTAGCTATTTTCCTTGGATTATTTTTTGGTTTATTTCCAGCATTGTCTTTAGCTTTTAATGCATATTTTGTTGGAGCTGTTACAAGCATGGTTGTAGAGAAAACAAATATTACAGAAGTGTGGAGATTATTGCCTCATGGAATTTTTGAATTACCTGCGATATTTATTTCATTTGCTGTTGGAATTAGATTAGGGATTGATTTAATGATTAATTGTCTTTTATTTTATAAGAAAGAACTTCCTAGAATTCCATTAAGTATTTATGTAATTATTTGCCTTTTGTTTTTCCCAATTATATTTTTAATTATCTTAATCTTAACAATTTTAAACAAAAGTTTAAGGAATAAATTGTCTTTTAATTTTTTTAATTCAATAAGAGTTTTTATATTTATTATAATACCTTTATTATTAATTGCCTCATTTATAGAAGCTGGTTTGATTGTTTTTTTGAAATGATTTTTTATTTAATCCCAGTCAGTTAACTTCTTTTGTTTGCCGTGATCTTTTAGAAGTGCAGATTGAGTTGTGAAATTTAATACAGGCTGTTTTAATCTTTCTTCAACTTTTTTTAAAGCTTCATTGATTGTTTGGAATTTTTCAGGATACTTAGTAAAGGCATCTCTTGAAACTTCTCTTAAAATACCTACTCCTAAAGGAGCATTATATTCTGGGCGAACTTCTCTGAAAAATATGCATTTTGCTTGGCGCCTTATTTCATTTAAATATTCACACACGGCTAATCTATTTGCATAATAAGCACCTGTAACATCTTCAGCATATTTTTTTCTTCCAAAAACACTTTCATAATCTTTCCAAACACCTTTGTTTTTTAATGAAATTTCAATTACTTCAAATGAAAATGTATCAGGTATAAGAAGTATTTCATAATGATTTCCTAAATACTCACTGTTGAATAATCTTATTTCACTTAGTTCAGGGTAGTATTTTATTTTTTCAAGCAATTGTTTTGACAAAGTATCATCAACTGCAGTGATACTCCAACGTGTCGGAACTAATTTTCTTTGATCTTTTATTCCCAAAAGACCTGCTGAAAGAATTTTTACTATATTTGTTATTGTTACATTAGATTCATATAAATATTTTATGCCTTCTGCAGATTTTAATTTTTCATCATTTACTATATAATCTACATTTTTATCAATTTTTGGATTTTCTTCAAGTTTTAAATTTTTTAATGGAGCAGGATTTCCTATAAAAGGCACGCTTAATTCTTGTATTGGAGAAAATTTTACAGGTCTTTCTAGGAAAAATTCTGCTGAAACAGATTTGTTAGACATTGCAATTTCTGACATTGGTTTAATTAAAGGAGTGTTTTGCGGAGATTTAATGTTTACTTTAAATCTTGAATAGATTAATTTTGATCTATAGTCAAGGATTTGTTCTATTTTGTATCTGTGCTTAAACCAGTTTTCTGGAGAGCTGAATTTTTCAGTATTTCCATATTCTATCGGAGATAAAACTCCCGAATAAACATTTGGATAATCTTTTCTACCTATAAATATTTCAGGAGGTGATGAACCTGAAAAATGTGTTATTTTATCTAGGTTAAGTTCTTTTACCCTTGAGATTAGTTCTTGATTTTGCATTTTTTAATTTCTGAATGTTTTTTCACAACTCTTTTTTAATAAATTATAACATTTAGAATATAGCTATTAATTTAAACCTTGGTTACCTCTTAAGAGTTGTTGCTGGTTTTAAGCTATAATTCGAGATATTATTAGAAAAGTTGGTTTTTATGTATTATAAGCATTAATTTGGGGTTAGGTTAAATTTTTCTAGATTTACATTATGTTAAGATTAGTATGGATAACTTTGGAAAAAGCGAGCAAGAGGAGCTTTTGGACAAGGCAAATTAGATACAGCCGAGCCGAAGGCGAGGCTTATAAGGATATTGTGTTTAGTTTGAACTTTATAGGTATTAATTCTTAAGATCGCTTATACCTAGTAATAAGAATAATAGTCCAAGGAAAAATACTCCCCAGATAACTGCTCCTTTAAGTGTTAGCCAAGCAGCACTGCCAAAGTCCCATGACAATCCTAGAAAGGTCCATGAGCCTGTGTGAGAGTACCAACCTATGAGTATTGTACCTAATACTAGTATTAATCCGAGTAGTATCTCAAACCATTTATTCATACTATCTAAGGGAATTGTGTGTTTAAAAAGATATTTGTTCAAATATGTATATATTTTAGTTTGTTTCATAATATTAATTTATTTTTAATAGTAACATTTGACTATAAACTAAAAATCTTACTTGGCTCATCTCTTAATGAGATATGTACACTTGGATTTAAGTCTTTTCTTTCTTTTATTAAATCCTTAAAAGTTTTAAGGGCAATTTCTGGGTGATTATTGAATTTGCTTAAATGAGATAAGACAACATTTTTTAGTCTTGATTTTCCATGTTCTAAAACACAGAGTCCTGTTTGAGTATTTGATAAATGTCCATCATTTCCACTAATCCATTTTTTTAGATAGTAAGGGTATGGTCCATTTTCTAACATTCCTTCATCATAATTTGATTCTATAAATAATAAATCTGATTTTGATATCTTATCTATAGTATTTTGGCATGTATGGCCTAAGTCAGTTATTATGGAAACTCTTTTTTTTGAAAGTATACTATATGAGACAGGATCAGAAGCCGAATGTGATTTAGAGAACGCTTCAATACTCATTTTCCCTACTTTTATTGTTTCATTGTTTTTTATTATTTTAATTAAATTTTTATTGTTGCATAAATTTGAATTATCTGCAGTCTTTTTTGTGGCAAAAATAGGAATATTAAGATTTCTTGCTATGACATCAGCGCCCCTAACATGATCTGAATGTTCATGAGTTATAAATATCGCTTTAATTTCAATTGGGTTTTGATTAATTAAATTTAATCTTCTGAATGTTTCCTTGCAACTTAGACCAGCATCAATTAAAATTGCTTTATTGTTATCTGATATAAAGAAACAATTACCTGAAGATCCAGAACCTAAAGCACACACTCTCATTTGTTTTTTTATTAATTGAAGTTTAAAGATATTTTGGTATGGGTTACTTCAAACTCGTTTGAAGCCTTCAAATTGTTTAAATATGGGTTTTTCATAGTAAAATTATGAAATGGATATTAACCTTAACAGGAATTTTGGCTGTAGTTGTTTTGATAGTTATTGCTGGAGTGATTATTCAAAATCCAGAGCCCGTAATTGGAGATTCATATTCTGACAAATTGAAAAGTTTTAGTTCTTATCAAGAAATTGAAAATTTTATTAATAAAACAGCGAATGATAATTATTACGGGTTTGGTTTTGTTGGAGAAAGAGCTTTTGCAGCTGGTTTAGAATCTGATGCTCCTGCAGCTTCAGATAGTTTTGCTGGAAGTTCAAAGTCATCTCAAAGTGCTGATAGTTATTCAACTACTAATATTCAAATACAAGGTGTTGATGAGCCAGATATTGTAAAAAATGATGGCAAGTATATTTATGCTGTTTCAGGAACTAAAGTTGTTATTGTTGGTGCTTTTCCTGCTGAAGATATGGAAATTTTATCTGAAATTAATATTAATAAAAGTATTAACGATATTTTCCTTAACGATGATAAGTTAATTGTCTTTTCTAGTGAATATGTGCAAAATAGAATTGTTTGTAAGAGAGCTCCTTGCCCGAGTGATGGCGGAACTTTTACTACAATAAGAGTTTATGGTGTTTTAGATGTTGAAAATCCGAAACTTGAAAGAGAAGTTGTAACTGAAGGAAGTTATACAGATGCAAGAATGATTGATGATTATGTTTATGTTATTTCTACTAAATATATTGGAAGAGAGAATATAGGTATTCCTAAATTGCAAATTGATGGTGTTCAGAAAGTTATAGCACCTAGTGATATAGCTTATTTTGATTATCCTGATAGAAGTTATATTTATAGTTCTATAATGGCTTTAAATCTTGATAATGGAAAGGTTGAAAATAAAATATATCTTACTGGCGGTTCTGGGAGTATTTTTGTTTCAGAAGATAATATTTATTTGACTAACCAAAAATATTATTCTTATGAAAGTTATTATGAAGATTTAATTGATGATGTATTTTTAGAAGTTCTTCCTAAAAGTGAAGCTGATAAAGTTCAGGATATAATGGAGAGTGATATTCAATCATATAAAAAATATGAAAAAGTTGGTAGAATTGTTCAAGATTACTCTGACTCTTTATTAAGTGATGAAAAAGAAGAGTTTGATAAAGAGCTTATGGAAAAAATGGGAGAGTTTGAGATTAAAGTTTCTAAAGAGAGAACTAAGACTATTATTCGTAGAATAGAAATTGATGAAATGGATATAGATTATAAAGCTGTTGGAGAAGTTCCAGGATATGTTTTGAATCAGTTTTCAATGGATGAGTATGGTGGAAATTTAAGAATTGCAACTACTACTAGTGGTTGGGGTGGAAATAGTTTGAATCATCTTTATGTTTTGAATGATGATTTAGAAATAATTGGAAGTGTTGAGGATTTAGCTCAAGGAGAGAGAATTTATTCAGCTAGGTTTATGGAAGAGAGAGCTTATATGGTTACATTTAGACAGGTAGATCCTTTGTATGTTATTGATTTATCTAATCCTAGAAATCCAGAAGTTTTAGGATATTTGAAAGTTACTGGATTTTCAAATTATTTGCATCCTTATGATGAAAATCATATAATTGGTATTGGTAAAGAAGCAAATGAAGAAGGTAGAGTACAAGGTTTGAAAATAGCTTTATTTGATGTTTCAGATGTTGAAAATCCAAAAGAAGTTGCAAAATATGAAGTTGATAAAAAATGGTCTGATTCAAATGCTCTTTATGATCATAAGGCATTTTTATTTGATAGAGAGAAAGAGCTTTTAGTAATTCCTATTTCTTATAGTGAAGAAACTGGAAAAGAAGAGAATCAGTTCGGAAGAGTTTATCCAATTTATAGATACTGGCAAGGAGCTTATGTATTTAATATTGATTTAGATGGTATTGAATTAAGGGGAAAGATAGATCATAAGGAAAATGAATCAGGGCAAGGATATTATTATAGTGAAAGTGCTGTTCAAAGAAGTTTGTATATGGACGATGTGTTATATACAATCTCAAGAAGATTTATTAAAGCAAATGATTTAGATGATTTGCAAGAGATAAATGAAGTTGAACTTCCTTATGGGGAAGAAAGATATTATGCATATCCTGTTATGGGAGGTATTTCTGAAGTTGCAATTGATTAAGCTTTAGTTTAGTAAAATGAGTAAAAAATATATTATGCTTGAGTTAGATGATGAAAAGCTAAAGATACTTACAGATGTATTATCTAATAAAACATCTAAAAAGATTCTTGAGTATTTAGCTGATAAAGAGGCAAGTGAGGGTGAAATCTCCAATGAACTAAAATTGCCTGCAAATACTGTTAATTATAATATTAAAAATCTTATTGAAGCTGGGCTAATTGAAAGTTCTAAAAACTGGATGTGGAGTGTTAAGGGTAAAAAAGTGTTAAAATATAAAGTTGCAAACAAAAAAATAATTATTTCTCCTAAAAATTCAAATACAGTAAAAAGTATTCTTGGAGCTTTGATTTTAACAGGAATTTCTGCATTTATTGTTAAAATTTATTCTTCTAGTGTTTATCAGACAGCAAATTTGGCAGAAAAATCTGCTGATTTTGCAAGTTCTTCTGGTGGGGCTGGAAGTGTTGGAAATGTTGCGCCTATGATTGCACAGACAACAGTTAGCAACTCTATAAATTTTCCTCAAATATGGGCATGGTTTTTAGCTGGGGGCATTATTGCATTAATCTTATTTATGATATTAAATTGGAGAAAATTGGAATGAAAATAAACCTTTAGAAGGGTTCCGAAAAGGTTCTGAAAAGGAACCGAACCTAAAGGTTCAAGGAACCGAGCCTAATGGCTCAAAGGTTCCCAAAACGAATAAAATAAAAATAAAATGATAAAAAATAAAATGAAAGGAGGTAAGATTTAGATGGTATTTGGAAAATTAAGCGTATTTTTAGTACTTGTGGTTGCTTTAGTAGCTATTGGAGCATATGTTTATGTTAATGTAAATGGTGATGTTCCTGCAAGTGGCAATACAGTTTCTGTTCAGGGAAATTCTGAGATTTTTTCTGAACCTGATTTAGTTTCTGTGTATATTTCTATAGAAACAACTAACTTAAGTGCAGAAGATTCAAAGAATGCAAATTCTGAAATAAGTGAAAAGGTTAGTAGAGAACTAAGGTACTTGGGATTTAAAGATTCTGAAATTGAAAATGTACAGTATAATATCTACCCTGATTATTCTTGGGAAACTGGACAGCAGAAGCTTAAGGGATATAAAACTATAAATCAGTTGAAGGTTAAAACAGATGATTTTGATTTAACCGGGAAGATAGTTGATTCTGCAGTTGATAACGGCGCTTTAATCAGCTATATTAACTTTGAGTTTACTCAGGAAAAAGAAAATGATTTGAAAGCACAAGCTATTGAATCTGCAACAAAAGATGCTAAAACTAAAGCAGAAGCTGTTGCTAAAGGTGCTGATAAAAAATTAGGCAAGCTAATAAGTATAAGCACTAATGATTATTACTATAGGCCTTATCCTTTGTATGCTATGGCTGAAGGAGCTAGTGCAAGTGATAATAGTGTTGATGCGAGAAAAGCTGCAACTCAGATAAATCCTCAAGAGCTTACAGTTAGCTCAAGTGTTCAGGCTGTTTACCAGATAAGATAAAATATTTTTTATTTTTTTAATTTTATTTTGTTACTACTTATTAATTAAACTAAATAGAAAGGTTTATAAACTAG
>JBBSZB010000063.1:0-13793 GCA_038044965.1 Nanobdellota archaeon
TGTATAGGAGATTTTGAACGATTAATCCATTTAACAAATTCAACTAAACCACCTTCATAATGAAACTCTTCTGTTTTTCCATCTCTCTCATCTTTTATAATTATTTTACAATTAGGATTTAAAAAAGCTAATTCTCTAACCCTACTAGCAATAACAGAAAAATCAAAATTAGTTGTTGAAAATATGCTTTGATCAGGATAAAATGTAACTAAAGTCCCTGTTTCGTCATTTTTAGCACTACCTACAACCTGTACAGCTCCTTGCGGAACACCAATTTTATAACTCTGCTCATAAATCTTTCCACTTCTTTTTACCTGAACAACTAACTTAGTTGAAAGAGCATTTACAACACTTACTCCAACCCCATGCAACCCTCCTGAAATCTGATAAGCTTTGCTTTCAAACTTACCTCCAGCATGAAGTTTAGTCATAACAACTTCTAAAGCTGATTTTCCAGATTCATGTTTTTCAACAGGTATTCCACGACCATTATCAATTACAGTCAAACTGCCATCTTTGTTAATTATAACTTCAATAAGTGTTGCAACTCCTGCCTGAACTTCATCAATAGAATTATCAATTACCTCATAAAAACAATGATGTAACCCTTCCTTGCTAGTGCTACCTATATACATTGCAGGCCTGAGTCTTACTGCTTCTAATCCCTCAAGAACTTTGATACTTTTTGCACTATATTCTTCTGCCATTTTATTTTTCCTTACGTTTTTGGAAACCTTTTTTTAAAAGGTTTATTTGGGAACCTTTTCTAAAGGTTCATTTGCTGAATATTCTTCTGCCATGTTAATAATTACCTAGAAAATTGCTTAAATTTTCCTAATTTTACACCTAAAAATAGCCACCTGGCTTTAAAAAGCTTTCTATACAAAAATACTCATTTACCGACGATAAAATGTAATTTTTTAGCGACGAGAAGCTAAAAAACTATTCTTTCTTAACCTTTGTACTTTCTAAAGAAACAACTTTTTTGTCTTTTTTTCTTATCCAATTAACTTTTTCAGATCTTCTTCCCAATTTTTTATTTTTCCAGCACTTTGATGAACAAAAATAAAGAATTTCTCCATTATCCAATACGTAAGTTAAACCTCTTGGAATTTCATAATGTTTATGACAAAAAGAGCATTCAGACATTTTAAGCTAACACCTCTAAATTTTTTCTTGAAATATGCAATCTATAATGTGTTACTTCTCCTTTAGTCATCTTAGTATCTCCAACTTTTACACTTGAATCAAATCCTTGAGATTTTAAAGCTCTTTGATATTTTAAAATAATCCCTTTACTTTGAACAGAAACTGGTATATAACTTCCACAATCATCAGATGAAAGGCTTTCTGCAAAATCTATAACTCTCCTTGTATCTTCATCCATAAAATATTTTCCAATATCTCTAATTAAATTTCCATAATTCATTTTAAGTATAAGTCCCCTTTGTAACTTTACTTCTTATTTTACGAGCTTCAATTTCAGTCTCTCTTAACATCAAAACATCTTTAATTCTAACAGGCCCTTTAATATTTCTTCTCATAGATCTTCCTTTATTTTTACCATCTAAAACTTTAGCTTTAACCTGAGTAACCTCTCCTCTAAACCCTGTTCTTCCAATTACAGCTTCAACAACAGCTGGAACAGGTTGACCACTGCTAAGAGTCATTCTTTCTTTTTTCTGTTGTTGCTGCGGTTTTTGATCTGCCATTTTAATTAATAAGCTAAAGCTTCTTTTTCATTTTTTGAAGCAATATAATCAATAAATCTTCCAACTATTAAATAATTAAAAAATTGTTTTTTATTAAATGTAGCTTCTCTAAACAAAGCTCTTACATCATCATCTCCAAAATTATATTTATCCTGTAAAAGCAATTCCATTCCAGTAAAAGTTAAAGATTCAATTCCCAAAGAATCAAAATTAGCTTTATTTCTTATTTTTCCTAGTTCTACTCCAAGACAATCAGCTATAACTTGCTTAACTTCTCTTTCAATACTTTCTCTATTTGGGAAATCCATTTTAATTTAAATCATTTATTGAATCTTGATAAGCTATACATGAATGATATTCTTCTCCTCCTACATGGAAACATGTTGAAAAAAGTTGTGTGTTGCATCCTGAATTTGTGGGGTAATAAAAAGGACATGATTCTTTTCCCATATCTACTGGTTCATCTTCATTAATTGATTCTTTTATTATTTGTTCTGCATATGAGCTCATTTTAGTTAACTTGATTTATTATTTTTATTATTTTATTTTGTTTATTTTATTTTGTTTATTTTTCATTTTTGGAAACCTTTTTTTAAAAGGTTTATTTGGGAACCTTTCCTAAAAGTTCATTTGGAAACATACCATAACTTTTCCTTATTTATATTCATTTATTTGATATTTAATATTTTTAGTTTATTGATATTTAATATTTAAGTTTACTTTAAGTTTGCAATATCTTTTTCTGTATCTCCTGCTTCAAGAATAGCAACACTTGAACAAGCTACTGGCAATCCTGCAGAAATACCTAATTTTTTCTTACTGTCAACTTCACCATATTTTATTCCTTTTTCTTTACAAAGTATATGTAAATGTTGAGTAATTTCTTTAGGGTCAATGTCTGAAGCAGCAACTACTAATTTAGCTGTACCTCTTTCTATAGCTTTTGTAACTTCATTAGTTCCCTTGTCTATTTTTCCCGTTTTTCTTGCTTTTTCAACAATTGTATAGAAGTCCATATAGGCCTCCGTAAAGTTTATTTTAGATGAACTCACTTCATCGGTTATAAACTAATCATAAAACGGCTTTTTAAATGTTTCCAGAAATCTTTCAGCAAGAAATTTCCCATATACAATAGATGAAGTGAATGGATAGCCAGGGAAGCCTCCCGCAATTTCTAGAACCATCTGCTTGACATTCTCCAATTGCATACAGATTTTTAATTCCGTCAACCTCCCCATAAATATCTGTTTTTATTCCCCCGGCAGTATAATGCACAGTCTGAACAACTTCAATTCTTTCTCTACTAATTGGATTAATAAAATAAATTTTTCTGCCACTTTTCTTAAATTTTAAAATATAATTGTTTAAATCTCCAAATCTCTCGTGATAATTATTTCTTTTAATAATCTCTCGAAATTCAGAATCAAAAACAAATTCCCCAGAATAATCAACAAATTCTCCTTGTTCTATTTCTTTCCCAGTTAAAATTTTTCTTCCTTTATTATATCCAAAAGGATGGATAAATAAACAACTAGTGTTTATTATACTGCCACCATTCTTCATAATCAAATCAAAAATGTTATATTCTTTATATTTAAAACAGTCTGTATATTGAAATTTTCCAGAATAACCTCCACTAGCAAGAACAAGATAATCACAATGAAAATCAGTTAAATTTCCAAGATTATCCACTAAAACATCAAATTGATCATTAACCTTACAAAAATTTATAATTTTATGGGATGTGAAAATATTATTAATATTGGGTTGGATCATTTTTAATAATTCATATCCCCCTTTCTTTTTTGTAACAGGAATGACTCCAAAAGCCCTGGGTTCAAATTTAATGTCTATCTCTCTAAATATATCAATTACACTATTAGATTTGGAATAAACAAACCTCATTTTTTCTTCATTTTCACCAAGTCTTTCAACACTAATTTTAACAATTTCCTCAAGATTACTTGGTTGAACAACTCTGCAATGAGCATTGCTTAATGAAGAAGTATTAAACAGGGGATTTCTTTCAGCTGTGAACAAAGCATAATTAACACCTAATTTTTCCAGTTCATATGCAAGTACACTTCCGGCAATACCACTACCGACAATGATAACACTAAAATAATTTTTAAGGTGTCCAAAGACACTCCTTGGCTATAGATCTTTCTAGAGAACTAATATTCTTATCTATATAGCCAGAGACGATCTCTCAAAGATTTCATAAAAATCATAATATACTCCCTTTTTTAAATGTTATTCTTATAAAAAAACTTCACTGTTTTTGCTTCATGCCTTACTCCCCCAGATTCATCCTGCAAAGCATATTTCAAAACTTGTTCTCCCCTTAATCTATCAATCTGAACCATAGACTGAAGTGTATTACGTGCCCCATCCCTTATATGACTCATCTGTCTAAAATATTTCTCATCTCCAGTCATATGCCATTTCCTTTCATTAGTCCTCATTATTCCAGAGATATATTCATATAATTCCTTAAGAATATCAAAAGAGCGTTGAGTTCCAATCTCACCCAATGTTTTGGCTGCCTGAGCCTGAACCCAATTAACAGGCAAAGATATCATATGTTCAGCAATACCCATTTCATATCTTTGTGCCTTAGCACCAAATTCTCCAATTGCATCAAGTGCTTCATATTGCATTCCTTCATCAAGGTCATGCAAAGCAATTTCATTTAATTCAGGTAAAGCAGGATAATATTTAATTCTTCCAAGAGTTATAACATTAGCCATTCTCCCCCCAAAGCTTACAATAAAATTTGGATTAATAATCAAAGGCACATTTATGGGCAAGTCTTCATCAAGAATACTTAATCTTAACAAATGCGCATTTTTTTCTGCAATAGACCTTTCTTCAGCTCTAAAATGAGTAAAATAAATATTATCAGAGATCTCATAAGCAGTTAGCATTGAAGGAAGATAAACTCCTCTCCATGTTTTTTGAAAACTATATCCATTGAAACATTCCTCACCAATATGACGTAAATCATTTAATAATTGATCCAGTTGCATGAAAAGGATAAAATAAAACACTTTAAATGTTTTTATCTAATTCTTCCAGCTAACCTAAACCAACACTCTCCCGTTTCTTAAAATATCTTTAATTAAAGGATCTTCTTTATGCTTTAAATCACTTTCAAAAAATAAATGGGTTTGAACATCTTTTTTATATCTGATAGAAAGTTTCTTGGCAATAGCAGAAACAATTTTATCAATTTTATTCTTATTTTTAATCTTATTGTTCAATACAATTGCAATATCTACATCAGATTTACCAGAAAAAATAAGCTTAGAATAACTACCAAATAATATTATATTTTTTATACCCCTTAACTCAATTAATTTATCAACCAAATCTAAAAGCTGATATTGAACTATTAAAGGAATATTTGATATTTCTTTTCTTTCATCAAATATGTTTTTAACTATTAAATTATTAACATTTAATGAATAAATTTTATTAGTTTCTTTTATAATATCTAATATAATAAGTTTATTTAAAGAAATATCCAATGGAACATTATGAAGCATAGTTTTCTCTTTTATTTCATTTCTTCTATAATTACTGCCAGGGCTTAAAGCTAAAAATAATATAATTTTCGCGCAGTTTTTATCAATTAGATTAATCAGCATTTTCTTTCAAAAGTTTAATTTTATTTATATATAAAATAACAGTTTTATTAATAAATTCTTCAGCTTCCTGCTTATATTTTTCCTTCATAAATTTAGTTCCTGTATAATATTGAGCTTTAGTCCTTTTATCTCTTGCACTTGCTAAATCATTTAGGAGTTTAATAAATTCTGAATAACCTAAATTAAGCATCTTTAAAATTTCTTTATCCTTAATTAATTCGTTCATAACTTCAATAGTTGTCTGATGAACATTAAAATCAATTTTAATGCTAAATTTGTCTGCTAAAAATAATTTAGTTATATCATGCATCGCATAATATCCAGAAATAATGCTCCATCTAGAGAATTTGTCTACAATAAATTGGGAATGCTCTAAGTTTTCTTTATAAGAATTAGAAAAAAAATTAAGATATCTTTCTCTTTCAGTTTCAACTATCCTGCTTATCTTTCCACTTTTGAATAAACTATCAATTTTTGCCATTATATCATTCTACCATAAAAGTGGTATAAATATAATTATTTATATATTAAAATACTATATTTTAGGTACTAATTATACTAATATTTTGGTATTTATATATTTATCTCCAACTCGATACTGTCAAATTAAAGGGAGATAATAGACAAAAAAGGATTTAAAATCAAAGAGATAATATTAAAATTCTTATTAAGTAATTAAGTTAATAGATATATCATTGGTATTTTAAAGTTAAATGCATTATTCTAATTTCCACCCTAATTTAATTTAGTATGAATCATTAAAAAAATATGTTATGTCTCGATAAGTTTACAATATCCTCCAACTAACAACCACATCATCAGTCCTTTGTCTTGGCTGAATATCAAGCTTTTCAAAAGCTTTTGTCTTTAGAGAAACTTTAATTCCACTTTTATACATTATTTCACCAGTATAAGCAATCATAGCAGCATTATCTACAAGTAAAGAATTTTCAGGAACAAAAAATTTACAACCTCTCTCTTCACACATTATTCTAGCCATTTCCTGGAGCCTTTTATTGCAGGCAACTCCTCCACCTAAAACTAACTCTTTTTTACCAGTATGTGCTAAAGCTCTTTCACTAGCTTCTATTAACATTGCAAAAACAGTTTCCTGAAGTGAAAAAGATAAATCTTCTAATTTATATTTTTTAGAATCAAACATTTGTTTTAATTTTGTCTGTATTCCTGAAAAACTTACATCCATTCCTTTAATTGAATAAGGCAATTCTAAATAACTAAGTTTTGATTTATCTGCATCTTCAACAATTTTTGCAATTTTAGGTCCTCCTGGAAAACCTAAACCAACATGTCTTGCAAATGTATCAATAAAATTTCCAACTCCAATATCTAAGGTTTCTCCAAAAACTCTATACTTTCCAGAAGCATATGCAATTATCTGCGTATTTGCTCCAGATGCATAAAGCAAAACAGCATCTTTAGCTCCTGTAATTCTTCCAATCTCTTGATGAGCAATACAATGATTAACAGGAATCAAAGGAACATTTAGTTCAATTGCTAATTTTTTTGCAAATCTAATTCCTTCTAATAAACAAGGACTTAGTCCAGGCCCTTGAGAAAAAGCAATTGCTTTAATATCCTTTAAAGTTACATCAGCATCAACTAAAGCTTTGCTTAAAATAACCTCACTAAACTCGCGATGATGTTTTGCAGCATCCACAGGAATTATGCCCCCTTTCTCAGTAGTATAAGAATCCTTGACATTTGTAATTATTTTGCCATTATTAACAATTCCAATTCCAAATGTATGTGCAGTTGATTCAATGCCTAGTATCATTTTAATTTAACTTCTAATTTTTTCAAATCTTTAATAAGTTGCTTATTATTTTTGTATAAAATTGTTTTCATGCCTAAATTTTCCGCAGGAGATAAATTATAAACTTTATCATCAATAAAAATAATTTCATTAGGTTTTACTTTAATTTTCTTTAGCAATAATTTATAAAATTTAAGGGAGGGTTTTTTTATACCAATTTGATGAGACAACAAGTTGTATTTAAAATGAGCATAAACCTTTTTCCTCACCCTCATTTTGTGAAACATGGGCGTAACATCAGAGAAACTAACAACAAGATAATTTTTTTTAAGCTTAGCAATAAGAGAATAAACCCTCTTATCTAGAATCATATAGGATTCTAAAGCATTATCCCATTTTATTATAAAATCTTTTTTATCCTTAATTTTTAATTCATTAGTCACTTTTCGCTTAAATTCCTTATCAGACATTTTACCAATCATTAGCTTATCAAGATGTTTTGATCTAAGATCATGAAATTTATTAGGGTCAATTTCATGTTCTTCAGAAAGTCTGTCTAATCTAGCATGAAATTTCTTAAAATCTGTCTTAGTCAAGACACTTCCAATATCAAAGACTATCGCTTTAATCTTATTATCCATAAATTAAAAATAGAATTAGATATTTATAAGTCTGTTGAAATCAAAAAAATAAACAAAGAGCAAAAGAAAAAGCTCTTGAAAAAATAAAGTATTTTATTTGTTAAAAAGAAAGATTACCTTCTTTTCTTTTTTTTACCAGCTTTCTTTTTTCTTCCACCACGGGCCATTTTTGCTTCGCAAACATTTCCCTTACCATCTACATAGTAAAGGCAGCCTGGCTTTCTCTTAACTACATTTTTTACAACAATACTTCCCATTTTTAACCTCCTTTTTAAATAATAGTATATAATTAAGTAATTATTTGTTTTTAAACCTTTCCACCGACGATAAAATTCACTACATCGTAGTATCGTCGGTTTAACGGTATTTCAAGTATTTTGGAAAACTCTTTTTCAGCAATTTCTCGAATAGAAAAAGGTTTTACTATTTTATAATCTAAAACCTTATTTTTATCATCAAGCCATATTGCAAGAAATTCATAAAAAACAAAAAAAGAATGTATGCTCAAAGGATTTTTAGTTTCAAACAATATAGGAAAAGCATTCTCCCTTATGGAAAACATCAGCCCTTTAATTTTCATAAACTGATTTGCCTTAATAATATCCCTAACAACAATTTCTTTACCATTTAAAAAAATCTTTAAGTTTTCCCTGGCCATTTTCAAAACTGCCTTGTTTTATATTTTTATACTGTTTATGTAATTTATCTATGTTCCTATCACACACATAATCATGATGCCTAAACCCTCCTCCAAAAGTTTTTGGAATATGCATTAGTTCATGTATCATAACCTTAGTTTTTTCCTCACTAGGCAATTTATCAAAAGTTTCACTTAAAAATTCAATTGCATACCAACTTTCAACACCTATAGCTAACTGCAAAAGTTTTCCAAGAGCATGGCACCTAGCTATTGTATTTCTTGAAGAACTTCCATGACTTCTAAAACATTTTATTCTATCTAATTTAACATGGGGAAAAAGATTTTTAGAAATATCTTCAACTTCATTTTGTAAATCCGGCGCAAATTCATATTTTATTCTCATTTTTTTAATATCTAAATTATCTGTAAAACTTTATCATCACTGCTTAACCCTGATTTAAACTCAAATTTACTTAGTGGAATACCCATACATTTAGAAAGCATGAATAAAACATCTTTATTCACTTCATCATTACTAATAGCATCAGTTTTTATAAGATATCTGTTTTCTCCAAAATTCTCTATGCTTCTTTTAATACTGCCTGATTTTACTTTAACAACAACATCTGATTTCATAAAACTTCTAAAATCTTATTCCTAGATCTTAAACCTCTCTTTATTATAACATTACTATGATTAGTATTAAAATACTTCGATACCAAACTAATAAGTTCTATATTTGCTTTATTATCTTCAGGCTCTGATTTTAAATAAACAAGATACATATTATCATCAATTTTTATCATTTCTTGTTTTCCGGATTTTGGCTTTACTTTTACTGAGATTATCATTTAATATCCTACCTAAAGAAAAAAGGTTTAGTTATTAACTTTTAAGGTTTTAAGAGCAGAGATAGGAAGATTTTTACTAGCATCTAAAATCTCAATACCAATAGTTTTACCATCTTTGTCTAAATCAACATTTATAGAATCATTTAAAGAAATTGTTTTTTTAACTTCTCCTGGAGAAATCTCTTTAAAATAAATATATGCTGCATCTACACCTTTATCTATTTCAATTCTCATTTCCATATGACTGTTACAACATTTATAAAATTATGCTCATTGATATATACTACTTTTAAAGTTTTATTTCCAAGACTTTTATAAGCTTCAGTTTTGCCATTGTTTTTAATAGTATAATCAGGAAACTCAATTGTTTCTTGAATATATTCAAACTTTATCTCTCTTTCAATCATTCTTTGTTTTGCATGTTTTGAAAGTTCAATTCTCAACTTAATCACCTATTTTCTTATCCTCTTACTTCGTCATTATCTCTAATCCGTCCATATGTTTCAACTTATAATCTTTTCCAACAGCTTGTTTTGATTTAATATGGATAGCTTTAACAAAATTTTTCCCAATATCACTATGTAATTTATAGGCAAAATCCAGTGCTGTTGAGCCTTGAGGCATTAAAAAACAATCTGGAAGGATATTTCCCTTACTATCTGATAATTTAGCTCCTGCAGGATAAATTGCAATATACTCTAAAATCTCCAGAACTATTTTATTAAGAATCTCCTGCACTCCAGTACTTCCAAACTCATTTAAAATAATTTTTATATTATTCAAAGCAGTTTTTTGTTTATCACTAAGCTCTTTTATAATCTTAAACTTATCATCTCCGGGAATATACTCTATTAATCCATGTTTATCAGCTTCTCTTAAAGCAAGTTCTCCCTCAGCAAAACATGGAACAATTGGATAGTCAAATTCTTCCTTAACTTTTTCATAATTTTTCTTACCATTTGGGCGATCAACTTTATTTGCAGCAATAATCATTTTTTTTGTTTCTTTTCTTAATATTTTAGCAAATTCAAAAAGCTCATTATCATTCCATCTGCTAGGATTTGAAAAATTTAAATTAGATTTTCTAATAACTGATTTAACATCTTCTTCTGTTACCTTTAATCCAGAAAACTGTTTTGAAACTTCTTGTGCAAAATTTCCTTTTTCAACTTCAAGTTTTTTAGAAAAGTTTTTCCAGGCCTTTTTTAAAATTCCAAGATACCATAAATCCAGTTCTTTCTCTATTATCTTAACATCATTTCCAGGATAATACCCTTCTGTAGGTTTTCCTTCTCCATCACTTTCCCCAGACATATCAACAACATGAATAAATGCATCAGCTCCTGCTAAATCATTAAGAAACTCATTTCCAAGACCTTTTCCTTCACTTGCCCCTTCAACTAAACCTGCAACATCCATTAATTCAAATGGAACAAATCTCCATATATCTTTAATATATCCTTCTCGCGGATTACTTATTTTACCAAAGTCCCTTGCCAAATCTTTAATTTTAATATAAGCAATTCCCCTATTAGCTTTTATAGTTGCAAAAGGATAACTTGCAATTAATACATCTGAGAGAGTCGCAGCTTTGAAAAAAGTGCTTTTACCAGCATTGGGCCTACCAACAAGTCCTATTAGCATAAAAATCAGAGATTTAATTGGTTTATATATATTATTGAAAGGAAAGATAGAATAAGTATAATAAAAAATAAAATGAAATAATAAGATTAATATAACTAAAATATAAAAATAAGGAAAATTATGGTGTATTTTAATTTATAATCTAATTAAATAATCTTGACGTGTAAATGATCAATGATACAAAAAGATATAAAATAAGGAAAAGTTATTGCATGTTAAAAATTAAATAAACATAACTAATTACACTAAATTATAAAAATAAAAAATAAAAGAAAAAGAAAAATAAATCACTCTATATCTTCATCTAATTCATCCATTTCAAAGAAGTCGACATCTTCAATTGGTTCTTTTAGAAGAGCCAAATCATCATCCTCTCCAAGTTGGTTCAGTTTGTTTTCTTTCATAAAACAATCAATGTCCTCTTTTTTAGTTACTCCTCATAGAAATATGTTGTTTTTAAAGTTTTTCGTTCTTGAGGATAATGAATTTATAAGAAAATATGGGAGGAATAATAAAAAATAACTAAGCTACCCTTTCCTCATCCCTTTCTTCATCCATTAACCAACCATCAAATTCCTCAGGCATAACAATCCTTGATTTATCCACATCTAATATTCTTTCAGCTAAATGTGGATTTTCGCTAATACAAGGAATATGATAATCACAAAACCCACATTGAAATCCAAATCTTGGTTCATATTCTTTATTTTTTATAGCCCTTGTAACTTGTTCACAAATTTTCTCTAAAGTGTCATAATCATGTTCCCCTCTTTTAGTTTTGTAAACTTTTCCACTTCTCAAATGATAGTATAAAATATCTTTTTCCTTTTCACCAAAAATCTCTCTAAAGGCAGCACTATAAATGGTAAATTGCAAATGAGTATGTAATATAACTGATTTAGGATATGATTTATCTGTTTTATAATCTGTTATATAACAATCCCCATTTCTCCTATCAATCCTATCCCAAACTCCAATAATTGGATATCCTCTAAAATTAAATTTAAATCTTTTTTCTTTTTCATCAGGAGGATCTTGGGGTTTATGCCTATCATAAAATCTTTTTAAAATACCTCCCACAAGAGTTTTTGAACCATCAGAATTTTTCTTAAAACTAGCAGCTAAATTTCTATAGCTAAAATATAATTTAACAGCGCTTCTATCAGAATCCACAATTTCCCCTGTTTTTTTATCTATTTCCTCAAAAAATCTTACATGATTTCCAACTCTTAAAGTATATTCCTTTCCTCCAGCTAAAGCAACTGGTATTTCTCTTACTTTTAATCTTTCTTTAGCTTTTCCTTTCAGATAATCTCCAGCAATTACCCTACTCCAACGATAGTTAAAAGAATTACAAAAAGTTTCAGCGCTTTTATAATTTTTTTTGTAAAACTGTTCTAAGAAGTAATGTATTTCTTTTCCAAAAATAAGATTAAGTGAACTTGGAACAGGTTCATGTTTAACATATTTTAATTTAAAAATATTGGGGCAATTTAAAATAATACCAATTTTCGTAGCACTTAATGTTTCAAGACTAACCATATCTAAAAAAAACAAAAAACCTTTATAATAATTATTCTTTTTTATTATCCATTTCCTTTTCAATCCAACTCAAAATAACATCAAGAAAAAACCTTATTTCACTGTCATCTAAAGTTTTATTTTCAGGAATTTTATACCATTTTAATAAACACTTTCTGCAGCAAGTAGCGGTAGCATGTTGAGCAACAAAAACAGGATGTCCACGCCAGGGAGTTTGTTTCCCGTCATTAAATAATCTTACCCTCATTTTTTTATCAAGAAAATTATAAGCATCTTCACCAATTTTGTCTAAGCCTTTTTATCTAACAATTTCTTTTTCTTCCTGAGATAAATGTATATCTCTTCTAAACTTGTTTGTATTTAGCTTTTGAAAGATAAAATCCATGAATAATAAAAAGAAAATGAGTATAAAAGAATTACATTATGCTAAAATTATCTATTCATAATAAGGATTTCCAAACCAGTCAAGTGAATGAGCTTCTCTAAACTCACCACTTTCATGATCTTGAACGGCTTCTAATCTTACAGGAGTAGTATCTCCTGGAGAATAAGTACTATATCTATAAGTTCTATCTCCATCAGAGATATCAACATGAGTTATTTCTCCATTTTCATTTGTAACAAATGACCTATTTGGATCCATTTTATATTAGTTAATTATTTAGTATTTTTTCTAATAAATAACTATTTTTAAATCTTCTTTAAAAATAAAATCCCCGCCCTAACCTGAATGAAAGTATTCAAAATAAAAAATAGTTTGTCCAAAAAAACAAAAAATACCATAATATGTGACATCCTCTATGGGCTAAAGCCACACAGCGTCCTAGACGCTTATTGATTTTCTATATATGAAAACACATTATCAAAGTCAACTCCAACAGGGCAGCAGAAATACTCAAAAAATAAATAATTGCCGTAATTCATCCTACACTTGAAAGAATAGGATTTCTTACGGAGCCTTTAAAAATAAAATCCCCCCACCCAGAGTCGAACTGGGGATCTCTCGGGTTCTGCTAACATATAAAACATCGCGTTTTATAACTGATCAGGTTTCATTTTATTTCCCTAAGGAAAATCCACCTTAGTCACACCATCCCTATAAAAAGGGAGAGTTCATAAAGAGAACCGTAGGTTCTTTTTATCTACTACAGCCGAGCGCTTTAACCACTAAGCTATGGGAGGTTGTAATTATCACACTTAAGAAAACAGATCTCTATGACTTATCTGCACCTAAGTCTGACAATAATTGATAGATTAGGGTTTTATAAACTTATCCAAACCGGCGGCTATGTGTAAAATCTAACCCATAAATTTTGGATTTATCTTCCATTCATGTTTG
>JBBSZB010000064.1:0-1104 GCA_038044965.1 Nanobdellota archaeon
ATAGAAAGACTTATAAACAGAGTTAAAATTGTGGAAAGATGACTGAATTAAAAAATATTGTTGGGGCATGTTGTGTATGCCATAGTATTAGAACAAACAATGAAAAAAATATTTGGGAGTCTAGTGATGAAGAAGCATATAAAATTGCAAATAGTGAAGCATTAGGTGATTGGATAGCTTTAAGCCATGGATATTGTCCTCCTTGTGGGGAAGCTGTATTTGCAGAAATTAAAAAAGTTAAAGATAAAAGAAGAGAAAGACAAACTTATGAATTAAGAGAAAAGATTGATGAAAGGAATCATGCTGAGTAATTAACAAGCTTTTAATATTCCTTTTATATTATTTATATATGCCAGTTATATTTGGTCCTAGTGGTTTAGGGGGAGTGAAAGAAGCTATTTCTAATTTAGAAGCTTATCATAAACTTGGGCTTCGGGCTTGTGAAATTGCTTTTACATATGGAGTTTATATTAAAAATGAGTCTGATATTAAAACAATAAGGGAAGCTGCTGAAAAATATAACATAAAGCTAAGTATTCATGCTCAATACTGGCTAAACTTGAATTCGTATGAGAAAGTTAAGGTTGAAGCTTCGAAAAAAAGAATTCTTGATTGTTTAAGAGTTGGTGAGAAATTGGGATGTAAAAGTGTTGTTATACACCCAGGTTATTATGGAAAAATGTCAAAAGAAGAGTCTTATAATAATATAAAGAAAGTAGTTATTGAGTTAATGGAAGAAATAAAGAAAAATAAGTGGAAAGTCAAACTTTGTGTTGAAACTATGGGAAAGGTTAATGTTTTTGGAAGTATTTCAGATATCAAAGATCTTGTTAAGGAAACTGGCTGTAGTTTTTGTTTAGACTTTGCGCATTTAAAGGCTAGAACTAATGGCAAAATGAGTTATAAAGAAATGGTTAATGAATTTTCTGAGTTTAAAGATTGGCACTGCCATTTCTCTGGAATTGTTTATGGGGATAAGGGTGAAAAGCATCATATTCTTACGCCAAAGAGTGAATTAAAAGAGCTGCTTTCTGCTTTAAAGTCTATAAAAGATAAATGCAATATAACTATAATCAATGAGTCACCTGATCCTGTAAAAGATTC
>JBBSZB010000065.1:0-15494 GCA_038044965.1 Nanobdellota archaeon
TTTTTTTATTATATGGATGTTCAGAAAAGGCTAGAGTTGATTAAGAGAAATACTGAAGAGATTGTTTCTGAAGAAGAGCTAGTTAAACTGTTAAAAGAAAAGAAAAAACCAGTAGTATATCTTGGAACAGCTATTACTGGAAGACCACATATAGGCTATTATATGTGGGTTTTGAAACTTGGAGATTTTTTGAAAGCTGGATTTAAGGTTAAAATATTACTAGCTGATTTACATGGAGCTTTGGATAATACTCCTTGGGAGACTTTGGAGAAGAGATATGATTATTACAAAGAAATAATACCTTTAATGTTTAAGTCTATTGGTGTTGATACTAAGGATTTAGAATTTGTAAAAGGCAGTGAGTTTCAATTAAAACCAGAATATATGTATGATGTTCTTAAAATGTCAACATTTAATTCAATAAACGACTGCAAAAGAGCTGCTTCTGAAGTAGTTAAGTTTGGAGATAATCCAAAGCTTTCTGGATTGATATATCCCATAATGCAGGCATTAGACGAAGTATATCTTGAAGTTGATGTGCAATATGGCGGTATTGATCAGAGGAAAATACTTATGTTTGCTAGAGAGAATCTGCCTAAAATAGGCTATGATGCTAAAGTTGAAGTTATGACATCTTTAATTCCTGGGTTAATAGGCAAGAAAATGAGCGCTTCTGATGTTAAATCAAAGATTGATTTGTTAGATGATGAAAACTCTGTTAAAGATAAAATAAACAAAGCAGAGTGTGTTTCCGGAGATGTAGATAATGGTTTGTTACCATTTATTAAATATATTATAATGACTTTAAAAAAAGACAGCAAGTCTAGTTTTGTTATTAAAAGAGATAAAAAATATGGGGGAAATTTGGTTTATCATAATTATGAAGATTTGGAAAAAGATTTCAAGAACAAAAAAGTTCACCCTTTAGACTTGAAAAATGCCTTATCTGATGAGATAAATGAATTGCTTTCTATTTTCAGAAAAAACAAGCCTAAACTTAACAAGCTTTCTGAGTCAGCTTATGATTAAATTTTAATTATTTTGTCTTAAATTCTACAATGTCCTTATCTTTTACTATATGTGAAAGGCCTACTTTTTGGTTAGAGAATTTTGACGACGGACCCCAGATATGGACTTCTTTAATATTTTGAGCCATTTGTTTGCTTATTTTTTTTGCCACGTCCAAAATTGTAGAATTTGGATGCATTATTAGTGGTTTATCTGTCGAGGATTTTCCAGGCTCTTTTAGGTATATTCTTGTTATATTAAAACTTTGAAATATTTTTTCTTTTAATTCTTCAATATTTTGTTTGTTTTTGCAAGATAGCGTGATAAAATTATATTTTCTTGATTTAAGTGTTTCTGAAATTTTTCTTTTTTCTTTTTCATCAAGCAAATCAGTTTTATTAAATACAATTAGTTTTTTCCCATTTGCTTTTGGAATGAATTTATTTATTTCTTCAATTTGGGATAGGTTTGTTATTACCAGCAATAGCACATCTGCAGTATTTGCTATTCCCACGTCGAAGTTTTCGTTTTTTACACTTGGAAGATCTATTATTTGTATTTGCACATCATCATGATCCATTATGCCCTGTATTGGTATTTGTGTAGTAAATAGATTTTCAGATATTTTTGAATTTGCATTTGTTATTAAAGAAAGTATAGAAGATTTTCCAGAATTAGTTTCTCCGATTAAAGCTACCTGCATATCATATTTTTTTATTGATTCTTGTGTTGATTTACTTGATATTTTAGATTTTTTTATCCTATCTATTTTTTCAACTAGTTTTATCCTTCTTGTTTTAAGATTTGCCAGCATTTTTTCAGAGGATTTGTGTTTTGGGCATTCTCTTATCATTTCTTCAAGCCATTTTAGTCTTTCTTCATCTGTCTGTGCATTAAGGAAATTTTCCTCTGCTTTTTTATAAAATGGTGATTGGTTTGTTGATGCCATATAAAGACAACCAAGGTTTTCTTTATCAAACTTTCCTTTTATAAGCCAAGGTTTTCTTTATCAAACTTTCCTTTTATAAGCCAAGGTTTTCTTTATCAAACTTTCCTTTTTAAATTAGTTATAGTATTTATACCGTAGGATTTTTAAGATGATTGTTTTTATAATACTTATGGATAAAGATGTTTATGGGAAAATTGTCAAGAAAAAGGAATTTTCTGAAATTCCTTTTGAAGATGTAGAAAGAATTTGGAATACATTTAATGGTAAAAATTTGTTAGATGAAGAGAAGATAAAAAAAGTTAGGGATTTGCTTAGGATTGTTTATTCTGGTTTTGGAGTAAGAAAGATATTAGTATGGAAAAATAAAAGTGCAGAAGAGATTCTTAAAAAGCATTTATCTACAAGAGAGAGATATTCTCATTATTTAGATATTTATGAAAGATTGTTAAATGGAATTAATAAAAATAAACAGGTAAGTATTATAGACTTGGGTTGCGGTGTTAATGGGTTTTCTTATGGTTTTTTTAAAGAGCTAGGGTATAGTGTAAATTATATTGGAATAGAGGCATTAGGGCAATTAGTTAATATTACAAATTTATTCTTTAAAGCTAATAAAATTAGAGGAATTGTTTACCATAAGAGTTTATTTGAAAAAGAAAAAGTTATAGAGATTATTAATAAGGCTAAAAAGCCTAAAGTTATTTTCATGTTTAAAGTTATTGATGCACTTGAAACTTTGGAAAGAGATTATACTTTAAAGCTTTTAGAATCTATTAAAAATTCTAGTGCAGACAAAATAGTTATAAGTTTTGCTACAGAGAGCTGGATAAAAAGGAAGAAATTCTTTGTTCAAAGGACATGGTTAATTAATTTTATTAAGGATAATTTTAAAATTTTAGATGATTTTGAGATTAGTGGAGAGAGGTATCTTGTTTTTGCTAAACAGCAAAAATAATATAAATGCTGTATTTTTATGGTTTAGATGATAAAAAGAAAGATTTTGAAAAATGGCATGACTGTTGTTTTCAAAGAAAGAAAAAATGAGGTTGTTGCTGTTTCTTTTGCTGTTCGTTATGGCGGAATAAATGAAAAGAAAGAGCATAAAGGAATAGCTCATTTTATTGAACATATGTTATATAAAGGAACTAGCAAGAGAAATGCCCAGCAAATTTCCACAGATATTGAGAAGAACGGGGGAGATCTCAATGGTTTTACGAGCGAGCAGGTTACAGCTTATTGGTGCAAGATGCCTTCAAAACATTTAGATGTTGCACTTGATGTTTTAAGTGATATGGTTAAAAACCCTTTGTTTGATGAAACTGAGCTTAATAAGGAACGACAGGTAATATTTGAAGAAATGAAAATGTATCAAGATAATCCCCAAATACATGTTTTTTATAAAATTAAATCACTAATGTATAAAGGAGATTTTTCTATCCCTCTTGTAGGAACTAAAGAATCTATGAATTCAAACACAAGAGAAAGGTTAAAAGAATTTTTTGAGAGAGTTTATGTTCCTGAAAATATGATTCTTTGTGTTGTTGGAGACGCAGATTTTGATTACTTGTGCAAATTTATTGAAAAGAACTTTATTAAGAAAGGTAATAAAATAAACTATCCTAGTGTTGAAACTTCTAATGGAGAAAAAATTAGCAAAAGAAAAGGCATTGACCAAGCTAACTTAGTTTTAGCATATCATGTGCCTTTATTAGATGGAATGGAGTATACAGCTGAAGTATTGAGTGTTTTGATGGCTGGTGGAATGTCTTCCAGGCTTTTTGCTGAAATTAGGGAGAAAAGGAATTTAGCTTATGCAATAAAAGGATTTTATGATTCTGAAGGAAAATATGCTTACTCTGGAGTTTATGTTGGAACTACTCCTGAGAATGTCAGCAAAGTTAAAGAGTTAATAATTGAGGAGTTTGGAAAAGTCAGTAAAGAGCTTACAGATAAGGAATTAAATTCTGTTAAGGACCAGATAATAGGTAATTATTTTATCTCCCAAGAAGACTCTTTTTCTGTTATGTACGATTTGCTTAAGTCTGAAATCAAAGGAGATGCTAAAGATGTTGATAAATTCATTGATAAAATAAAAGATGTTAAACTGGAAGATGTTAAAAATCTTGCAAGCATAAAAGACTGGAGTTTTTTTGCTTTAGTTCCAGAGTAAAACTCACAAAATTATAAAATGGTTGTTATTATCCAAGATGATGAAAATTCAGTAATAAGTGAATTAAAAAGGGCAAGAGATTTTTCTTTTATTAAAATAAAAAACAAGCTGTTGAATGAAGATTTTGAAAGTGATAAAGTTTTGTTTATTGGAGAAGATGATTTTAATTGCCTAAAAAAATGTTCTGATTATTATTTTAAAAATCTTGCAATTATATTTGATTCGGGAGTAAACTCAATCAAAAATTTTATTAATGCAGGTTTTTTCCGTGAGAATTTGATTGCATTTGGATTAAGAAATCTTTCCTTGGAAGATAGGCAGTTTTTAGATTCTAACAAGATAAGATATCATGAAATGAAAAATGTTGAAGATATTGAGTTTGCCTGTGATAGTTTAATGGAGTTTATTAACAAGTCAGATCATCAGGCAGTTATTTCATTTAATTTGTCTGTTGTTGACCCTTCTTTTGCACCTTCTTTAATTGATTTCATACCTGGTGGACTATCTAGCAGAGAAATAGTTTATTTTGCAAAAAGACTGTCTTTAGTAAAAAATGTAAAATTGGTTTTGCTTAAAGGAATAGATTATGAAGCTGATAAAAATAATAAATTTATCAGCTCTAAATTAGGCGCTATGGTTCTTTGGGAGTTTATTAAATAAAATGAGGGTTTTCATCAGTATAGATTTGCCTGAGAATGTTTTAGATGAATTATGTAAAATACAGAATGAAATTAAGAAAACTGGTCTTATTAAGGGAAAGCTAACTGAAAGAGAAAATATTCATTTAACACTTAAATTTTTAGGAGATGTTGATGAAGATAATATGAAAAATATTAAGGATAAACTAAACAAAATGAAATTTAAGAAATTTGAATTAAGATTAGATAAATTGGGGGTTTTTAATGAAAGAGTTATAAGAATAATTTGGGTTAGTGTTAGTGGAAAGGAAATATTTGAACTGCAAAAAGATATTGATCTTCATTTAAGTGATTTATTTGAAAAAGAAGATAGGTTTATGGGGCATATAACTATTGCAAGACCAAAATTTGTAAAAAATAAAGATGATTTTCTTAAAATATTGGGCAAAATTGAACTAAATAAATTAAACTTTCCTGTTGATAAAATATTTCTTAAAAAATCAGAACTTTCTAAAAACGGGCCTAGGTATGAAACTTTATTAGAGATTAATGCAAAATCAAAAAGTCTTTGAGTTTTACTACACATTAAAATGTGTAGTTTGTTTAGACTTTTGGATGCTCAAGATACAAACCCACAATAAATTGTGGAGTTTTCTGTCAAGTATCTTGACATAATAATATTAAGGAACATTAGAAAATATAATATACAAAGAGTTTTTCCATTTATAAGATTATTGTTATTTATTGCCTATATTTCAATATAATTTATTTTTTAAACTAATATTTGTTTTATAGATTTTAATGATTATCGCAAAAAGATATAATTCTGGGTTGGTTAATGTAGCATCTCCAATTAAAAAAGGTAGTTCTTTAGACGAATGCTGTGATTCTATTGTTGAAGAATTCTTGCTTTGTTCTAGCGATTCCGGTAATTCCATTTCACATAAACCTAAATCTCAAAAATATGCTGGTTTAATTTTATTTAATTGCCAAGATATTAGCCTTATGGAACAATTGAGAACAAAAATAAACGAAACTTTTAAGATATATCCTAGTGAACATCTTAAAATTTTAGAGTTTCCAAATAACCATGAAGTTAGTATGATTTTTGGTGAAGAAAGATATATGGGCGTAGATGTTGGTGAGCTTATTAATCGTGGTTATCTTCAGTATACATTTTCTCGGCAAGTTTAAAAATATCTGACTTTTTGCCTATGACTTTTTTTAAATCTTCTTCATCTGCATTTATTATATTTTTAATAGTTTTAAAATGGTTTAAGAGCTTTTTTGCTGATTTTGGACCAATTCCTGGGAAACTTTCAATTATATACTGAATCTGTTCGTTAACATCTTGAGATTTTCTTTTTAACTTTAAAGAGATTTCTTTTGGCTGTTTTTTAGCTAAAATATATAAAAATTTTGCAGTATCTTCTGAGTTTTTTGTGATAATTATTGGAACATTATAACTTAAAATTATTGAGAGCATAAAACCACGAATTGCATTTTCATTTATTCCAGATTGTTCATGGTAGAGTTCTTTTTCTTCTGTACCTTCTATTATAAGAATTTTCTTTTCTGCATTTTGAAGATGCTGTAATTGATTCAATAAATGCTTATTTACCATTGAGCTTAAAAAATCAGATATTGTTTTTCTTTCTATTATAACATTTCCAATGATATAATCTCCAATGCTTAAGTTATGAAATTCTATTTCACATCCATTAGCTATTAGTTCAGATGGAATTAGGGAGTTTTTTTCACGATAGTCAATTGTTATCTTAGGTTTTTCTTTAATCTTAACTTGCTTTTTACTGAAAATATCTAAAAGAGGCATTTTACATAATTATTTTCTTATTATTTAGTGATTTAACATATTTTTTAAATTCTGAATTTTTTAATTCTATTGTTTCTGTGTTAATATTTGGATGAAAATTTAGTATTTCTGATTCCCAGACCTTTTTTTCAAAGATTATGGTTATTTTATGCTCTTTATCTCTTATTATTGCAAATGGTGAAACAGAGCCTGGTTTTAAATTTAATAATTTGTCTAACTCTTCAGAATTTGCAAAGGTTATGTCTTCTTCAGTGTAAGTTTTTAATTTCTTTCTATCTATTCTTTTATTACAAGGTAGAATAATCATATAGAATTTTCCAGTATTTTTTCCTTTTACTAATAGAGATTTAGCGTGCATACCCCTTATAGTAACTTTTAGTTTTTCTGATTCTTCACAGGTATAAACTGGAGGATGCTCATGTAACTTATACTTTATTTCAAGATCTTCCAGATATTTTTTTATGTCCATTTAAACTTTTTATTTTATCTTAAAATTGAAAATAGGAAGATATATATATTATTCCATTAATTTTCTAAATCTGAATTATAAAACAGATAAAAATAAAAAAAGGTGATAAATGGAAAAAAGTCAAATTTGGATGATAATATTTGTTTTAGTTATTGTAATTGTCACAGCATTTATAACAATAAATTTATCTGAAAATAAAGCAAGCTCGATTATAGAAAAGCGTCTTAAATGCACAGTTTCTGATAATTTTGCAAGTTCTCCCCAAGAAAATGGTGATGCATATTGTGGTTTTACAGGAAAAAAATGTTTAATTGCTGAAAGACAAATAAGATTATCCCGTTATTTAGATGCTTCAAAATCACAAATTTATCTTACTGATGCATACTCTCAAACGATGGGTTGTGAAGTCAGCTTTAAGAATTATGATGAAAAGTCAGAAATAGCTTCAGGAAATGATCCTGAGTTATTTGCTAATATAGAATTTAATGCTATTTGTTGCGGTTAAATTTTTATTTTAACTACACAAATTATATAAGATAAATGAAAGGAGGTGAAAAAATGAAAAGTAAAGATTGGGCAATTTTAATTGTTGTAGTTATTGTGATTGCACTTGTTGTTTCTCTGGTGACTGTTAATTTAACTGGAAATGTTATAAAACTGAATCAAGATAGATTTGGGAAGTATAATGTTTATACAAAGGAAGAGGTTGATCAGTTAATTGGACCTCTTATGACTAGAGATAAAGTTTCTGCTCATTTTAGAGCGATTGTCCCAACATATATTGGAGATACTTCACTTGCAGGAATAACTACGAGATCGAGTTTTACTTGTGATGAAATATGTAGCAAGCGTAGTGATGCTGCTAAATTATGTATTGGTGGTTTTGTGAAACAGGGTAATGATAAAGATGTTACTTATCTTGCAAGACCCATAACTCGTTGTGATGAGAGTATAAGTGTGTTTACTAGAACTACTGGCGCAATAACAATGCAAACTCCTTTATGTATGTGTGCTATTCAAATGTAACTTTCTTCATTAATTTAATTTTTTCATTTTTTCATTTTTTATTCAATTGATGCTCTTTCTTTTCTTCTTCTTTTTCTAATCTTACAATGTCTTTTTCATAATATCCTGCCAATTCTTCATTTTCCTCTTCGACAGCTTTCTTAAGCTTTTCTTTATGAATTTTTATCTGCTCTTTAATACTTTCAATTCCTTTTTCAAGACGTTTTTTCTATTAGTCATTTTACGTTTATTTTATCAACCTCTTTTTTTAACATTTTAATCAGTTTTTCAGCTGTTTCTATTTTTATTTTATCATTTATTTTTTTACCATTCTTTATTGCTTTATAGACTGCATAAACCTTTTCAAATTCTTCTTTATTTAATTCTTTTTTTATCCATATTGAAAATTCTTTCTTTGAGTAATTCTTCTTTTCAAGTAATCTTTTAATTAGATATACACCCCTTAGTCTTAAAATCAAAGAATAAATAATACTGATAGAATCTAAGTATTCTCTTTCCTGTCCCTTATCTATTTGTATAAATCCTTTACTTATATTTATTATTCTTTTTGTCTCTTCTATGAAATTTTTAAATGATTTATCAGTAATTTTTGTTGATTTTAATTCTTTAAGCAATGGACTATTAATAATGACTTTTGCTTCATTTAGTCTTGGCAACACTAAAATAGGATTTCTTTGTATAGTTTTCCTCAGTTTTTCCAAAGGAGTTATAGAAATATTATATCTTCCAGAAATAATATCCTTTTTAAGGTTATCTGAAATTACAATAATATCTATATCGGAATCTTCTTCTTGTTCATTTCTTGCATAACTTCCTACAAGGTATATTCCAAGAACATTTTCTAAATAAGGCTGCAAAATGTTAAAGACTTCTTTTTTTATTTCTAAGGTTCTATCTATTAAAATTACCTTTACTTGCTGTCCTGCCCAATCTTTGGGAAGCAAAACTCCTGCACTATTACCCCACCTAATAGCATTTCTTATTTCTTCATTTGAACTTCTCATATTAATGTTTATACAATGTTTAAACTTTTTAAATGTTCTTATTGTTTAAAATACGGCAGTTAAAATTGCTAGCATAAATAATTTAAAGTTTAGTAGTTCTTATTCTAGTCTAAAATAATAAATTTTATTTCTTTCTTCTTTTCATTTAAAACAATCTCTTTTGTTTAATATCTTCATTTACATTTGAGTTTAATGTATTTATTGTGTTTAATTTACCTGTGTTTAAATCATTTTTTATATCATCTATTGCTTTGTGCATCTTTTTTTCCTTTGATATTGAAGCCCAGTAAAATGCTTCGTCTCTTGTATCTTTAGTTACTAGCATAATTAATTCTCCAGGCATTAATCTTGCTGTTCTGCCTGCTCTTTGTATTCTTCTAATTGCTGATGGAACTGGTTCATAGAAGATTACAGTGCTTACTTCTGGAATATCAAGACCTTCTTCACCTATTGATGTTGCACATAAAACATTAAATTCTCCTGATGAAAAATCCCTTATTATTTCCTGCTGTTCTTTTTGAGATAAGCCGGTAGTTTTTTCTCCTTTATTTGTTTTTTTAGCCTGTCCAACGAAAACTTTTGCATTTACACTTGGAATTGAGTTTAGTTCTTTGGAAATTTTAACTATACTATCCCTATATTGGCAAAAAACTATTATTTTACCTTTCTTATTGTTTTCTATTCTATCTTCAACAATAGATTTTAACTCTAATAATTTTGGATGCTCCAAATTTTCCTTTTTTATTTGGTTAATTAGACTGTATGATTGTATAAATTCTACACTAGACACTAATTTTTTTACAGCTTTACTTTTATTTTCATCTGCCTGCTCTTTTAAATCATTAATATAATTTGAAAAAGAGTGAATAGTTTGTGTTTCTAGTAGTTCTATTGCGTGCTGTATTTTAACAGCTTGTGCGCATGATGATGCACCATGAAATAAATTTGGATTTTTACTTCCAGCAGTTAAAGACATCATAATTTTTTTCTGGCATTCAATTAGTGTTACTTTATTTATCGGACCAAAAATAAGATTTCTATGTTTCAAATCCTCGACATTTTTTCTGTATATAATGCTTAATAAATCCCTTATTTCTTTAAATTTATCTGGAAATGGAATTTTTATCACTTTTATTTCCAATTCCTGGAGGTATTCTTTGACATCAGAGCTTTCTCTTGTTCTTAGTTCTACTTCTTCTATTAGTAGATTTTGACATATTTTTTTTATTGTAGCTTTGTCTGTTCCAGGAGATGCAGTCATTCCAAGTATTCTTTTGTCTTTTGCCTGTTCTACATATTTTTTAGCCACATAAGTATAAGAATAATTTTTCACACATCTATGGGCTTCATCTTCTATTAATAATGAGACATTTTCTAAATCATAAAGCTTATTTTTTAGATCATTTCCTATGCATTGTGGTGTTGAAAATACTATATCTGATTTTTCCCAGATTTTTTTTCTATCTTTGGCAGGTATTTTTCCTGTGAATAAATCCATTTGCCCAAATAGTTCTGTAAGGTGTTTTTTGAAATAATTTAAATGTTGTTCAGCCAGAGGTCTTGTTGGAGCTAAAAACAAAACTTTTTCCATAGGAAATTTTTGCATTCTGTCAATTGTTAACATTAAGGCCACAAGTGTTTTACCTATTCCTGTAGGCAAAACAACTAAACAATTTTTATTTTTACATTTTTCAAATATTTCTGTTTGATATTTTCTTGGAGTGATATTAACTAGAAATTTTTCAGGCATGTTTTTATTAGAGTTGTTGGTTATATAAGGTTAATTATGCATAAGATAAACTTAATCTTTACTTAGTTGACCTTTAAACTATAAAATACCTTTCCCCAGTTATTAGTGATTTATTGACTGATTTTAAATTATACTTGTTGTATCTTAATAGTATCTGATTAGGTTGATTTTCTATTATTCAATCCTTCTAAGAGTTCAAACATGTTTGCATTATTTATTGCAGGAACAAAGCATATAAGACAAAAATCATCACTATTGCTCCTAAAACTGCCCAAATATTCTTATTTGCAAAGAAAATTTTTGTTCCGTCTAAATTCCATAAAGGCAACATTGAGTAAAATGCATAGTAAATATTAAGTTTTGCAAATAAACTAAATCCTAATAAATAACCTATTACTGCAAATATTAAATTGAGTATAACTCCTGAAGCTGCAATAATTCCTAAATGAATATCAGTTATGTCTGTAAATTTATACCATTCATGTCTTTTGCTTACTCTTGATGTAAGGGTTTTAACATCAAATTCCAATGCTGATAAAAAAAGAAAATTTCCCAATGAAGCAAGTGAAACAATAAAAGGTACTAGTATACCAAAAGGGATATTATTCTTGAATCTGTCTTGTCTTCTTAACCAGTATCTATCTACAGACCATATTTTATGTTCTATACCTGTTTCGAAGTAATATGCAGTTATTTTTTTTACAAGTATGTTAATTAATACAACTAGTATTATTGACACAGCGGCAATTAGCATTATACTATACTCTTTTGTTAAAAATGGTTTTAGAATAACTGCAAATATTAATACAACAAGTGAGAATAAAATGTGATACATTTCCTGTGTTTTCATTAAATTTTATGGTATATTATTCTTATAAATTCTTTGTTTTTCTGATTTAGCTGTTTAAATTTAAATTTGCAATACCTTTACACTTAATTTTTTGATTTGTTTAATTGATTTTCACCCCTCCTTTTTAACCTATTATTGTTAAATTCGCCATTCTTTACCTGATTTATATTTAATTTATTAATCTATTTCCATTAATTATTCTTTATTAATGTTAATTTTTGGTTTATTCTGTTTAATTTATGTATTTTCAAAAGAGTTTTTCTGCCATAGAAAAGTATATAAAGAAAAAATTTCCATAATTAGTATGTTAAAAGTAAAAAAGATAAGTGATGTTATAGGAAAGAAAGTTTATACTGATGAAGGAAATTATTTTGGTGAAATTGAAGAAGTTAATTTGCTTAATAATAAGATAGACAGCTGGAGAATAAAGCTCTCTTCTATGAGTTCTAGAAATTTTAATGGTGCTAGAGGAGTAATTATCCCACACAATTATGTAAGATCTGTTGGGGATGTTTTTGTTATCAGTCAGGTAGGTATGCCAGGCCAGGAAGAAGGGGTGTCTGAGATTTTAGAGTAAATCTCTTTTATTTGAATGGTTTTAGAAACTATCTTATCTAGTGAACTAGCAGTTAGAATAGTTTATCCTTTTTTGCTTGTATTTGTTTTAGTGTTTGGTATTCTTGAAAAAAGCAAAATACTTGGAGATGAAAAACACCAGATTAATTCTATTATTGCCTTAGTTGTAGGACTTATTACAATTGCTTTTTCCTGGGCTACAGATGTTATAATAAATTTAATGCCTTTTTTAGCAGTTAGTGCAGTTGTTCTTTTAGTGTTTTTAATTTTGTATGGATTTGTTGCAAGTACTAATAAAGAAGGATTAACTTTGAATAAAAATCTTAAAAATGCTTTAGGAGTGCTTTCAGGAATTATTGTCGTTATAGCATTGATTGTAGCAACAGGGCAATGGAGCAGAGTTTATAACTGGATGTTTGTAGATTATGGTAGCGGGCCTATTTGGGGAAATGTTTTATTGTTTGCAATTGTTATTGGTGCTTTGATTCTTGTTTGGAGTTCTGGAAGAAATAAAAAATCTGGTGAATAAATTTTAATTAAGCATATTTGAAAATGAAATTATGTAAACTTGAATTATTTGTTAAATGTATAATGGGGTAAAAATATTGTTGATTTAAATATTAAAATAGTGTTTTTGATTATGATGATTGAGTTTTTGATTTAAGTATTAAAATATTAAAAATTGATTATACATTTACATGTTGGTAATCTATTCGAAAGGTATTTAAATAATCTTTATCTTTTACATTTATGGCACAGCCACTTGGAGTTGTTTTGCAACAGTTAGCAGATATGGATGTATTTTTCTATGTGCTACCATTTTTATTAATATTTGCATTAGTTTTTGGAATTTTAGAAAAAGTAAATATTCTTGGTGCTAGAGGAGCTCAAGGAAGTCAGGCAAGCAACAGGGGCATTAATGCTGTTATTGCTTTAGCTGTTGGTTTACTTTCTATACAGTTTGATCAGGTGCCAATATTTTTCTCAGTTATTTTTCCAAAGCTAGGGATTGCTTTGTCTATATTACTTGCCGCTATAATTTTATTAGGATTATTTGTTGATCTTAACAGGCCTGGAGGACCAGCACTAATATTTTTTGGTTTAGGAGCAGCAGCATTTGTAGTAATTATTCTTTATAGTTTTCAGGATTACTCTTGGTGGCGAGGAGGATGGTGGCAAGATAATCTGTCAGCATTAATTGCAGGAGCAATTGTTGTTATATTTGTATCTTTAGTTGTTACATCAGGACATCATAATCCTAAGCACCCTCCTTATCCTATGAGATATTGGGATGAAGCTGGAGCGAAGTTATTGAACGGGAGTTGATAAATGGCTATTGATTTTTCTTGGCTAGGATATTATGTACCTATTTTTGGTTTTTTATTTGTTTTTGTAATAATGTATGCTATTCTTTCCAAGACTCAAGTATTAGGAGAGAGCGGGTTTGTTAATTCTTTAGTAAGTTTTATTTTTGCAATCATTTTCATAACATTTCTTCCAGCTGTTAGTTATGTTCAGACAATAATTCCCTGGTTTGTTATTTTAATTATATGTTTATTTTTCTTTTTAGTTATTGTTGGTTTTTCTCAGAAAGATATGGATGCATTTATGAAACCCTGGATTGCCTGGGTTTTCCTCGGGTTTTTAGCTTTGATGTTTTTAGTTTCTGCAGTTTATGTTTTTAATCCTGTTTTTGTAAAAGGAATTGCAGATTTAACTGGCAATAGCCAAGATCAGGTTTTTGAAAGTTTTAGAAAATTTGTTATTTCTGAAAAATTCTTTGGAGGAATATTTCTTTTGTTAATTGCTGCAGTTACTTCATGGGTTTTGACTAGAACTGTGAAGAAGTAGATATACCTGATGTTAATTCTACAATATCTTTACCTAATTTATATTTTTTAATTGATGCTAAATAGATTTTTACATTGCATATTTTCTATTATTTTGCCTTATTTGGTTTAGAAGTTTTTTTATAATATGTTTTTTGTGTTTCTCTTGCCCTGTCAGTTAGAGGATTTATAACTTTACTAAAACCTGTTTGCATTCCCTGGAGTTCTGTTTTTATGTCAACAATGTTTTGCTCTTGTTCAGATGTTTTTCTTATTAAGGAAGTTTGCAAAGAATCTATTATTGATTCTATTCTTGATAGTCTTTCATCTACTTTTTTAACTTGTAGGTCTAGGATTGATTTCATTTCTGTAAGATCTTTTAGTGCTGATGTGATTTTCACTACTTTTTCGTCTATTAATTGTGCTGCAATTTCTGTCATTGTTTCAGTATTTACAGCATTATACTGGGGATATTCTTGACTGCCTTGCTGTTCTCCAGCATAATTTTGATAGCCAGGATATTCTTGAGGTTGAGGCATTGATTGATCATAATTTTCATTAGACATTTCTTGTGTCTGTCTTGCATAGTTTCCTTCATAACTTTGATTTTCCTGCCCATAGTATTCTTGAGCTTTTTGTCTAGGGGAATTCATTAGCGATGGCTGCATTCCTTCTCCAAACTCCTGTGAAAATTCTGTTTGCTCTTGCTGTCCTCCATTGAAAACAGCATCTTTTACTTTTGACCTTGATAAAACATCATTTATTTCTCTTGGAGTTAAGCCTTGCTCTTGCAACTCAGATATTATCTCTCCATCACTTTTTCCAGCCATTTTTAATTCACGCACACGATCTATAGTCGACATTTTATGTTTTACCTACCCAAAAGTGTTTTTCATTTTTATTTTGTTCAGATTTAGTTTTTTCATTGTTTTCATGATGCCTTTTCATTTTTTCCTCTATTAATTTATCTAAATCCTGTATTCTTATATATTCTAATGGTTCAAACATTTTATATTGTCTGTGTAAAATTGCTAATTCTTCTTTTCTTGCTGATTTTGAGATTTCTTCAGATAAAGACTCAAGGACTGATTTTATTCTTTTGATGTCTGATTCTAAAAGATACAAAGATTTTTTCATTTCAAGTACGTCTTTTCTATTGCGTTCTTGAGATTCAATTAAATTTTGGCCAATTAGCAGTATTCTTTCTTTCATTAGCCTGTTATTTTCTTCTAAATCTCTTAATTTAAGGGCGAGTTCATATGAAATGTCTTCAGTTGGTTGTTGTTGTGCCATATTATGCTCTTTTTTACATTTTATTGAAGTTAAATGGGTTTAAAATTGTTTTCTTTAAAAGTAGTGGCTTATATTCACCTATAAGTAAAAAAATAGGA
>JBBSZB010000066.1:0-5325 GCA_038044965.1 Nanobdellota archaeon
TTTAAATAAACCTTTTAGGAAAAGGTTCCCAAAAACGAAAGTTACAAAACAATCTTTTAAAAAAGGTTTCCAAAAAACTATTTAAATGAAGATTCCATAATATAATTACAAGAGGAAGAAAAGGAGATATGATGAAAAGAGGGCAATTTTATCTTATTGCAGCAATTATTATAATTGTTGTATTATTTGGTTTAACTGGAGTAACAAATTATCTTATTAAAAAACCTGACTTAGTTAGATATTATGATATTTCAAGACAATTAAACCTTGAAAGTGAATCTGTTATAAATTATGGAATTGCAAATAGCCAAGAGATCAATCCTTTATTAGTTGATTTTACTCAAAACTATGGAAACTATTTGGGAGAGGGAGAGCAAGCAAATCTTTATTTTGTTTATGGAGATGAAACAAAAGTTAGTGTTTATATTTACCAGGTTGAAGAACAGGGAGGAATTAGTTTAATAATTGGAGAAAGCAATCCTATACCTATTGTAATTCAAGGGGGGCAAGTTACAACTCAGGAAATACCTGTTGGGGAAAATGGAAATGTAGTTGTTCAAATTGGAAATGATAGATATCCATTCAATATAAAGTCTGGGCAGAATTTCTTTTTTGTAATAAAGAATCCTTTGTAAGATGATGAAGAAAAAAGGGGCAAGTGAGATGATAGCATATGTTTTATTAATTGTTATAGGAATAAGCGTTGCATTTTTAGTTTATCAATGGTTAAGACTACAAATTCCGACCCAATTAGAAAAATGCCCCGAAGATGTTAAAATAATAATAAAAGATTACGAATGTATGGCAAGTAACGAAATAAACTTAATATTCCAGAATAAAGGGTTTTTCAATATTGACGGGGTTTATGTAAGGTATTCTGATACAAGTGAAGGGGTTCCTGCAAAAAGCCTGAGACCATTAGGAGTATCTAATTCTTTGACAAATCCTGAAAGGGGATTTCTATACTTTGGACTTGGAATTCCAAATCCATTAACTCCTGATAAAACATATAATCAGACGTTTAGCTATACTGAATCAATAAAAAAAGTACAAGTGCAATCATTTATATTATCTGATAAAAATAAAATAGTTCTTTGCAATGAAAATACTATAACTGATAAAGTCGAGTGTTAATGAAATAAAAACCTCCATTATCCGGCAACCCTAAAAAGATATTTAAATAAGTGAATTAACCTTACTTTATGGAAAAAAAGAGGATAGTATATTGGGTACTTTCTTTAAGTTATATTGTACTTGTCCCATTACTTTATGTATTATATCCATTAATTTATTCTTCGGTATTTGGATACCGTCCAGGGTTTGAATCTTTAGGACCATCTGTACTTTTGCTTTCAGGTATTTTTTCTCTAATTTTTTATACTCTTCTTATTCTCGATGGTTCAAAAAAGTTAGACACTTCTTCAGTCATAAAAAAGTGGTGGGGTGTTACTTGGAAATGGGATTTATCAATTATTTTATTTTTATTTGTTATTATATTTCCCCTTATGGGAATACTATTTTCCTTTGATGGAACAATAATACTGTACCTCGTTCCAATTATTGTGGGAGTACTTGCTTTCTCATTATTGGTAAACTGTTCAGTTTTTTTATTAACTCTTTTAAGGAAACATATTTCTAAAGAAGTTTTTATTATACCTATGTGTATAGCATTTTTTGTTTTAATTAGTTCTTTAATAGGTAGTGTTTTGTATCCTTATTCCTTCTCATTAAAAGCCCATCAATTTGAACTTGATCAAATTATTAGCAATTTCCTAATTCCATTTTTCATATACTTTTTTGTTTCTCTTGTAATGGTTTTTCTATCAAAATTAATTGCAAATAAAATGAGTAAAAAAGTATCTTTAATTTTGTCATTAATCTTAGGGCTAACTGGTTTAATTCTAATATTAATAAGAGATTTATTTAACCTTATAGGGACTGGCCTCAAAGGAACAATAAGTGGGGCGGGGGATTTCATTGCAATATTCATTTTTCTTCCCCTGTCAATTTTGTTTTATTTTGTTTACATAAGAAAAAAAGGTAAATAAAGTCACAATCCAAGAACCAAAGAATTTAAATAATAAATTTAACATTATTTAGTATAGAGTTAATTAAAATGAATAAAAGAGGAATTTCGCCTGTTATTGCAACTGTGCTTTTAATAGCAATTGTTGTTGTAATTGCCACAATTATATTTATCTGGGCGTCTAATTTTGTTGGTGAAGATATAGAGAAATTTGGCAGTTCTATTAAAAATGCATGTGTAGATGTTGATTTAGAAGTATCTGAAATTACTCCTGGCTATCTAAATATAATAAATAGAGGGCAAGTTCCTGTTTTTGCAGTAAACTTAAAAGTTGATGATGGAAGTGGAAATAGTGAAATATCTAAGTGCACTGGAAGTTTTTCACCTGGGCAGACAGGAGTATTAAATATTGGAAATGATTGTGATGCATCCGGAGAAGTGACAGTTATAAGTGTTATTCCTGTTCTTGTAGGAACATCTGGTGATGAAAACAAAGAATATGCTTGTGAGAAAAATCAGATAACATTGTAAAATGATTTCTCTTAAATGTAAAAGTAATTATAGTAAAAAAGCTGTTTCAAGTATAATAGCTAGTGTTCTCCTGATACTAATAACAATTGTCTCAATTTCTGTTTTAACATTTGTAATAATTCCTTTTGTGAAGAATAGTTTAAATGAAGGAACTAATTGTTTTCAGGTAATTGATAAAATTGAAATAATAAATGAAGCTTCTTGTTATACTTTAAGTCCTGAAACTAGTAAAATAAAAGTAAAAGCTGGGAATATAAACTTAGAAGGAATTTATTTAATTATTGAAAAAAACGGCGATGAAGTAAGTTATGAAATAAAAAATAATAGTATGATAAGTGATATAAATAATGGTGATGCATTAAAACTTCCATCTTCTGGTGGAGGAGAAAGAACTTATAATTTTAATTTTAAATCAACAAAAGCAGGTGTTGGAATAATTATTAATGATAAAAGATGCGGAATATCTGATGAAACAACTTTAAATATATGTTAGTCTTTAATTGATAGGTGATAGGAAAAGAGAAAATAAAATTAAGTTAAAGAGGAGAATAAAACAATTACAAAGGGAAAATAAAGTAAATGTAAAATAATGAGAAGGTATTACATGTTTAAATCAAGCATAAAATTAAAAATAAATCAGATAAAAATATTACATATTCAAACTTAAAAAATGGGTAAAAAAGGACAGGTGTGGGTAGAAACTGAACCTTTAGGAAAGGTTCCCAAAACGGGGTGAAAAATGAACAAAACTGGACAGGTGTGGGTAGAAACGGTTGTTTATACTTTAATTGGATTAGTACTAATAGGAACTATCCTGGCATTTGCAACTCCTGCTATTCAAAAGCAGAAAAACAAATCTATAATAACTTCTACAATAAATTCTATGAATGAATTTGATAATCAAATACTATCAATAAAAAGAGCTGGTATAGCTAATACAAGAAATTTTGATTTTTTAATAAGTGATGGAAAAGTAACTATTGATTCTATAAATGACAAGATAATTTTTAATATTCCTAATAGTAAATATGTTTATAGTGAACCTGGAGCTAAAATTCCCATTTCTGGAACAAATATGGATGTTATGACAACACAAGTAGGTGATAAATATGAAATAACACTAACTTTGGATTATTCTGTAAAAACAAAGATAAATATTACTTATGAAGGAGAAGAACAAAGCAAAATACTTAATCCTGCTTCAACTCCTTATTCTTTAGTTGTTGAAAATAAAGGAAAACTTCCAGAAGAAGAATTAATCAATGTTGATGTCTATGAGATTTCTAGATGATAATCAGACCATTAAATAGGTATTATTAAGTTAAAGAGATATAATAAAAAATATTTGGGATTAAAAATGTAAATTAAAATTAATTAAATAAATTCACCTCTAGTATTTTAAAATTATATTGTACCTTATTTATTTTAATATTAAATTGATTTTGCATAATTATTAAAAAATAATCAATATACTGATAAGCTGACAATACTTCTAAAACCAAGAATTTAAATATATTCTAATACTTGTATCAAAAAGCAATAAAAATAAACCTTTTAAAAAAAGGTTCCCAAAAACGAGGAAAATAAAAAAGAGGAAAAATGCAAAACCAAGAATTTTTTATAGACACATCGCCCCCAATACCTCCTTTGCCTTTATTAAAAGACAAGACCAAGGTAGATGTTAGATATACAGTTATATCTCCATATTCTACAGTGCATATATTCTGGGATAGAAAAATATCTGAGTTGAAATATGAAGTTGAAGAACCTATATTAACTGAACAAGAAAGAGCAACTTTAACCAGAATTGAAGAAGCTATGAAAGAAATAATAAATGTAAATGTAGTTGTTGAAAAAACCCAGGAAGCAATATTAGAGTACATTGATAAAACATCAAAACTGCTTATAAGTGAGTTGGGATTAAGAGTGAGTGAAGAGACTTATGAAAAGATATTTTATTTTTTATACAGGGATTTTGTAGGATTTAATGAAATTGATCCTTTATTAAAAGATTATTTTATTGAAGATATTGAGTGTAATGGAGTAAATTCTCCTGTATATATTGTACACAGAATTTACAGAAATATAAAAACTAATATTATTTTTAATGATGTTGAAAAGCTTGCAAGTTTTGTTGAAAAGCTTGCGCAAAGAGCTGGAAGATATATAAGTTATGCGTCTCCTATTTTAGATGGAAGTCTACCTGATGGATCAAGAGTAAATGCAACCTATACAAAAGATATAACAAGCAAAGGTCCTACATTTACTATAAGAAAATTCACAACTCTCCCTTGGACGCCTACACAATTAGTTTCTTTTAATACTCTAAGTCCTGAAATGCTGGCTTATTTTTGGCTTTTAGTTCAGTATAAGTCAAATATCTTAATCGCAGGAGGAACTTCTTCTGGAAAAACTACTTTACTTAATGCAATTTCTTTTTTTATACCTCCTGAAGCAAGAGTTGTTTCAATTGAAGATACTAGAGAATTAAATTTACCGAGAGAAAACTGGATTCCAAGTGTGTCAAGAAGTGCTATAGGAACTGGCAAAGAAGGAGAGGTTGATTTGTTTAAGTTATTAAAAAATTCATTTAGACAAAATCCTGATTATGTAATTGTTGGAGAAGTAAGAGGTAAAGAGGCTTTTGTATTATTTCAGGGAATGGCTTCTGGTCATGCTTCATTAAGCACACTACATGCAGATTCTGTTGATACAGTTATAAAAAGACTTGAAACCCCTCCAATTGAATTATCTCCTACTTTAATTAA
>JBBSZB010000067.1:0-3056 GCA_038044965.1 Nanobdellota archaeon
TTAGGATTAATAAAATTCGTTCAAGATAATCATATCACACTAACTTGACAGTATCAGTTTCTAAGGAAGTTGTAAAGCTAAAACTTCTTTCATAAAATTCAAATAACCTCTCCAAGTTAATAATGAAGGATCATTTTCTATGTAATCAGGAAAAACATCAGGCATAGGGGAATAATCAATATCAAATATTTTATCTAATTCTCTTTCTAATAAACCATTTATCATTTTTCTAAACCTTCCTATATCTCTCCTTAACTTCAATCTCTTTGCTTAAATCTTCTAAAAATTTATGCCCTTCTTTGTCTAATCCCATACGTGGAAAAATATCTGATTTTGCATAATCATAAATTTCAGGATGAATTAAAGCGTCCATCCTATCTCCAGCAACTTCATATGTTCCTGAAATTCTTAAAGCTCCAGCAACATCATCCAAATTCCCAGAAAACAAATCAATAGGTGAAGGTCTAAAATAGAAACTATCTTTAATTAAATGATGATCTTTATGAACACTAAAAACTCTTTGTAATTGGCTTTTAATATCTTCACATCTTGCAATTGTACCACCCCTAACAAGATAAGCTAAAACACTAAACACAATATCTAAATCTGAAGCTTTTTTCTTTTCTTCAGTTCCTTCATCAACTTCTTGAACCATAGCTGTATCCATGTTATTCATCCTTAGGCTTCAGCTCAACATCTTTTAAGCCATCCATTGTAACCTGGAAAACAGTTTCATTATCCGGCAAATTAGGGCTATCAATTAATTTTGCAACTCTTGTATCTTTTTTACTTCTTCTTAGATAAATTCTATAAGTTGAAGCATGCCCCACAATATTCCCACCAATAGCAGTTGTAGGATCTCCAAACATCATAGCAGGATTTGACATTACCTGATTTGTAACAAAAACAGCTAAATTTCTTTGTTCAGCTAACTTCATTAAATCATGTAAATACTTGTTTAATCTTTGCTGTCTATCAGCCAACATTCCTCTTCCAGCAAATTCAGCTCTAAAATGAGCTGTTAAAGAATCAATTATAACTAATTTTATTGGCTCTCCATTTTTAATCATCTCACCTATCTTTTCCACAAGTAAAATCTGATGATCACTATTAAAAGCTCTAGCAACAAAAATATTTTTCAAAACTTTCTCAGGATTTGCTCCAATACCTGCAGCGAACTGTTTAATTCTTTCAGGCCTAAAAGTTCCTTCTGTATCAATATAAACAGCTTTTCCACTAGGCCCTCCTTTTTCCTTAGGCAACTGCACATGCACAGCCAAAGATAAAGCTAATTGTGTATTATGCATCATAGTAGGCATATTCCCTCCAACAAATGAATGTCCTTCAGGAACAACAAAATCATAAACATAATCATTATAATCCATGACTTCAACACTTTCAACAACATCCCAATTAAACAGCTTTATTTCATTTATCAATTCCAAAGCCAAACAAATAACATCAACCCTAGTTTTAAGTTCATTAAGAATTAAATTTTTTAAAAGTTCTAATTTATTAGCTGGAATTTTCCTTGAGTAATAATTTCCAATAGAACTTTTTTTTAATCCCATATCACTGGCAAGGCTATTAAATGCAAAAGGCAGTTTTGGGTAAAACTCTTTTAATAAATCAATAGAAAAATTTTCCTCTTCCAATAATTTAATAATTTTAACAAATTCATCTTTTTGTCTTTGGAAAATTTCCTCAATATTATTTAAAGTATTTGAATTAATAGCTTTTGCTAAAGAACTTGCAACAAGATTTCTATAAGCTGTGCTACCATTATATTTCCCAATCTCTTTTCTAAGTCTTCCCCTATTACTTCCAATACTTTCTCTATACAAATTACTAATAAAATCAATTATTATCCTCGGATATCCATAATAACTATTTCTAATACTTGGATTAAACTCTTTAGTTTTAAATTTAACATTTTTCATTATTTCTCTATCTTCACCAGAAATCCTAATAATTTTAAATAAATCTCCATTTACAAATTTATCTCTCATAGTTGCAGAAACTCCAATTCTCATAAGAAGATAAGTTAATTGAGTTGCAAGTTTTTTACTTTTGGTTGTCATAGAAATATCAAAATCAGATATTTCCCCATCACCATCTAAATACCCTCCTAAAAAAGATAAGATAACCTCTTCATTAGATAAAAAAATACCTTCTGGTATAAATTTTGAAGAAGAATTACACTTATCTAACCCATCCATGATAACTCTTGTTTTATCCCTTAACAAGATAGTATAAACAACATTAGGCCTTCTTCGATCTTCTCTAACACTAGGAAAATATCCAAACTTATTATTTATATAATTACAAACCCAATTTTTTATTTCCACATTAGAAATTGAAATAGAAAATGGATTAAAACCACCTTCAGCAACAAATAATCCAAGAAAATAAGCATCATCTTCGTCATAAATATTTTCACTAACCATATTAATATCTTTAGGAGATGCTATCAAATCCCCTTTATTTAATAAACCAGTTTTTTTCCAACTAACTCCATTATTAAAACTAAGGATTTGATGTGCTCCAGTTGTTTTAAGAATTCTTCCCCTCTTGGTTTTAATAATATATAATTTTGGAACTTTTTCTTTATATAAATTAGAAGCATTTACAATTTTTAACTCTCCATCACACCATGCTAAAACTTTTACACTAGAAATAGGAACTGCAGAACCCCCATCTACTAATTGCTCTCCATTAGATTTTTTATATTTTTCATAACTCTCCTGAATCTGTTCTACATGCATTCTTGTATCATTAAAATAACACACTTCTGTATCTTTACTTACACATTTCCCACTACCAAAAGCCCCAAAAACCTCAGTAATAGCCTTGCTTTCAACTCCTTTTCCCCCTAACAAATTATCAATATTTTTGCTTCCAGTAGAAATATAATTAATATCTTTTCTTTTCATTTCATATTCAGAACCATCCATAAAACCAAGATCCAGCATTTTTCTGGCAGCCTGAATAGCTTTTCTGCAAACAGCTTCTCCAATACCTGTTACTTCAGACAAAACAGGAGGTGACATTGTAGC
>JBBSZB010000068.1:0-8736 GCA_038044965.1 Nanobdellota archaeon
CCTATAGTACTACCAATCATAGCTGCGCTTGCTAAAACAGAAGCGATTTTTCTAAAATTAAATCGCATATTATTTTTAATTAAACCTCCTTTCATATTTTTTCATATTTTTTCGACCTCATATGTCGGCAGATTAGTGATATATTAGAGAATATCACTAACACTCACTTACCCTGTTAAGGTGTCGTCGGCAATTAATTTCTTTAACATTTAATAGAAAGAAAATTGCTTTATAAAGTTTTTGAATTTCCTCATTTTTATACCGAATATCTATGGTTTTTATTAGTTCTATTTATAAACCTTGTGCTGTCACAAGGCATAGTAACACTTTTAACAATTAGTAGAATCGAAACATTTATTAACTAGTATGGCTTTTATTACCATATATGGCATATTTGAACCTATATAGTCCAGATATATTAAAGTATAGCTAGGTAATATATGGGTAAAAATACCATATATTAATTATCGTCGATAACGAAAACTAAAGGAAAAATAGAACAAATAAAGTATAAATCAGGAAAAGATATTATGTATAAACTTAAAATAAAAAAGTAAAAGAAATAGTAGAAAATAAATCAAAAATAATAGGTAAAATATGTATAAATAAAGAAAATGATGGTATATTTAAAGGATAATTATATAAAAATAAGAGTAAATGGAAAGATAAAATACATGTAAATCAGGAAAAGTATTACCTATTAGCAATTAAAATAAGGCAAAGATATTGTGTATTTTAAACCTTTTAAAAAAAGGTTTCCAAAAACTGAAAGAAAAAGAAGATGGCAGAAAAAACAAGAATAATTGAAATTCATGAAAAAGAAGGAACATTTAGTTCTGTATTTAGGAAGTTTAAAGGCTATACAGGATATGGGGAAGATGATAAAAAAGACAGCAAAGAAGATTATAATACACAAGATCTTTCAATATTAAGGCAGTTATTAAGCAATGAAAAAGCAAGGCTTTTAAGTGTTGTAAAAAACAAAAAACCAAACTCAATATACAGGCTTGCTAAATATCTAGATAGGGATTTTAAAAGTGTAAGAGATGACGTTATGTTATTGAAGAAATTCGGCTTTTTAGAGCTTATAGAAGAAAAATCAAATAACAGAATAACTCATAAACCAATAATAACTGCCAGTGTGATAAACATTGTAGTTAGAATTTAATACAATGTTTACTCTAATCTTTAATGCTGGAAAATTTATATAGTATAGTTATCTTATGTAAAAATGATAGAAATCAAATCAAAACTAAGAAAAATGGGAAATTCATATATTATAGTTGTACCATTAAAAGCTATAAAAAACACAAATTTGAAAGAGGGTGATGAAATAGAAGTTATAATTAACAAAAATGAAAAGGTTAATCTTAGAAAGATGTTTGGAACTCTCAAATTTAAGAAATCAACAGATCAGTTAATGAAAGAAATGGATAAAGAACTTTATGGCATCTGAAACTTTATTATAAATACATTGCTTTAATCTTTATATAGCAAATGACATTGATAATTTTTTAGTTATGACTTTGCCATCAAGGGAAAGAAATACAATTTTGATTAATCATCTATTTCTTTCACTATAGCACACTTCTATCTTAAATATGCTGTTTTCAGCCAAACCAGTATTTAATGGCTGGGTATCTGCTAATTTTCTTACACACTCTTGCTCATTTCCCTCACTAACAGGAGATATTACATCACTATAAGTTTTATTACTTATTTCATTTAAAACACTTATCTTAAAATACCTAGTATAAGAACCATTTCTAACAACATAAGAACTATGTTTTACAAGTTCTTTTAATGTTGTTTCTAAAATTTGACAAGGACTTTGTCCATTAGAACACATATCATTTTGCCTGCAATCTTTTATTAGCTCCCTTATTTTTCTAGGATTTGTTTCAGGTATTTCACAGTTAGTAGTATAACTTAGTATTGAACTAGAAAAACTGTCTAATTCAGCGCTTGTCTGTGCTTCAATGTTTCTAGGTTTGTTTAAACTTATCCCTAAAATTATAATTCCCATAATACTAACTATTATTACTATAAGTACAAATCCTACCATTTCTTCCTGGGCTTTTTTATTCCATATCATTTTAAAGCCTAAAACTCATTTTCTCTTGTTTCAATTATCATTAATGCAAGTTCGCATTTATCATAAGCTCTTCCGCCTGTAATATCTTTTCTGCACAATGAAATATAAGATGAAGCTGACTGAGCTGTATCTCCTTCTTTTTTAAATAAAATAATATCGGTGCAGTTAGGATAATTTCCAGTATTGCATTCTACTTCAGGATATTCTGGATATAGTTTCTTAACACTTATTCCATTAATACCCCAATAATCTCTATATTCTGGTTGTTTTTTTAAAGCCATTAATTTATCACTATCAACACCATTGCTAATCCCCCTGTAAGAAAATTCAGGACTTGAAGCTAACTTTATAACTAACCCAATAGACTTATCTCTTTCAGACTCAATGCTTGCCTGATATAAATTAGCTGTTTTAATTGCAAAAAAGAATAAGGCTGCAAGTATAAAAAATAAAGCAACAGCTATTATCATAAAAACCATTTGCTGTATCTTTAACTGTCCTAACTTTCTCATTTTATTATTTTCCTTTTTCTTATCTCCTTTTTACCACTCATTTTTTTAGTTTTGGAAACCTTTTTTTAAAAGGTTTAAAACACACAATACCTTTCTTAATTTCTCATTAATTTATTATTTATTTTTTCTCTTTTCATTTTATTTTTCGTTTTGGGAACCTTTTCCAAAGGTTCATTTTGGAAACCTTTTTCTAAAAGGTTTATTTTAAACATACCATCCTTTTCCTAATTTACATTGATTTACCATTTAGGTTATTTGATGATTATATTACCTCTTATTTTTAATTTATCAGTATAAATTACACTCCCCCAAAGCTGTGTTTTTTGTATTTATTATATCTGCCTGAGCTTCAATTAGTTTCAAATCATTTAGAGTTTTATAATTTTCAGCAAGTTTAGATAATAAAACAGCATCTGACTGCAAACCAGTATTGCATCTTGTTGCAGAAAGCCTTGCTTTTTCAGAATAAACTTCACTTACATAACCTAGTTTTCTAGCTAATCTTTTAACATTACACTGATAGTTTTCAGGAGATGAAAATATCGCTCCATATAATAAACCATCACTATAATACATTTGCGTATTATTTTTTTCTACAAGACCATTTTTAAATAAATTACCTTCACAATCCTGGCCAGAACAAGTTCCTCTAACATTAATATCACATCCATTGCTCTGGAAACAAACACTTATGCTTTTTTCATCACATTTACTAGGAGAACTGCTAAAATTTATGGGTAATACATTTCCTTTTAATGACTCTATTTCTTTTTTTATTTTGTCAGGAGTATTTACAAAACAATACTCGTCACTAAAAGCAGACATTATATCAGCCACTTTATATGGCATTTCAAAAGGAGTAATTATAAAATAAACAGTTCTTCCCTGTATCCTATTTTCAGCAAACAAATACTGGTTTTCTATAGAAACATCTCCTCCTGGTTCAGTCCAATCTTTAAAAGAACTTTTTTCAGACAGCTGTATTCTGTTCTCTCCAAAACTTCCTTTTTCAGAATTGCATGTTACATATACTCTAGTATCTTTAATCAATTCAATTTTTTCAGATTTAGAATCTTCAAAACTAGTTCCTAATGGATTTAAAATATTTCTTAAATCAGCAGCTGTTTTAGTGTTTATTTCATACTCATTGCTTCCTATAAGTTTTGTAGCAGTATATATTGCAAGAAAGATTATAATTGTCCCTATTAAAATTGAAAACAACCATACAAATGAAAATTCAAATCCTCTTTTATTCATTTTATTTTATACATTTTTATGCAACTCTAACTAAACTCTCCCCAACATCTTTTGAAAGCCTAATTTCAATAAATCCTCCTTCTGTAGGAATGCAATAAGGATTCATGCTCATCACCATATTAACATTTTTTATTTGAGCTGATTCTAAATTAGATGCTCTATAAGGGTAAAAATAAAAGTTAGCATCAGGACTTGCAATTCTTTTTAATTCTTTTCCAATATCCTGAAATCCTCCACTAATAACTTTATCTCTGTTATAAAAACAAACATGTGTTATTTTCTCACTTATTTTTCTTTCAAATTTATAATTAGTCTCTCCTTGAGAACTTCTCCATATTCTGTCAACTTCTGTTTGCAAATCACGAATTATAATTCCTTCATTAATAGATTTCTTTGAATCAAGAAAAGCTTTTATTGCAAAAATAGCAACAGCAAGAAAAATAGCTATTAATATTATGGAAAAAATCATCCCAAATGATATGTCAATCTGACCCTTAAAACTCTTTTTTTTAATATTCTTCATAGATAAAAAAACAAAAAAGAATTATTAAACCTTTCTTATGTGTTAAGTCAAATATCAAACTTAACATTATGCATAATATTTTAACAATTTCATAAATCTTTGAAAATATCATAAATGTAATTTAATAAAAACTAATCTGTAAACAAATGATAAATAAGGAAAAGTATTGTGTGATTTAAAGATAAATTAGTCAAGATTCAAGGTTTACTTTATATTATGTATCAGATAACCAATTTAAAGATAAATTGTAGGTATTTAATATATTAAAACTAAAAATTTTAATTACATGTAAATAAAATATTAATGATAAATATGTTGATTATTATGGTTTAAGCTAATTACTCTATTTTTTCTTATTGGCTGATATTATTCCCATATAAAAAATCATATAATTATTTATACCTGGGGTATTTAATTAAAAAATGGAAAAAGAGGCTAGCTCTGGGAAATTTAGATTAATAATAATTAATTTAATAAGGTTTTTATTAATTTTAGCTTTTTTGGGTGCTTTATACTCTGACAGGAAGTTAGTGATGTTATTTTCAGTTTTAGGTTTAATTGCAACATTTCTTCCAGTGATAATTTCAAGATTATTTAAAATTAAAATCTCTGAATTATATGAGATAATTATTATAATGTTTATTTATGGTTCATTATTCTTAGGAGAAGTTAGGGGGTTATTTGTAGAATTTTGGTGGTGGGATATTTTGTTAAATATTTCTGCTTCAATACTTTTAGGTTTTGTTGGTTTTAGTGTTATTTACGTTTTTTATAAAGACAAAGAAATAAGGGCAAATCCTGTAATTATTTCATTTCTAGCTTTTTGTTTTACAATAGCAATAGGATCTTTATGGGAAGTAGCAGAGTTTTCCTTAGATTATTTCTTAGGTTTTTATCTCCAAAAAAGCTTAGCTGATACAATGTTAGACATAATATCAAATTGCATAGGTGCTTTGATAATTGCAGTTTTAGGATTTTATTATATGAAAGATGGAAAAGTGAAAGTAGTAAGTGAATTTATTGTAAAAATCATTGAGAAAAACCCAATTTTATTTAAGAAAAGAGATACTATTGAAGCAAGTTCACAGGAAATATTAAGATTAGTAAAAAAAGGAGAGAGTAAGAATTTAGAGTTTAAATCAACAATAAGAACTAATTTGCATACAGGAGAAATAGACAATAAAATAGAACATACAGTACTAAAAACAATTACAGCATTTTTGAATTCTGATGGAGGAATATTGCTTATAGGTGTTGATGATTCTGGGAAAATAAATGGTTTGGAAAAAGATCATTTTAGAGATAATGATTCTTTGAAGTTATATTTTACAAATATTCTTAAAAGTTCTATAGGAAATGAATTTATGCCGTTTATCGAATTTGAACTTTTTTCAGTTAGTGATAAGCATGTTTTGAAAATTGAATGTATATCTAGTAAAAAACCAGTTTTCTTAAAATATGAAAAAGAAGAAGAGTTTTATATAAGGAGCGGACCATCAAGTGCAAAGCTTACAGGAAGAGAGCTTATAGAATATATAAAAAACAAGTTTAGTTGATAATTTAACATATTATGCATGAATCTTTTTAAAATTAAATTTACTTTCTAATGCCAAATGATTAATATTTCATTACCTTATCTTTTGATTTAATACCAATAATCTAATAATTAATATACCTTCTGAAAAAACCATGGTTTTTGAAGAAGACACATAAAAAACAGCCGAGCCGAAGGCGAGGCTTGTAAACAAATTTAGATTACAGAAGAATTTATAAATATGGTTATATTGATATAATCATAAATTTAAAATGATAGAAATAGAAGCTAAACTAAAAAGATGGGGAAGATCATTTGGCATAGTTGTACCTATGGAGAAAATTAAATTAGAAGGTATTTCAGACAGAGATGTTTTAGCCATATTTATAAAAAAGGGAGGAAACCCTTTGAAGAAACATTTTGGTACTTTTAAGTTTAAGAAAGCTACAAAGGAGATGTTAGATGAATCAGACAGAGAATCTTGGGATGAATAATGGAGGAGATAATGGTGGAGTTGAGATTTATTTTTTTGATACTTATGCTTTGATTGAAATTATAAAAGGAAATAATAATTTTAAGAAATATATAAATTCCTTAATTATAACCACTATTTTTAACATAGCCGAACTTAACTATAATTTAAAAAAAGAGATGAAAAAAGATCTTGCTGAGGAGTATACAAAAGATTACTTTGATTTTATAGTAAATGTTACATTAAATGATATTAAAGAAGCTATGGACTTAAAAACTAAAAACAGAAAATTATCAATTCCAGATGCTATTGGTTACACTATTGCAAAAAGGTATAAGGTTAAATTTCTTACAGGTGATGAAGATTTCAGAAATTTCCAAAATGTAGAATTTGTTAAAAAGTGAAATTATTCTTCTTCAGCTAAATCTTCTGGTTTTACAATAATTGAACATTGTGTTGGAGCTGGTTGCTTGTCATTTATATCTTTACACTTTATGTAATAATTACTCTTTATATCCCATGCAGCGAAATGTTCTTTTTTATCATCTTGAATTTCATGAGGCATAAGCTGAGCAATTGAGTTATTGCTGATTTCATAATTGCACTTAGTGTTTTCATTTGTTGAATAATAACAGCTGGCATCTTCATCTGTTATTATCTTTAATCTGCTAGCATCATTTAACACTCTTACAACCATTGGTGCAAAAGTATCTACAAACACTTCAAAACTAGTTTGTCCTAAAGCAGTATTTCCTCCTAAATCTACACACTTGAAATAATAAGTATAGCTTCCTTGTGCTAAATCCTGTCTTTGATTATGTTCAAAAGAATTTGTTTGAAGCATAGGCACAAAGTTTTTATTATCATTGCTGTAATAGCATTCAGCTTTTCCAGCATCATAACCATTTTCTGTTTCTAAAGCAAGATTAACTTCTACAGATGATGTTGCTCCTGTTACAATTTCATTAGCTTTTGGCTTGATAGAATCTTCTTTAATATTCAAAGGCTGAGTTCCCTTTAATGTAAGTTTATAACTTGTTTGCATAGAAATTCTTTCATCTTCTTTTGCCCATGGCTGATCTTCGCATCTGAAATAATATACATTATCTTTTCTATCTTGCAATCCTGTTAAAGTTCCTTTACAAGGATATAGCAAATTAGCATCCATATCTACAATGCTTTTTGTGCATTGCATATCATTTTCCATTTTATCATATTGCTGATCAGTTCTGCTCCATTTACAACTTGCAGGTTCATTTGTATAAACAATTATTGGAACTTCATTAACTTCAAACTGAACTGGCTGATTATTTCTTATAGATGTTTCTACAATTTGTGGAGGTGTGGCATCAGGACCGTCATCAACACAAAAACTAACTACAAAAGGATCTGGATTATAATAACCATTTGCACTTGTACATCTAATATAAAGATCATACTGATTATTATTTTCTATAAATATTCCTGTTTCTCCATCTAAACTATCATTCTGGCTTTGAGCTAAAGCTTCTACTGCTCTTTTATTTGGAATATTTAATCTTTGAGTATGATTGTAATCAAATAAATTGCTCTCTCCAAAATAATAAGCCATTTCTTCATAACCTTTAGTTAGCTTGAAATCTACTTTACATTGAGATGGTTTATTAGTTTGTATTCCAAATTCAAACGGAGTAAATGCAGGCAAGCAATTATTTTTAGTTTCTTTACACTCTATTGAAGTTCCTCCCCCACTAGGTCTCTGAGCTAAATTAGTATAATCACAAGTTAGTTTATTTGTAGATTCAATTTTAAGTGCATCTTCTCTGACTTTTATTATCGGAGAAGTTACATCTCTTGGATTTAACCATACACATTTTTCATCTGTAGTACCTTTATTTACAATTCCACATGCCTGGCCTAAAGATTTACATCTATATTCAGAACATGGATTCATACCGTCATTACATTTTTCACAATCATCTCCTCCAATTGGAGCTTGCCAAGGATTACAACTAAAGTCAACTCTATCATAACTTACTTTTTTATACATTAACACAAATACAATAACTCCAACTCCAATTCCAAAAATAGCAGCATGACCTCCTATCCATGAACCAACAGAACTTTGAGCAATACCACTTCCAGATTGGCCTAAAGCCTGAGCAGCATTATATGCAAATAATCCAGCTGGTACTGCATATTGCAATGCTTTAGTTGTTGAATCTTGCAACCCAAGTGCATTTGCAATCATGGGAACAACAAAATATGCAATTCCTGCCCACTGCACTCCTTGTAATAAATTTCCACCAACAGCACTTTTAACTCCAAATAGATTTGCAAGCGCACCATAATCTCCAGTTGTTG
>JBBSZB010000069.1:0-4062 GCA_038044965.1 Nanobdellota archaeon
ATTTCATTATACTTTAATTGACTAATAATTAAACATACTAGAATAATAATTTATATTTTAACATAATTTATCCTTAAAAATACAATACTTTTACCTTATTGATTAGTTCATAGATTGTAATATTAGGTTATTTTTATAATACTTTTAGAGAGATGTGAGATCATTTGAACATAAAGAACTTAAATGTTAGGTTTGATTATGACTTAATAGAGACATAAGCTTTATATATTTTAATTTCTTTTTGATTTTAGTATATTGTAATAGATGTGATAAAAATGAGGAAAATACCTGGATATGTGTTAGTTGTTGCTGGAATAGTTGTTTTACTTGCAGGAGTCAAACCTACAAATGTTTATTTTCAGAGTTTTCTTCCCTTTTTAAGTGAGATTAATCAAATAGATTATATTTTAACAGGTGTTGGAATTGCTGTTCTTGTTATAGGAGTATTTTTATTAAGATCTTCTGGCGGAGGGGGCAATAGAAGAATAAACGAAGTGCCAATTTATCATGGTAAAAATATAGTTGGATATAGGAGAGTTTAATAATTATACAATGAAGAATATAAAAGCAGTTTTTTTGTTTGTTTTGCTATTAACATGTTTTATTTTATTAATTAGCAGTGTTTTTGCTCAGGGTTATTATGGCGGATATGGTGGAGGAAATGGGTTTTTTGGAAATTTTTATTTTCCAACACCTGATAGTTTCTTGAATAATGAATGGGTTATTTTTGTTTCACTTTTTTTAGTCTTCTTTTGTTTTATTTATCTGAGCTTGCAAGGCATTTTTAAAAGAGGAGGTGATAAGCTTTCCGATGAAAGAAGAGGTCCTGTTGTAGCTATAGCTTTAGTTATAGCTTTTATTGCTGCAGCATATTTTACTTATCCATTTTACAATTTTCTGCATGGTTATTCTTATTCGTGGAGTTATTTCTTTTATGATTGGTATTATCGGTATGGTGATTTATATTATAACAATCCTGGAATTTATTATGCTATTCCAATTATTATATCAGCAGTTTTTGTTTTGGTATTATGGCTAATTTTTAGAAAGAAGTAGTGATTAATTTTATATAATAAAGAATCTAATTATAATTATGAAAAAGATAGTATTTTTATTCTTGGTATTAATATTATTATTTTCAGTGTTTTTTTTATCTATTTCGTTTGTTAGTTCATTTAGTACAGATCCTGGGAAAATTATTGAAGGTGTTACTGGTGTAGATGATCCTGGGAAATTAAACCCTGGTAATATTCAGTCCAGCGCTGAGGTGAAGTGGCAGTATTTGAAAGAAGAGTGGAAAAAAATATTACTAGGTAATAAAGCAGTGGCTTTTTTTGATAATCTTTTTAAGAAAATTAATCCTGTTTTTTTGTTTTTGTTTAATCATAAGTATGATCTTTTTTCTTTTGAAATGTGGGCTATTATTTTTATCTGGATTTTTTCTGCAGCTTTTTTTGTTAATATTTTTAGGCTTCTTTCTCTAAAGATTCCTTTAAGTATTGTTTTAGCTGTTAGTGTTAGTATTATTTTAGCCCAGTTAGATATGTTTAGTATTTTTTATGATAGAATAGCTGGAATTGTTAATAGTCAGCAATCTTGGGTTACAAGACTTATTGCATGGATTTTTATTATTTTGGTTTTGTTTATTGCGTATTTTTTTATGTATTCACTTCTTAAAATGTATGAAGGGTTTAATAAAGTAGCAGAAGATAAACGTATGAAAAAGGATTTCCAAAAAATGAGGAAAATCCTATTAAGTAAAAAGAAATCTTAATTATTAATTATTTTTAATTGGTTCTTAGTAAGATCTTGTGTTATGTAAACAATGAATTTTTAGGTAATTTGCCTTTAAACTATACAATATTTTCCCTTATTTATCATTGATTGATTTGTTGATGAACTAGTATTAAATTTTGTTTATCTCATTTTAAAATATATAAATTATTAAATGTTGTAAAAAATGTTAAGTTTCATCCTTGGCTTAGCAGTTTAGTTTTTTAAAATCCAATTCTTCTGAAGTCTATGATTTCAGCAGAGCTTACCTCCTTTAACTTACGGATAGCATCAAGCAAAGGGTCTTGCTCAAAGTTTTCATCTATGCTTAGAGTTATTATTACTGCTTTTAAGCCAAATGCTATAGGTTCTTGTTCTATAGAAGCTACTTTTCCGCCTTGGTCAATTAGTATTTCTCTTGCATTTGCCTCTATTTCTGCTAAATCTGCATCTGGAGCATCTGGCATTATTTTAATTTTAATAGCTGCTAAACTCATTGTTTTGTTTATGAAAAGATGTTTTTAAATGTTTAGCCAGTTTTTCTTTTATCGATGAAATTTTTGTTTAAATTAGAATTTAAATTAATTTTTTGATTCTAATACAGAAACTATATTTACAAAAAGAGAAATAAATAGTCCTATAAAACTTATAATTAAATCTGATGTTTTAAAACATTGAGTATTCACACTGTTTACTAAGAGATAAATTAATATTCCAAAATTGATTATGTGGGAAAGAATTGTTAGAGGATTAGAAACTTTCATACTATCCTAAATTAAGAAGTTTTATAATTATTCCGTACAACAATAACCCTAAGGCAATAAAACCAAGTACCCAAGAGATTATTTGAAGTATTTTAAGCGTCTTTTTTTTCATTACATTATTAAACTTTTGCTATTTATATATATTGACTTTTATCACTTGAAAATTTATCTTTATTTTTGACAGATACTTTTCTATATGTCAAGATACATCGGAAAGGGTATCTTGAGCATAGTCAAGAACCAGACATTTTGTATAAGTTATTATATAATTCTTGATATGGCAATGCTTAAAAACTATAATCTTTACTTATGTTAAAAGATCTAAATAAAGAGGTAAAAAAGGAGAGATAATGACAAATTATAATCAGCTTGTTGAAAAAATAGCTAGATCATCTGGACTTTCTATTGAAGAAATTAACAGAAGAGTTGAGACTAAATGCGCTAAACTTTCTGGTTTAATCTCTAAAGAGGGAAGTGCACAAATAGTTGCGTCTGAATTAGGAATTAGTTTTGATAAGGAAAAATTAAAGGTTAATGAGCTAATGTCTGGAATGAAAAAAGTAAATTTAATTGGTAAGATTATAAGTATTGCCCCGATAAGAAATTTTACAACTAAAAATGGTGTTGAGAGCAAGGTTATGGCTATGACTCTTGCAGATGAAACTGGGAATATAAGAACAGTTTTGTGGGATACTAATCATATTTCTTTATTTGAAAATAGTAAGATAAAAGAAGGAGATGTTATTGAAATAAGTAATGGAAGTATAAGAAATGATGAATTGCATTTAGGAAGTTTTTCTGATATAAAAATAAGCAAAGAACAAATAACTAATGTGAAAACAGAGAGTTTTACTCCTGAAAGAAGTTTAGATTCTGTTAAACCTGGGCAGAATATAAAAAACAGAGCTTTTATTATGCAAATCTTTGAACCAAGATTTTTTGAAGTTTGTCCACAATGCAGTAAAAAAGCTGTAAATAATATATGTGCAGAACATGGTACAATTGTTGCTTTGAAGAGAGCTTTAATAACTTTGGTTTTAGATGATGGCAGTGAAAATATTAGAGGAGTTGTATTTAGCGAAGGAATTAAAGAACTAGGCATTGATTTTGAAGTTTTAGAAAATAAAGAGCTTTTTGAAAAAAAGAAAAATGATTTGTTAGGAGAGGAGTTTTTATTTGAGGGAAGTGTTAGAAGCAATAGTGTTTTTAACACTACAGAGCTGATGGTTAATAAAGTTAGCAGAATTGAAGCAGATTCTTTAATTGAACAGTTGAGAGTATGATTTGAAATAGATTTAGGATTGAAATAATCTTTATATATGTGTGATTTTTGGAGTTAATATGGATAAAGAAGAGGCAAAAAAAATTAAGGAAGCTGTGGAAGAAACAAAATTAAGTGATCTTCCTGGAATAGGGCCTGCTGCAGTTGCAAAGCTTGAAGCTGCAGGTGTTTTTGATTTAATGGGGGTTGCTACAATGTCACCTCCTGTTTTGTCTGAAGTAACAGGTATTGGAGAAGCTGTTT
>JBBSZB010000070.1:0-5448 GCA_038044965.1 Nanobdellota archaeon
AAATCAATAAGCGTCTAGGACGCTGTGTGGCTTTAGCCCATAGAGGATGTCACAGCAAGAGAATATTTTTTAGATGGCTCATTAAAACATGAGCAAAGAGTAATAAATGATCCTTCTGAAGTTGATATAACTGTTAAGTATATTTCACTTGCAGATTATGTTGATAAAAAACTTCCAAAAGAGAAGAGAATATTTCCTTAGGGGGCAATGGTTAACTTTTAGTACAAGATAGATTTATAATCTAATTTTTCCTATTTTATTTGTTGTCGCATCTGATTTAAAAAATAACCTTATAATTAAGTTCTTTATATCCAAAACATGCGCACTCTCTTGATGCTTTTGGTCTTGGATTTCTACATCCTTTTGGGTAGTTTGTTAGATGTTGTCTATAGATGTGTAGAAAAGTAACTAATTAATTAACTATAAAGTTACAACAATAATTTTTATACTTTAATTTACTGTTTATTTAATCGGTTGTCCTGAAAAGGATGTGACCACAAAAGCCTCTGTTGGGCACTCAGCTATTAATAAGGAGAAAGGACTATAACTCTCTTTACGAAACCTGTGTCCTTTAAGCTTTGCTTTGTGGCGCGAAGGAGATAACCTTTAAAACATGTTGATAGGTTAAGATTGATTTCAATAAGTGTTTAAGGCACTTCCTTCACCGAGTCCTATTTATACCTATTATATAGAATGGCAAAAAAGAAAACAAAAAAAATAAAGAATAAACACAAGGGCGGAAGAGGCCTAAGTGGTAAGAGCAAGCAATCAAAAGTTAAGAAATTGATAAAACTTGCTGGCTCTCTAAAAAATAAGAAGAGAAATAATACAAAAAGCAAGAAGAAAAAGAGATAGTTTATTCTAGTAAATATCTAAAAACTTTGAAAAAATTTTGGAATATTCATAAAATATGTAGATTAAAAGTCATAAAGAGTTTTTCTTAATATGTCAAGATTTATTTTTATTATTGTTTTAGATAACCCTACTAAACATATAGATAACAAAAATGAAAAAAACAAGAGAATTCGCAGGAGATTAAAGAGGAGCTGCCTGTTTTGGAAGAGAGGCTAAGAAACTATTAAAATGATTCTATTGTATTGCATAAAAGATTTTAGTCATTGTTCTTGATAAGATATTTTATTCAATGATAATGAACAAAAAGTATCTATTTTATTCAATGATAATGAAAAGATTTAGGGGATATTGCTATTTAAAAGCTACCGATAGAACATATAGCTTTTATCAAAAAGCTACTGATATAAAGTGTAACAAAATATGTATCACTTTATGCTATAAGTGTAACAAAATATGTTACACTTTAGAAAGGTTTATAAACCTGGGCATCCTAGAAAAATTATGAATAGGGAAGAATTATACTCAATACTTTTTGAACAGCAGAAAGACTTTGAAGAGGAAAATCCAACAATACCTAGAGAGATGACTCAAAAGGCGATAAAATTGGTTTCTCTAGAAATGCCCCTAGTTATAACTGGAATTAGAAGGTGTGGCAAATCCTTTCTCTTAAAAATAATAAAGGATGAATTGGAATTAAAAGATAGAGAATATTTTTATATAAACTTTAATGATGATAGGCTTGTAAAATTTGAAGTTGAAGATTTTCAAAAGATAATAGATTTCATTAATGAACAAAACTATAAAGAAAAATGTTTTCTTTTTATTGATGAAATTCAAGAAGTTTCTGGCTGGGAAAAATGGATAGACAGAATAAAAAACAAGTATAAGATCTTTATTACTGGCTCAAATTCAAGGTTATTAAGCAGTGAGATAGCAACAATTCTTACAGGAAGATCAATAAGATTAAGTTTAACCCCACTTAATTTTAGAGAGTTTCTGCAAGCAAATAATAAAGTTATAAAAAATTGGAAACTTGATTTAAAAGAGCAATCAATAATACGTAAAGAGTTGAAGTTTTTTATTGAAATAGGAGGCATACCTAAGAGAGTTATTACTGGGCAGGATATTGTTATTAAAGAGCTCTATGAAGATATATTCTATAAAGATATAATAAAGAGATTTGCAAAATTAGACAAACAAATAAAAGAAATAGCTCTTTTTTTCTTCTCAAATCCTTCTTCTTTGATAAGCCTCAGAGCAATATCTAAAATGTCCCAACTTAAGAATATTGCAACAGTCAAGTCTATTTTAGAAGCTTTTGAAAGTTCATTTTTGTTCTTTTTTATTAATAAGTTTGATTACTCTGTAAAGACCCAAATTCAAAATCCTAGAAAGGTTTATTGCATGGATAATGGCTTTTTAGTCAATATGGGTTTCAGAATGTCTGAAGATAAAGGAAAATTGTTGGAAAACTTAATAGCAATCGAATTAAAAAGAAGAGAGAAAGAAATGTTTTATTATTCTGACAAATATGAATGTGATTTTGTAATAAGAGAAGCAAACAAAATTAAAGAAGCTATACAAGTCACTTATGAACTAAACGAGAAAAATAAAGAAAGAGAAATAGCAGGTTTAATAGAAGCCCTAAATAAGTTTAAACTCAAAGAAGGATTAATTATAACCTTTGATCAAGAAGATAAGATAAAATTTGGAGGGAAAATAATAAAACTTCTTCCTGCTTGGAAGTGGTTGCTAGAAGAAAAAAAGGATTGATGAGATTAAAGAAGAACTGCCTGTTCTTAAGGAAAAACTTGATAGGTTAAAGAAGTTTAAAAAATAACTTTATAATGTTCTCCTTTATATCCAAAACATGCACACTCTCTTGATGCTTTTGGTCTTGGATTTCTACATCCTTTTGGGTAGTTTATTATCAGCCTTTCTCCAGAATAAGGAGGGGGTGTTATTGCTATTTTTTCTTGACCTTTTTCTATTCTTAAATCTACAATTGTTTTATCATTTGCTGGAAGCCCTTCAAAAACCTCTTCGGGAAGCTTTTCAATAGCTGCTATTAATTTAGAAGCAGTTTCATCATTGCTTGCTTGAAAAGAAAATCTGTTTGTTTTCATCTTAAATATATTATTTAATTAGTTTTAAATATTATTGTGCTACTAGACAATTTTATTTAACTATATACTTGAAATGTATTGAATTAAGTATAATAAACTTTAAATGCAATTTTCCCAACTAACTTTATGGTTGATAGAGGTTTGCAGGAAAAACATTTAGGTATTCTTGTTAAAAATGGCAGTTTTCAGTTTAGCGATTCTTTTTTCCCATACACTTCTGGAGAAATAGGTCCTTATTATGTTCAAAGTGCAGATATTATGAAAGATGGAAATGATTATGCAGAAGCTGTTAAAGATATGGTTAAGTTGATTACTTCTTCTATTCCTTTTAGTAAAATATTTGATTATTCTAACAATGTAATTTCTGGTGGAGAAAGTAGGGATTGGATATTTTCATTTCCTGTTGCAGCTCGATTAAATGCTCCACATGTTATGATTTATAAAGATGGAAAAATGCTTGGACCTTCTTTAAAAGATAAGTATGTTATACATGTTGCTGATTTGAATAATGAAGGCTCTTCTCCAAGAGATAAATGGGTGCCAGCAATAAGAAACTCTGGAGGTAAAATAGAAAATATTCTCTTTTATGTTGATAGAATGGAAGATGGGGTTAAAGTTATGCAAGATTTAGGATTAGAATCTCATAGTTTAGTTCCCCTAGATAAAAATGCCTGGGATTATTTAAAATCTAAAGGTATTGTTAATAATGATGTCTATAAAAATTTAATAAATAGAATGGAAGATAAACATTCATGGGCAATAAATATGTTAAGAAGTAGAAAGGGGTTTGGAAAATTAGTTGAATTGTTTAAAGACCCCAAAAGTCTTGCAAAAGCTGCAAAAATTGTTAATAAAGGATATCCTGATTTAAAAGATGAGTTAGATAAAAAATTAAGAGAAAATAAAATTATTAATTTGGGAGATGATATTTATGCATTTCAAGTGCCTTCAAGAGAATAAATTTTAAGCACTAGAATTAGTTGTATTTGTTAGCGTATTATTAATTGTTGTGTCATTTACAATTGTATTATTTATTTCTGTTTGATTTGTATCAGTATTATTTCGACCATTTTCATTATTCTGGCTATTACTATTATCTCCGAATAATAAGAAAGCCCACCACGGCACATTTTTTACTAATATTTCCCCTGTTTCAGGATCTATATCGCCCTGAATTTTAACTTCCATCTTGAATATTCCTAAGAATTTTCCTGTTTTGTTTCCTTTTATGTGGTAAACAACTCTTGGAATATTTTTATGTTCTATTTCCTTTAAGATTATAGTGAAATTTCTACTTTCAAAAATTGATCTTGCTTTTTCAGAAGCAACTGAAGGTAAAACCTTTATCTCTGTTGAATTTCCATTTTTCATCTTTATTTTTATTTTTGTCATGTTCTTTGCACTCTTATTATCACGTTCTGTTTCGTTTTCTAATTCAATCTCTAACTCATCTTCCACTTCAACTTCTTCTGATTCATTTTTATCATCGTCATCTTCTTCTGATTCTATTTTTATCTTTTTCTCAACCTTGCCATTTTCTTCCTTAACTTCTATTTTTATCTTAACTTTTACCTTGTTTCCATTTTCATCAATAAAACTTGATTTTTCTTCATACTTGAATTCAGATTTTGATTCTGTGCTTACAACTAATTTTTCTCCTTCATTATCATCATCTTCATTTTCTTGTTCGTTTTCCAGTCTTTCTTCGTTATTTTGGTTATCAGCGTCATTTTCACTATCATCTAAATTACCCTTATCTTTATTTTCATTGTTATCATTAGAATTAGTATTATCACTATTACCATCATTTTCTAAACTATCAGAATTATCATTATCCGCTAAAACTAAAGAAAGGCTAAAAATCATGTCTATCACTATAAATAAGAAAACTAATAGTACAATCCCCTTTTTCATATTTTATATTAGTTTTCTTATTTTATAAAGCTTTTTATGTATACTATGAAATGAATATTACAAGATACAAATTGTTTAAAAGCATGAAATTATTGGATTTTTATGAATAAAAAGCTATTAGTAGGTATTTTTGTTGTTCTTGTTTTAGTAAGTTTAACTTTAGTATTTGCAAAGGGTTCTGAGCACTCAAATGGCTTAGATAATAAAAATAAAACTCATGATAAGTTTGAAAATAATACTAAAGAGAATGAAACTGAACATAATAACACTGAAAGAATGAATCATGGTTTATGTGTAGCTAATTTTACAAGAGATAAAAATAACTGTTTTGATGATGCTAAAGATAAATATAAACAGTGTAATTATGATATTAGGCTTATAAGAAGTGGGAATATTAATACTACATTACTTAACTTTACTAGTTTGAATATAACATTGCCGACAAACAAAACTGAAAAAAAGCAGTTTAATAAAGTTTTGAAAGAAATACTAAATGATTGTAGAGAGAGTTACAAAGATGAATTAAAAATATGCAAAGATTCTTTTAAAGAAG
>JBBSZB010000071.1:0-2966 GCA_038044965.1 Nanobdellota archaeon
TCATACTTGGTAAGAAAACAACACCAAAACTAAGAATTATTCTTACTTGGTAAGAAAAAACGATTTATTGAATGATAAGGTTCTAGGTGAATTAACTAATCATAGGGCGTTTAACTCATACTTCCTCAAACTTAAATAATCACAACCCAAAAAGCCTAGACCAAAACCCCTTTTCTTCAACTTTCTTGCCTAAAATCTTAGCAGCTATCTGATTATAGGCTTTTGAAGCCTTGCTCCTTGGATGAGTAATTGTAATAGCATTTCTCCTAGACAAAGCCTCTTGGATATTATCATCTTCTGGTACCACACCAAGTATAGGTAACTCTAACATTTCATTAATACTTTCTAAAGACATTTCACTTTTTTTACCTTTAACTCTAGTAATAATAACTCCTAAAACATTTTTGCCCATTTCTTCTGAAATTTTAGCTGTTTTCAAAGCATCTGTAACAGAAGGCATTTCAGGATTTGTAATAATTACAACATCATCTGCTAAAGATATAGCACTAGTTGCTTCTTGTCCAAGACCGGCAGCTCCATCAAAAATAACTATATCTGATATTTTTCTAATGCCTTTACTAATAGAATTTAAACTTTTAGGGTTTAATTTTTTTAACTCCCTAACAGAAAGTGAACTAGGAATAATCTTAGTGCCAGATTCATGTTCATAAATAGCATCCACTAATTCAGCCTTACCATTAAGAACATGGTTAAGAGTTATAGGTACAACAGGAGCTCCTAAATGTAAACCAACATTAGGTGTTGTTAAATTTAAATCAACTAAAGTAACATCTTCATTCATAGAATTCATTGCTGTAGCTAAATTAACAGCAGATGTGGTTTTACCAACACCCCCTTTGCCAGATGTTATTATAATAGATCTTGTCATTTCACTTATAGTAGCCTTAGTTACTAGATTAAGACGAAAGAAACTGTTTAAGATAATTTATAAACTTTTCTAAAATTATTGAATATTCTTTCAATTTGTCTAAATTTACTTTAACCACATCCCCCCTGTAATAAACCTTAAGCGCAACATTTTTCCTAAACTCTCCCTCAGACTCTTTTTTCAGCTCATCAATTCTTTTAAACATCTCATAAAGCTCAATTGTATCCATAACCTCCTTGTTGTTTTTAAACAACTCCTTTAAAAGGTCAATTTTAGGCTTAGGAGAACCAGGAATTAATTTAATCATTTTCTTCTTTTTAGCATGTTGTAGCATTCTTTCAAAAGAATAATTAATCATACTTGTCCATCTTAGTATAAGATTGACAATTACTTCAGAGGTCTTAGTATACTTCAAACTCACATAAAGAAGATGGTCTGCGCTTATTTTTTCTTTGATAATCTTGTCCATACGAGATAGTTGTCTCCAGCCCTGCTTAAATAAAAGCTTATTTATTATAAAAAGGTGTTAAAAATCTAATGTTAAGAAGTATTTATACCTTATGATTAACTATTGTTAATCGTAAAAATATTAAAAAAAATAAGAACAATTAAAAACTATTCAAATTTATTATAAAAATGGTATTAATAGGACTTGAAATTCACGGCTATCTAAAAACAAAAGAAAAATTGTTTTGTAATTGCTCAACTCAAGGAGAAAAACCAAACACAACTATATGTCCTATATGTACAGGACAACCAGGAAGCAAACCAATGCTACCAAATAAAGAAGCAATAAAAAAAGCTGTTCAAATAGGTTTAATGTTAAACACAAAAATTAATACTGATGATAAAAAAAATTTAATCTGGCAAAGAAAACACTATAACTGGCCAGACTTGCCAAAAGGTTATCAAAATACTTTATCTGGAAGCTATGCAATTCCAGTAGGAGAAAATGGTAAATTCCTTGGAATAAGAATTAGAGAATTGCACTTAGAAGAAGATCCTGCGGCATGGAATCCAGAAACGGGAGAAATAGACTATAATCGTTCTGGGCTGCCATTAATAGAAATAGTAACAGAACCAGATTTTACATCCAGCCAAGAAGTAGCAGAATGGCTGAAAAACCTAATAATAACTTTATCATATATTAAAGCAATAAAAAAATCATCTGGAATAAAAGCAGATGTAAATGTAAACATAAAAGGAAAAAGCGAAAGAACTGAAATAAAAAACATTCATTCTATATCAGATATAGTAAAAGCAATAGATTATGAAGAAAAAAGGCATGAAAAAGAAAAACCAAAATTTAAAGAAACCCGAAGATGGAACTCACAAAAAAATATAACAGAGCCTATGAGAACTAAGGAATCACAAGCAGATTACAGATTTATTTCAGATCCCGATTTACCTGTAATAAAAATATCAGTTAAACTTGTAAATTCTATAAAATCAAATCTTCCTGAAACTCCAGAAGAAAAACTAAAAAAACTAATTAAAAAACATAAAATAGCTGAGAAAGATGCAAAAATACTTGCTAAAAACCTAGAATTAGTTGAACTAGTTGAAGAGCTTTCTAATCATGTAGAAGTAAAAAATCATATTTCATGGATAACTATTGAACTTTTAAGGGTTTTAAATTACAGCAAAAAAACTTTGGAAGAAGTTGAAATCCAAGCTCATCATATTGGAGAGCTGATAAATGCTGTTAAAGATAAAAAAATAACAGAGCTAAAAGCAAAGCAGATAATGAATGAATTTATACCAAAATCATTTTCAATAAAAGAAAAAAAAGACATTTCAAAAATAAAAGACACTGAAATAAAATCTATTTGTATTAAAGTAATAAGTTCAAATAAAAAAGCAGTTCAGGATTACAAAAACGGAGAAGAAAAATCTCTTAATTTTCTTATAGGAGAAGTTATGAAACTCAGCAATAGAAGGGCTGATTTCAAAACTGCTAAGGAAGAATTGCTGAAACTTCTGAAATAGCTACTTAACCAAATTTAAAATAAAATCAAAGACAAACTTAAGAAATCCAAACTCAGATAAAACTCCTAGTATAAAAACAATAATAATT
>JBBSZB010000072.1:0-1062 GCA_038044965.1 Nanobdellota archaeon
CAAGAACTTTCTTCCCGCGAAGATTCTTTATTTTTGTAATTAATTGTGGTTTCATACTATTTTCTCCATAAATTCTTCGATATCTTTAATTAATTGAGATGTTATTGATTCAAAAACAATTTCATCATTAATATTGCCATACTGGTGAGAGATTATATTTCTCATGCCTTTTGCTTCTTTTAATTTTTTATATAAATCTTCATTTATTAAATTATTTTTATAAAGAATGAAGAAAACAGATTCTTCTTTTTCAGGAATTTTTATACTTTTTTCCCTAAGAATTAAAAAGGCCAAATCCTCACATGCCTCAACAATTTTTTCAAAATACCTCTCACACGCAGCCTTTGTTTTGAAATCTCTTTCATACTCTCCATAATCTTTAGGAGTAATTTCTTCTAATTGTTCTAGAAATCTCACTATCTCTTCAGATTTATCTTTTATTCTTTCATCCATAAAATTCTCCCCTTATCATTAATTTCTTTTTTTACTTTTTCAGGGAGCAGATTGTAAATATTTACATCAACACTCTCTTTTAATTCTCTTAACATTCTTCTTATAAAAAGCTTAGCTTCGTACTTGTCTATTTTATCAAATTCTATAGCGATATCAATATCGGAGCGAAAACTTCTTTGTCTTTCTGCTGTGCTTCCAAACAAGAATATATTTTTAATTTTTTTGGAAAGTTCATCTTCAAGGATGATTTTTTTTGTTTCTTCAATAATATCTTTGATTTTTGCCCCTTTTTTTAATTCAAATTCATCTTCAAATTTTGAGGCCTCCTCAATAAACCTAAATTTCTCTCTTATGTCTCTTGAAAGTCTATTTTTTTCCGATTGTGTGAGGTTTACTCCATTAAGCTGTTTTTCTATTATTTTTATTTCTCTTTCTCCGAAAATCTTCCTAGAATTTTTATTTGTTTTTAAGAATTGTATCAAATCCATTTTATAACCTTAATTATAGTTATTATAACCTAGATAATGGTTATATTTAAATGTTTGGATTTCATCTCAACATCTTCAGCACGTCAATAACTCTGTTTGTGTAGCCGTACTCATTGTCGTA
>JBBSZB010000073.1:0-2738 GCA_038044965.1 Nanobdellota archaeon
ATTATATCCGTGTTGACAATTCTTACTATTCCTTTTAGATTTTCCATTTTTAATGGAGTGTTAAAAATTAGTTTATAAAGCTAACGATTTATTGAGCTGTAAAGTTAGCGTCAGGTAAATCTGAAATTTTAAGAATTTATTCTATCTTCACAATCTGGATATGTTACCCATCTATCTTTCCAATTCAAGAATTTCACAATAGGATTACCTTGTTCATCTTTTGTGTATTGAAATTCTGGAGTACCATTTAATTCCAAAGGCACAGTAATCTTTCCATTATAATGAGCGACAATATATTCAGGAATCGCTATATTTGATTTATGTCTCTTTAATTGTTTCATTAATTTAACTCCATCTTTTACAGATACCCTTTGCTGATTTGCGAATGGTGTATGCGGGAAAGTATGAATAAGATAATATGGCTTAATGTTTAGTTCATAAAGTTGCCCAAATAATTCCCATAATTTTTCAGCACTTGCATTGATATTTCCTAATAAAGGAGTGTGTGTTGCCAAAATCGGAGCATATCTTCCTGCGCCTTCTCTAATTCTATAAATTGCTTCTCTGAAATCATCGGTTATTTCTGATGGATGGGCAATGTGGAAAGCTATTTCATTAACTCTATAATCTTTAAGAGTTTTTACTAAATCGTCTGTTACCCTATATGGATTATGACTCAAAACTCTTGTATGTATTCTCTTAAATCTTATTTTTGGTTTTTCATCCTCACTACGAATTTCTGAAATATCTCTCAATACTTGCTCTAATTTTAAGTCAGGCAAAAGTAATGGCTCTCCGCCACTTAAAACAACTTCTTCTATTTCGGGACGACTTGCCAAATATTCTAAAGACTTTTCCCAATCTCCCCATTTGAATATTTTTTCTGGTTTAGGATCCTTTTCTAATGTTCCCAATGCCTCAAAACAAAAATTACAGTAAGCTAAACAATTTCTGAATCTTACTAATGCTCTGTTTGTATACTTGTGTTGAAGATTACTTGTGGGGAATTCTTCAGGCATATCCCAGTTTTCAGTTCCATTGTAAGCATCTGGACCTTGATGATAAATATCTCCCAATGGAAAAAATTGTAAAAACCAAGGATTTTTTTGAAGTTCTTCTAAAGAAATATCCCCCGGAATTTGAGATAACATATATTGAGTTACTTGAAATTTAAGTCCACTTGATTTTTCGTAAAGACCATCAAAGAAAGTCCTATCTACTCGGGTGAAGTAGCTCGCGACTTCTCGAACATCTCTTACAGCATTTCTTTCTTGCCACTTCCAATCTTTCCATTCTCCAGTTGTTTTATCTAATTTCATAACTTTTTAGTGATAAGATATATTAATAAAATTTTCATCCAATTTTTTTGGTAAAAGGCAAAATTTAAATACTATTTATGCCATTTATACTATAATGGAAGAAATTAAGTTAGATTTGAAGGATAGGAGAATATTAGATGAATTAGATAAAGATTCTAATATCTGGTTGTCTAAGTTAGCTAAGAAAGTTGCTATAAGCCCTCAAACAGCAGAATATAGAATAAAACGTCTTTTATCACAAAAGACTATCTGGGGCTTTTTTACGTTAATAGACCTCGGCAAGTTAGGTTATAATCTATTTAGAGTACACCTTAAATTAAAGAATGTCTCTGAAGAAACCTTTACATCATTTGCAGAAGAGTTGTTAAAAAACTATCCGACTTTTTGGGTGGCTTTTGTTTCAGGATCTTTTGATATTATTGCGGATATATGGTCGACAAATTCAAACGAATTTGATATCCTTTTTAATAAAATTTTAGAGAGGAATAAAAAGATAATAAATGATTATGAAATAACATCAATTTTAGAGATTAATCTGTACGAATATGGATATTTTTTGAAAGAAAAGATAAATCGTAATAAAATTACTTTATTTAGAAATTTAAAAAACGGGAAAATTGATGAAAAAGATAAAAAAATACTTCAAGTAATTAAAGAAAATTCTAGAATACCGTTTGAAACCGTTGGTGCAAAAGTTAGATTGACAAGAAATGCTGTTAAATATCGGATAAAAAATTTAGAAAAATTAGGAATAATTGCTGGTTATAAGATGATGGTAAACTTTATACATTTTGATCGTTTGACCTATAAAATATTCATAAAATATGATAATTCTAAGATAAATCAAGAGACGCAATTACTTTCTTATCTAAAAGATTATTCTGGAATATTAGCATATACAAAACTTCTCGGTATCTGGAATTTAGACATAGAAATTGAACCTAAAAATGCTAAAGAATTACAAAAATTTTTAATTAGTCTCAGAAATAAATTTGATATAATAAAAGATTACCAATTTATTCAAGTAATAGAAGATTACGGAATTGATTTTTTTCCTAATGATTTATAGAAGCTAATTTTATCAAATCCAGCCACCTATTTTCTCCTAATTCTAAACAAACACCTGCTCTCTCAGAAGGAACCTCATCAGTATTAGAATGATTTTCTATAAAGTTGTATTGGATTACTATTGCAGTCATTAAAATCGGAGCACTCCATAATGCCTTTAATCCTCTAAAATCTATAACTCTGTCTTTGATTTTCATAAAGACTGTTTCAATTCTATAATTATGAATTCTCGTTGTTTGACAGTTTTGTATTTTGTGCTCTATTATGTAACCTTTGATTTTATTTGAATAAAATAATTTATGAACATATTTTAAAAATAATAAAATCCCAAGCATATCTATTGTCCTGTAA
>JBBSZB010000074.1:0-13317 GCA_038044965.1 Nanobdellota archaeon
GGCTTTCAAGAACCATGAAAAGTATAGTAAAATATGTATTAATAAAGTTGTGGTTCTCCACAACTTTATAGAACTTAAAGTAGTTAAGTAGAACTTAAGAAGTTTGGTATAATTTTTAAAATTAATACTCTCTTGGTTTGCTTTTAGTTCTTTGATATTGACTATCTATTCTTGCAATTTTTGAAGCCATAGCAGCCAACTCTCTCTTAGATGTTTCTTCAAATTCATTTAAACGATTAACATATTTTTGGTATTCATTATATTCTGGACTATCTGTATTTTTATTATCAATTTCAGTTTTATATTCAGAATATAAGAAATTCATTCTAGAAATAATATCTCCTAATGTTTCATATGCCATTTAATCAATTAGCTTATTAGGTATATATTATTTTAGATTAACCAAATTCACCGTTAATGTATTCTTTTGTTAACTTATTTTTTGGGTTATTAAAGAGACTTTTTGTTTCGGAGAATTCAATTATATTTCCGTTTAACAAATAAGCTGTATAATCTGAAACTCTTTTTGCTTGATGCATATTATGAGTTACTATTATTATAGTCATTTCATTTTTAAGCTTTTTTAATAATGACTCTATTTTTGCAGTAGCTATTGGATCAAGAGCTGAACATGGTTCATCCATTAGTATAACTTCTGGATTAATTGCAAGTGCTCTTGCAATGCATAATCTTTGTTGTTGTCCTCCTGATAGTTTGAATGCTGAGCCATTTAATCTATCTTTTACTTCATCCCACAAATCAGCCTTTTTTAGAGATTCTTCTACTATTTTTACTATTTCTTTTTTTTCTTTAATTCCTTGAACTCTTAGCCCGTAAGCAACATTTTCAAATATTGACATTGGAAACGGATTCGGCTTTTGAAAAACCATCCCTATTTTTTTCCTTAGTTCTGTTACATCTATTGATTCATTGTATATATTTTTAGAATTAAATAATATATTACCATTTATTTTTGAGATAGTTATTAAATCATTCATTCTGTTCATACATCTTAATAATGTGGATTTTCCACATCCTGAAGGCCCTATAAGTGCTGTTATCTTATTTTCTGAAAAATTTAAATCAACTTTTGAAAGAATTTGTTTTTCTCCATACCAAAAGTTTAAATTTTCAATTTTTATTTTTTCTACCATTCTTTTTTACCCCTAATTTTATATCTTATTATAAATGCGCTTAAATTCATTATAAATATAACTGATATTAAAACAAGTGCAGTTCCTAGTGCATATTGTTGAGCATAAGGACTTGAGTGTTGTGTTGCTAATATAAATATATGATATGGGAGTGCCATAAATTTGTCAAGAGGAGAATATGAAAGATAGCTGATGAAAAAAGTTGCCCCAACAATAATTATTGGTGCTGTTTCTCCTAATGATCTTGATACTCCTAGTATTGAACCTGTTATAATTCCTCCAGAAGCATTTGGGAGAACATTTTTCTTTATTGTCTGCCATTTTGTCGCTCCAAGAGCATAGCTTCCTTCTCTAAATGAATCTGGGACTGCTTTAAGAGCTTCTTCTGTTGAAGTTATTATCCAAGGTAGAGTCATACATCCTAGTGTTAGTGAAGCAGATAGAACTGACCCCCCTAATTTTAGAAATAAAACAAAAAATGCAAGTCCAAATAATCCATAAATAACAGATGGAATACCTGCAAGATTTCTTATAGATAATTTAATTGATTTAGTTAGGATATTATTCGAAGCATATTCATGTAAATATATTGCAGTGCAAACTCCCAAAGGAATAGAGATAATTGATACTCCAATTCCAAGCATTATTGTTCCAATTATTGCTTGAATTATTCCTCCTTGAGTTATATCATTATGAGTCCATATACTTGTTAAAAATGTCAGATTAATTACCCCTATACCTTTTAATATTATAAATGAAATTATGAAAATTAGTATTGCAAGTGAAATAAAACCACTTATCCTTAATAGGTTAATATAAATTATTTCTTTTATTTTATCTTTTTTCATTACCATCTATATTTTTCAACTCTTTTTTTAATTATACTATCTGATATTAAATTAACAATAAAAGTTATACAAAATAATACAAGTCCCATTGCGAAAAGAGCTTCATAGTGTAAACTTCCCTTTACAACTTCTTTTATTTCTATAGCAATATTTGCAGTTATGGGTCTGATAGGATCAAAGAACGAATTTGGAAATGCTATAGAATTACCAGCTACCATTAAGACAGCCATTGTTTCTCCAACTATTCTACCTAAACCTAACATTACTGCTGCTATTAATCCTGAAAGAGAAGCTGGAATTATCACCATTTTTATTGTCTGCCATTTTGTTGCTCCAAGTGATAAACTTGCTTCCTTGAAATCTTTTGGTAAAGAAGTAATAACATCTTCTGATATGCTAATTATTGTTGGCAGGGCCATTATACTTACGATTATAGAAGAAGTTAGTGCATTTAGACCACTTGATAAATTAAATATCTTAGCTATTAGGGGTGCCACAACTAAAAGTCCAATTAATCCAAGAACTACTGATGGAACACCTGCAAGCATTTCTATTGTTGGCTTTATTATTTCTTTTGATTTTTTCGGAGCTATTTCTGCAATATATATTGCAGAAGCAATTCCAAGTGGAACAGATATAATAAGTGAGCCAATTACTATCATTAAAGTACTCATTATTAATCCTAAAATTCCCCATTTTGGGCCTGAATATGATGAAGGGTTCCATTCTTTACCAAGAAAAAATTCTTTTAAACTTATTTCAGAAAATGCATGAATTCCAGTTGCAAACAAAAAGGCGAATATACCTAGTAATATAAAAAGAGTTATCAAACTTACAGATAAAAAAATAAATTCGATATTTTTCTCTTTTGACATTTCATGATTAATTATATTTTAGAGATTAATTCTTGATTATGTTCTTTATCAGATGGTAATAATGTATCAAATCCTGCGTTTTCAACTATTTTTTGACCTTCTTCACTTAGTTCAAAATTTATAAACTTAAATACTTCAGAATTTTTTTCAGGTTTTTTTGCAGTATATTGGTATAAAGGTCTTGAAATTGAGTATTGATTTATTTTTGATTTATCTATCGGAGAGATATATTCGGAATTTTCGTTTTCTGCTACTTTTATTATTCTTACTTCATTTTGTTTGTCTGCAACATAACCTACCCCCACGTAACCTATTCCAGATTTGTCCTGTTTTACAGAGTCTAGTATTGCTTGGTTTCCTTCTAAATTTCTCATTTCAGGAGAATAATCTCCCTTTATTACATGTTCCATAAAAAAGACATAAGTTCCAGATGTACTTTGTCTTCCATAAAGAGTTATTTTTTGATCATTTCCTCCTAGTTCTTTCCAGTTAGTTATCTGACCTGAATATATTTTTGCTAACTGACCTTTCGTAAGTTTATCTATAGGATTATCTTTATTTACTATTAAGGAAAGCATGTCTCTTGCAATAATAAATTCCCATATGTCCCTTCCATTTTTTTCTGCATTTGCTAATTCTTCATCTTTTATTTTTCTTGAAGCATCTGCAATGTTTATCTCACCATTTATAAGAGAAGCTATTCCTCCACCAGAACCTCCCCCTGTTACTGATAATTTTGTGTTTTTATTTTCATTAGAGTATGACTCTGCTAAATTTGAAACCACTTGTAATAAAGTATCTGAGCCCTTTATTTCAAGTGAATCTGAGTTTTTTACAGCATTTCCTGTTAGTGGTGATTTATTATTTATTATATAGAAACCAGATATTAAAAGAATCAAAAGAATTATCCCTACCCCTAAGTATTTGTAATTCATAAAATTATTTAGAAAAATTGATTTATATAGTTATTCTATATAAACTATATAGTCAACAAAATATTTATATAGTTAAATCTTCTTAATTTATTATGGAAATAAGAAAAATCCAATTAATTGCAGGAACTACTTATACTGTTTCTCTTCCAAAGTCTTGGATAAAGAAAAATAATCTTAAAGAAGGTAATGATATATCTATTATTGAAAAAAGTGACAATAACTTAATTCTTTCTCATAGGCCTGTCAAAGAAAAAAAACTTAATGAAATATCATTAGATGTTGAAGATTATATGGGGAAAGATGAAAATGTGCAGAATTTAAGCCAAATTCTTTTTGGTTGTTATTATTTGGGTATAGAAAAGATTACTCTTTTTTCAAAAAAATCCCTTTCAAAGAATATTAAGACCAAGGTAAGGAAGACTTTACTTAATATGAGTGGAACTGAGATTAGCTATGAAGATGATAATAAGATAACTATTAGGGTGTTGCTTGATAAGTCTAAGATAGAATTTTCACAGATTATATATAGAATTGGACTTTTAATTGAGTATTCTATTTCTAATTTGGTCGATCAGTTAAACATTAATGAGATAAGACTTAATGAGAATGAAATAGATAGGTTATATCATTTATCAACAAAAATGATTTCTCTTTCACTTATAGATTCAAATATTCTCGACTCTTCAAAAATAAAAAATAACTCCTTAATACCTTCTTATTTTCTTATGAGTAAAAAACTTGAAAACTTAGCAGACATGATATATTATTTAAGCGAGTATATTAACAAGAACAAAATAAAATATGATAATAATAAAATTTTAGAATTTATTAAAAGCGAAATAAATCGTGGGGTTAAATATGTTATTAGTGATCATTTATCTATTTTTGAAAGAGTTGGAGGAGAAAAACTTGATAATATTAATGAATTAATTTCAAAAATAAAAGATAAAACTATCAGGAGATATTTTGAAGATATTATAAGGTATTTGAAAGATATTGAAGATGAGATAGTTAATATTTCCTTTTATAGCCAATTAATAAGAAAGGGTTCCCTTTAATTAATCCAGGCCTAAATTAGAAATTATTTCTTCTTCTGAAAATACTTCTAAGTCATCATAATTTTGGCCTGTTCCAAGCATTAGTATTGGCTTGCCAGTTATATACCCAATAGAAATTGAAGCTCCACCGCGTTCATCTACATCTGCTTTTGTTAGTATTGTTCCATCTATATCAAAACTTTCATTGAATATTTTGGCCTGTTCTGTTGCATCATTTCCTGTAATAGCTTCTGCAACAAATATCTTCAAATCTGGTTTAGTGACTCTGATGATTTTTTCCATTTCTTTTAATAAGTTATCTTTAGTGTGCATTCTTCCAGCTGTATCTATTAAGACTACTTTAAGGCTATGTGATTTAGCATAGTTTATTGCATCAAATGCCACTGCTGCAGGATCTGCACCATAAGCCTGGCTTATTACTTTAACTCCAAGTTTTTCTCCATGTTTATTTAATTGTTCGATTGATGCAGCTCTGAATGTATCTCCTGCTGCTAAAACACATGGAAGATTATTTTTCTTAAGTTTATGAGCTAGTTTTGCAATAGTTGTTGTTTTTCCACTTCCGTTTATCCCAAAAAATAGTATTACAAAAGGTGAATCTTTTTTTTCTTTTATTTTTTCCATAATATCAAAAGGATCTATGAGAATTCTTTGTATAGAGTTTTTCAAGGATTTTTTTACTTCTTCTTCTATATCACCCCTTTTTATTTCTATGTTAACTAGGTCTTCTTCCATATCTTCTTTTATTTTGTCTACTACTGAGAGAGCAACATTATTTTCCAATAATACTTGTTCAAGTTTTTCGAAAAATTCATTAAATGTTTCTTGATCTAGTTTGGAAGTAAATTTTTTCTTGATTTTTAAAAAAAATCCAGTTTTTTCTTCAGCTTCTACCTTTTCTATCTCTTCTGCTTTTTCTTCTATTTCCTGTTCTAGTTCATTAATCTCTTTTTCTTTTCTTTCCCCTAATTCGGTTTCTGTAATATATTCTATTTTTTCCTTATTTTCTTCTTTTATTTTTTCTTTTTCCAGTGTAACTAACTCTTTTTTTTCTTTCTCTTTTATTTTTTCTTTCTCTACCTTTTCCTCGACTTTTTTCTTTTTTTCCTGCTGTTTTATTTCTTTAGCTTTGTCTAGGTCTTTTGTCTCTTTACTACCTTTTATTAAGCTACTTAGCTTTTCCTTTAAGAATTTAAACATACAGTTATAATAAATAGATGACTTATAAATTTTGTTTTATAGTGAGAGACAGCAATATTTTACTGTAATAGTATGTCTTTCCCTAAATGGCAAAGATATAAATGGTAAATTTTGAATGTCTTATGCTATAACTACTGCATAACCATAATTGTTATAAATTTAAAAAATTTTAATGAAGGATGATCAGTTATAATGATATATATGAATGTCTAAGAAAGGAAAGATATAGTGAACAGCTTCAGCCTTTGCCTAAGAAGTTTGTTAGCCAAGCTGCTGAGTATATTCAAGAGAAGAAAAAACTTGCAAATCAGCCAGAAGATTTGTTTTCTGAAGATATTTTAAAAACTAAAAAACAGCTTGAAAATGCAGTATCTATATTTAAAGAATTGATGCTTGTGAGAAAGAAGAAACTTCTTAGCCTTGTTTTTGTTGCTTCTGAAACTGGAATAAGTAAAAGGGATTTTGAAAATATGCTGCCTTTTGAAAAAGAACTTTTTGATAATGTTATGATTTCAATAGGGCAGGCTGAAAAAATTGTTTCAAGGGAGTTTAGCAATGGAAATGGTATTGTTATTGAAGAAAGAGAGTTAAAACTGGTTTTATTTCTTGAAGATATGGAAGAATTTGTTGGACTAGATGGAAAGAATCTTGGGCCTTATAAAAAGGGAGATGTTGTTAATATTCCTAAAAAAATAGCAGATATTCTTCTCGGAAGTAATAAAGCTGAGTTGGTTATTGATGATTGATTTTTGATGTTTAAAACACATTATACTTTCCCTTATTTATCATTGATTTACAGATTAATTTTTATCAAATTACATTTATGATATTTTTAATATTATGTTAAATTATTGAAAATATTAAATCGTTAAAATGTTGAGTTTGATATTTGACTTAACATTAGGATAATGTTTATAAATTTCATTATCTTTAATAATTAATGGCATCTAAATTAAAAGAGGGATTGATTTATTTAGTTGTTTCAGCTGGAGTTTTAGGTTCTAGTGGATGTGCAACTACATATGCAGGTGAGGGAGCTCTTCTTGGAGCTGGTACAGGTGCAATTATAGGAAATCAGCACCATCATCAGACTCTTGAGGGAGCTGCAATTGGGGGAGTACTTGGAGGACTTCTTGGCTCTCAAATCCAGAAACAATCACCAGCATATCAGCAGGAGCAGGTTTTAGTTCCAGGACATTGGGAATCGCAAAGAAATCAGTTTACAGGGCAGTATCAGAGCACTTGGATTCCAGAACATTATGAAACAAGAACTTATAGGGTGAGATAATTAAATAGGATAATTTAATCAATTCTCAGTGGTAATTTTTTAGTTAGAGTTGTAAAAATAAGTAGTAGTAAATATCTATACTAATGTTGTATCAATAAGTGGTAGTAAATATTTATATATAAAATTCATTTATTTATAGTAATGAATAAACTGTTATTATTTGGAGTAATGTTCGGAGTAATATTTTTATTATTAGTAGTTGGAGTTTATGCTTACCATGATAGCATACCTATTTTTATTAAAACAAGTGATAATGGTTATGCTAATGGAGATTTTTCTATAACTTATACAGATTTTAATTTACAAGAGGTAAGATTATATGTTAATGATGAAGAAATTGAGAGTTTTGATTATTGTGATTCTGGTAGAGATGTAGAATGTATGATTGAGAGTGATTTGTCTGATTTTAATAACCAAAAAGTTAATTATTTTTTCGAATTAGTTGATGAAGATGAAAATGTACAATATTCCAATACTTTTCTAGCTATAGTTGATACAGAAGCGCCTGAAATAATTTATGAAAATATTAAAGTAATTGGAAGAAATGTTTATTTTAGTTTTCAGGTTGATGAAGATAACCCTTTAAGAATTGAATATAGTGATAATGGCAAAAACTGGAAAACTTTGTGTTCTGATAGTTCAGTTATAAATTGCAATAAAAAAAGATCATTTAGCAAAGGATACCATGATGTTTTAGTAAGAGTAAGTGATAGAGCTGGTAATTATGCTGAAGAGAGTTTTTTAGTGAATGTTTAACAAAAAGAGTAAGTTTTTAAATCTAAAAGTTTTTATTATATCATGATGGATTTATCCGAGTTTAAAAAATTTTTTCTATTTAGTTTAATAGGTAGTTTGATTATTTCTGCATTAGTTGCTGTTGTAACTGTAATTATCGGCAAATTTAATGAAATAACTGCAAGAGTTTTATTTACTCTTTTTATGGTGGTACTTCATTCTTTAGTTAGCTTAACTTTTATTTGGGATGATGAAAAACAAAATACATTTGAGAGACTTTCGCTTTTTATTAATATCATTTTCTTCATAATAGTTTTAAGTTTCATTACCTCTATTCTTGGAATATGGAAAGTAATTCCTACTGATATTGTTTGGAATTTATATCAAACTTATTTTATAGTTGCATTTGCAGCCCTTCACGTAAATATTCTTGTAAAAGCCCTTAATAAGGAACGTTATATTGATATGATTGTTTATTTTAACTATATCTTTATTGGAATTGTTGTTTTGATGTTACTTCCCATAATTTATTTATCTAATGCTTTTAATACTCTTGGAGAAATATATTATAGAATTTTAGCAGCTGTTGGAATAATTGATGGAACATTGAGCATTTTAGCCATTATATTTTACAAACTTTATCTTCATAAGCATCCTAAATCTGATAATCCTCTTCAAGGGAGTCAATTAAATCAAACATCAAAGAAGAAAGGATTGAGTATTTGGGTATGGATATTGATTATTTATTTAATTATCCAAATAGTTTCTTTTATATCATTATTTGGTTTCAGAATGTTTAGATAAATTGTTCTTAAAAATATAAAAAGCCTCCAGAGGGGATTGAACCCTCAACCTACAGTTTACAAAACTGCCGCTCTACCGTTGAGCTATGGAGGCATAAAAATATTAGAATAACTTGGTTTAAAAAGTTTTATTGTATGCAAATATTTTAATATTTCTTATGCTTATACTTTGTATGGAATATTATGCTTGTGTCAAGGGATATTTGAAGAATATTGAAAATGCTGCGGATGTTTTCATTAATAAGGATGATTTTAGGGAATTTTCTGATTTTGGGATTAGGGGATTTAGTTTTTCGATAAAAGGGAAATCGGGAGATTATAATTTTTTTGCAACCCAGCTTTTGGAAAATGGCATTCCAAATTCAGATACTCAGATAGTTGTTGCAGGCCCGCATAAACCAGAAGTTTGCGGATATTTAAATGAATTTTCTGTTTGGATTGACTTAAAAAAATTTAAAGATTCTTTTGATTTTTTGGAGGTTCCCATAAAAAAAGAGAATTTAGAGTTAAAATTATAACAGGATTATTTAAGGTTTGTATAACTAATAAATATGATCTTCGTGACTTAATTTATAGTTATGAATTTCTTCTTTAGAAAACCATAAAGATATTTCTTCTTTTGCATCTTCTTCATTTTCAGAAGCATGAATTAAATTTGGCAGAGCTTTTTTAGCGGCCTTTGCATATGCTTTTGATGCATGAGCAAAATCTCCTCTTATTGTTCCAATATCTGCTTCTCCTGGATAGGTATTCCCAACTATTTTTCTTACATGTAAGATTGCATTTGAACCTTCAACCACTATTGCAATTATTGGCGTTGCTGTTAAATAATCTAATAAATAATTTCTTACATGCTCTCCATGTTTATCAGCTATTGATTGTTTGTAGTGTTTTCCTGCGAATTTTTTATCAACTTTAGTCATTTTTAAAGCAATAATTTTCAAACCTCTTTGCTCAAATCTTTTTATTATTTCTCCTATTAGTCCTCTTTGTATTCCATCAGGTTTTATTAGAACTAGTGTTTTTTGGATAGGCATTTTTATTCTTCCTTTTTAGTATTTTCCTTTGTTTTTTTAGAAGCTCTTTTCTTTTTTGCAGGTTTTTCTTCTGCTATTTTTTCAATTATTTCTTCTGATTCTTTATCACTTTTCTGCTGTTTTTCATAAAGTTCATACTCTTTTAGATTTTCAATTCCGAAAAATCTTATTTCACATAGGCTTAGTGGATATATTTTTTTAAGTTTAATATTAATATCTCTTTGTATTTTCCCATTGATTATTTCAACTATTAAATCATCAAATCTTTTATCTTTAGTATATTCTATTATAGATTCTTTAGCTAGTTTTCTTAAGCTAGTAAGGACTTTTTTAGTTACTCTTTTTCTTGTAACTAACAATGGTTTAATTCTAACTCTTTGATCTTTTATTTGTGCAATAAATGAGTCTTCACAATAGTCTGTTCCCTTCCTTACAGCCCTTCTAATATAATATCCTAAAAGCTGAGCTTGGATTGCTTTTGCACTAGCTTTACCATTTTCAACATTTATTTTAAGCTTTAGTTCTACAGCTTTTCCTTTTAGCTGATTTGTTAAATCAAGTTTTACATACCTATTGTTTAATTCTTCTAACTCTCCAGCAAATAATCCTATTTCAGTATTTGCAATAGGTACTTCTACAGGAAAGAATTTCTTTTTAATTTGTTTTTTTAGTTTTAGTGTCATTTTATTGTATTTACTCGAAGATTACTTTACTTGTTCTGATTCCTCTTCTTGCTTGATGTGCTTTTCCACATTCTTGACAAGTATAAACAAATACAGCTTTTTTTGTACTTTTAATTTTCCTCTTCCATTTATTTATTGGAGGTTTACTTCCCCATCTTCCAAGATTGCCATATCCTCTACCTAATCCTCGCTTTCTAGCTCTAGACATGCTACCACGAGTAAGAGTTCCTCTCTTGATTCCTGTTGATACTTGTTTTATTTTATGATTTGTCTTTTTCTTACAAAAAGGACAGTATCTGTTAGTTGCTTTTGGCTTTTTCATGCGCGTAAGACACCTACGGTTTCTTAACACCTCAACTTCCCTTAAGAGATTTGAAACATCAATCTACCTTATTAGGTTTGACTATTTTATATAGGAATTAATTATCTAGATGGTTTTTAAACCTTTTTTATATAAATATAAGTAGAGACCTATTATCTATGCTTTATATTTAAGAGTAAGATTTATATAATTTAAAATAAACTGTATAATTATGAACCTATATAATAGACGAGTTAAATTTCAAGAAGGTAAACAAAGAGAATTAATTATTAAGGCTTCTGGTAAATATGGATCTATTAAAAACTTAAGTAATGAATTAAGAATTCCATATTCTACATTAAAAAAATATGCACAAGAGGAATTTTTAATTCCAGAAAATTTATTTAAGTCTTTATTGTTAATTCTAAAGATTAAGGACGACGAATTAGATTTTAATTATTTGGATAGGTTTTGGTCATGTTCTGCATCTGGTAAAAAAGGCATGGTTGCCTTTAGAAAAAAATATGCTCACAAGATTCCTGAATGGAGCAGGAAAGCTATAAAAAAATTGTCTGTTTCAAATTCAAAGAAAATAAATATTCCTGAAGTTAATGAAAAATTAGCCGAATTTATTGGAGTCTACCTTGGAGATGGAACAATGACAAAATATCTTTTGAGGATATCTGGAGATTATCGTTATGATTTACATTATTTTTATTACCTCAATAATTTAATTAAGGATTTATTTGGTATATCTGGTTCTATAAAAAAGAATAAAATACATAATACAGTTTATTTAACCGTATATTCAAAAAATATGTGCACTTTTTTATGTAATCATTTTAATTTGGAATATGGTAATAAGATACGAAACAAATCGTCTATACCTAAAATAATTATGGATAATCTTGAATTAAGAAAGGCTTGTCTTAGAGGACTGGTGGATACTGACGGGTCTATTTCAAGAAGGGGCAGAGGTGGAAGCCAATTTTGTGTCCAATTTTATTCCCATAACCCTATTTTGCTTAATCAAGTTTATGAAATTGGTAAGAGTTTAGGAATTTTTTCTTATTCCACTGGAAATGAAGTTGGCACAAATAAGTGGGAAAATGTAATAAAATATTTTAAAATTGTTGGAAGTTCGAATAATAAACATATTATTAGATTTTATTTAAGATATTATGAAAATAAAACGATTTATCTTAAGGAGATCCCCTATTATTCATCACAAAATTTATATAAGAATACTGAGTTACCATTTAAAGTGGCCCTGTAGTCTAATGGTGAGTTTTATCTAATTAATATTAGTAAACCCATAAATGACGCATCCTTGACGTGGATAGGATCCAGGTTCGACTCCTGGCAGGGCCATTTTTATTATAATAATCTTTATATATTTGTTTTTGCTATTGTGATAATGGTAGGTATTGGAAAAAGATTAGAAAATTTTATGGATAATTTAGCCTATAAGGTTGTTTCAAATAAATATGATAAAATAATTAGGGTGACTGCTAGAAAAGCTTATACAAGAGATGTGGCTTCTGGCGGAGAGCTTAATCCTAATTGTTCAGGATCTACTGATTCCTTATCACAAAGATTTAAAGATCATATTTACCCATATTTGGAATTATGTATCCCCCCTATTTTCTTAGAAAGGGCAGACGGAGAATTAACCAAACCTTTACAATCTGTCCCTACAATGAGAGGTTATTAATCGCTCCGCAAGAAATCCTTGGCTTTAAAGCCAACGAATGAATTGCATCTAATTTTTATTTCTAATGTGACTATGAAAAGTGAGCTTGTTGCATCTCACTGAATTATCAACCATAGTTGTAACTAACTCATTCTAAATAAATCTTTTGGAGGAGATTAAAATGGAAACACAAGTTTTGATTAGCGAGAGCTATGCAGAAAAATATGAAAGAAGTAATCGCAGCGTTGGAATATCAATGTGGCATTTTGAATGGTGCACAAAGTATAGATACAAGATGTTTGTAAAAGAGGAACAGAGAAATTTGATGACTGCATGCATTAGAAGAGCAGCATCAATGCATAAAATAAAAATTATTGAACTTAATGTTCAGCCAGAACATGTGCATTGTGTCGTCGGAATTAGTTTAACAATGTCTCCGAGCCAGGCATTACAAATTTTGAAAGGAGTTTCTGCAAGATTATTCTTTCAGAATAATCCCAAAGCTAAATTGAGATATCCAAAAGGACATTTATGGAGTCCTGGAAAGTTTGTAGCATCAGTTGGATTCATACAAATTGAAAAAGCATGCAATTATGTTAGAAATCAGTGAACTAGAAGCCTTGCCTTTAAAGGCAAGGAGCAGTCACTTTTTATTGCACCCATTATTAAGATACCATCCTTTTATTAGTTAGTAATTAACTTACTTA
>JBBSZB010000075.1:0-5049 GCA_038044965.1 Nanobdellota archaeon
CTTGTTAAAGGTGGAGCTATAAAAATAAAAGAGCCTAAAGGCAGAAAGAAAAATGTTAAAAGAAAACAAAGAAGAAGGGCAGGAAAAATAAAGCATAAAATGAAAAATAGAAAGCAAGAATATGTCATAATGACTAGGAAATTAAGAGGTTATATAAAAAGTCTTAAAGACCAAGAAAAAATTACTAATGAAAAATTCATTGAAATAAGAAAACAAATAAGAAATAGGGCATTCAAAAGTAAAAGGCATCTTAAGGAGGGTCTACAACAATGAGAACAGTAAGAAAAAGAAGAAATGAGAATAAAACTGACTATAAGTTAAGAATAGGCTTGCTTAAACATGATAAACCAAGAATTGTTGTAAGAAAAACAAACAAATATTTAATTGCTCAGTATGTGCAAAGTCAAAATGCTAAAGACAAAGTTCTTATAGGAATAACTTCAAAAGAACTTATTAAACATGGATGGCCTAAAGAATCTTTAGGATCACTAAAATCAATCCCTGCAGCATATTTAACAGGATATATTTTAGGGAAGAAAATACTTAACAAACATAAAAAATCTGAAAGTATTTTAGATACTGGGCTTCAAAGAAATATTCATGGGTCAAGAATATACGCTTTATTAAAGGGTTTAATTGATGCTGGAATTGAAATTCCTTGTAATGAAAAGGTTTTCCCAAGTGAAGATAAATTAAATGGTAAAAACATGGAAAAAGATATCTCGGATTTAGTAAAAAAAATAAAAAATAGTGTAAAATGAGCGAAAAATCAATAAAAAAAATGGAAGAGAAGAAAGTAGAAGTTGAAGATGTAGTGGAAATTATTGAAGAGATAATGGAAGAGAAGAAAGTAGAGAAAACAGAAAGAAGAAATGAAAGAAATCAGGAATCATTATACTCTTGGGTTCCAAAAACAAAACTTGGTAAAATGGTTAAGGAAGGAAAAATAAAAAATATTGATGAAATCCTTGATAACAAAATGAAAATACTTGAACCTGAAATTGTTGATAAATTAATGAATGTTGAAAATGATTTGCTTTTTGTTGGGCAATCTAAAGGTAAATTCGGCGGAGGTAAAAGAAGAGCTTGGAGACAGTCACAAAAAAAGACTAAAGAAGGAAATGTTATAACTTTTTCAGCATTTGCAGTTGTTGGTGATAAAAATGGGCATGTTGGATTGGGATTTGGAAAAGCTAAGGAAACTCTTCCGGCAAGAGAAAAAGCGCTTAGAAAAGCTAAATTAAATATAATAAAAATAAAGAGGGGAAGTGGTAGTTTTGAAGGTTCTTCACATGAACTGCATAGTATTCCATTGAAAGTTGAGGGAAAATGTGGAAGTGTAAAAATTACATTAACTCCTGCACCCCAAGGAACTGGACTTGTTATTGGTAATGAAGGAAAAAAAATATTAAAATTAGCTGGAATACAAGATATATACAGTAAATCTTTTGGGCATAAAAGAACAACAATAAATTATGCTAAAGCTGTAATGGCAGCACTGGAGAAACTAAAATGAATGAAAAAAATAAGCCTGTAAGACTAATTACTTCAAAAGAATCAAGAAAAAAATTATTAGATGGAGGGTATACTTGGGAAGGAAGAATGGTGTTTCAACATAGATGTGATTGGGAATACTGGCCAAATAAATACCTAAATAATCCTAATGTTAAAGATTTTGTATTAGCTTATAATGGCAAGCATAGTGGCCCTGGATTTTTTGGATTAACTAGACTTGATATGTTTGTAAAATGGAGAGCAGCAGCATGATAGTTGTTATTAGAATATCTGGAATGGTGAATATGAACAGAGATATGGAAGAAACTTTGTATAGACTTAGACTAAGAAGAAAATATTCTTGTGTAATATTACATGAAACTAAAGAGATTAATGGAATGCTAACTAAAATTAGAAATTGTGTATCTTATGGAAAAATAGATGAAAACACTTTGAAAGAATTAATTAACAAAAGAGGACAACTGGAAAACAAAAAAGAAAAAATAAATGCAGAAAAAATAATAAAATATCTTCATGAGAATAAAACCCTTGATAAGTCTGGAATAAAACCATTTTTCAGATTACATCCTGCACGAGGGGGAATTGATACTAAAAGTCATTGCCCAAGAGGAGTTTTGGGAGAGAACAAAGAAATAAATAAATTAATTTTGAGGATGTTATAATGGTAGCAAAAGCAGGATTTATGTGGGAATGTGAATGTGGAAAAACAATACATGGAGAAAAAGCTCCTGAAGAGTGCAAAAAATGCGGGAAAATTGACAGTTATGTGCAATTACCAGAAGAAATAGTTGAAGAAAGAGAAAAAGACCTTATCTATGAAGAAGATGATGATTTATATGATGAAGATGATTTGGAGGATTATGAACATGAGCATTAATAAAAAAAGAAAAAAATCAAGCAGAATGCATGGAAGCCATACTCATGGAAGAGGATTTATGAAAAAAGGTAGAGGTAGTGGTCATAGAGGTGGAAAGGGAATGGCTGGTACTGGTAAAAGAGCTGATCAAAGAAAAACACTTATAATAAAAAAGGGAATGAATTATTTTGGCGGCCATGGGTTAAAACCTAAAATAAAAAAATATGAAATCATTAATGTTTCAGACATAGAAAAAATAGCTAAAGGAAAAAAAGAGATTGATTTAAATAATTATAAGATTTTGGGTAATGGAGATATAAATATAGCGGTAAAAATAAACGCATCTAGTGCGTCAAAATCAGCTATTGAGAAAATAAAAAAAGCTGGGGGAGAGATAATAATAAAGAATGGTACTCAAAAAAATAGTAAAAAATCTGCCTGAAGTCCAGCCACCTGTTGAGAAAAAACTTGACTTTAAGGTAAAAGCAAAATGGACATTGATTGTTCTAGGAGCGTTCTTCATTTTAGCAAACATTCCTCTTTATGGATTATCTGGAAATGCTTTATCAAGATTTGAAAATTTAGCTATTTTACTTGGCACTGATTTTGGTAGTATAATTTCATTAGGTATAGGGCCTATTGTAACAGCTTCTATTATACTTCAGTTGTTAGTTGGTAGTAAAATTATAAATATTGACACTTCAACTGCCGAGGGTAAAAAATATTTTCAAGGAATACAAAAATTAATGGTTATATTTTTTGTAATTTTTGAAGCTTGTGTCTTTGTTCTTATGAAAGGATTGGAAGCTTCTCCAGGATATGCCTGGGTAGTTATAATTCAATTATTTTTAGGGGGATTAGCAATTATGCTAATGGATGAAGTTTCTAATAAATGGGGTTTTGGGTCTGGAGTTTCATTGTTTATTGCTGCAGGAGTTTCATGGAGATTATTCACAAGTTTATTCCAGTTTATCGGGCCAGAAGGAAACTTGGCTGCAAGCGGTCAGATATTAGTCTTAATTAATTCTATAATTAATGGCAATAGTATTGGAGCAACAATTGCTATTTCAGCAATAGTCTCAACTATAATAGTGTTTTTAATAATTGTTTGGGCACAATCGTTAAAAGTAGAAATACCTTTATCTTTTGACAGGTTAAGAGGATATGCCATTAAGTGGCCTCTTTCATTTTTCTATACTTCTGTTATGCCAGTTATACTTGTTTCTGCTCTTGCTGCAAATATACAGCTAGCAGCGGGGCTTTTGGAAAGCTGGTTAGGGCATGCTACAATTTTAGGAGGATTTCAGGGAGGAACTCCTACTTCTGGTTTTTCATTATGGATAAATTCAAATAACTTATTACAGGCAATAATAACTGGAAGTTTTACAACAATGATGATTTGGCAGTCTATGTTTCATATTTTATTTTATGTTGTATTTAGTGTTTTATTTGCGTTCTTTTGGGTAAAAACAAGTGGAATGGATGCTCAAAGCCAGGCAAAAAATATTATGAACTCTGGATTAACAATTCCAGGATTTAGAAAAGATGAAAGAATACTTGAAAGTGTTTTAGAAAGATATATTCTTCCTTTAACAATAATGGGTGGAATTGCAATTGGTTTGTTAGCTGCTGTATCAGATCTTGTGGGAACACTAATTCAGGGAACTTCATTCTTACTGGTTATTATGATTATGTATCAGTATTACCAGCAGATAGCTCAACAGCATTCAATGGACATGGCTCCTGCGCTTAAGAAGTTCATTAAATAGCTTAGGGCACCAAGGTTCCCTAAAGCATCACCTTCCTTTTAATATAACAAAGTTCCCTAAAGCATCACCTTCCTTTTAAGAACATGGTTCTCTTTATGAACTCTCCTTAAAGAATACCAATGGTTCCCTAAAGCATCACCCTCCTTTTATAACAATGGTTTCTTAACATATCAAATTTCCTTTTAAGCATAACATAATTTATCCCAAAAAAATTAAACCATACAATACTTTTCCTTATTTATTATTTATTAGCAGATTAATTAACATTACATTATCTTTATTACATTTCAAAGATATATGAAATTGTTTAAAATGTTAAGTTTGATATTAGACTTAACATATCAAGTAAATTTAAAAACCAGTCTTCATTCTAACTAAAATGGATAAAAAAGGAAGTTTTGTACCAATATTTATAGTAATGGCTGCTTCTATAGCAATTGCTTCTTTATGGAATGTTGTTCCGCAAATAGGCAAGGCAATACATTTTGTTTTAGATCCAATTCTTGGAAATTTACTTGATTTGAATGTAACTTTTGGAATGTTGGGAATTACTTTAGTTATTACTTTAATAACTACTTTGATACAAAAATATGGGACTGATCAGGAAACTATGAGAAGTTTGAAAGCTGAGCAAAAAAAACTTTCTGAAGATATGAAGCAGTACAAAAATCAACCTGATAAAATAATGGAGCTCAATAAAAAACAATTTGAGTTTATGGGAGAGATGATGAAACACTCTATGAGGCCTATTATATATACAGGTATTCCTTTAGTTTTATTATTTAGATGGTTTGTAGATTATTTTGCAAAAATTCCAGACTTCAGATTTTTTGGATTTTTAACATGGTTATGGATGTATTTAATATTCTCAATAATTTTTAGTACAATACTAAGAAAAATTTTAAAGGT
>JBBSZB010000075.1:5149-22867 GCA_038044965.1 Nanobdellota archaeon
ATGGCAAAAAATCAAATGCAAAAAGCAAGCAAACAAGAAGAACTTTTAAAATTACAGCTTCTTGAAAACCAGGTAAATCAGTATGAAGAACAGCTTAAAATTATTGAAGAACAAATTATTGAATTAACTCAGCTTAAAAAAGATCTTGAATTTTTAGAAAAATCTAAAGAAAGTGAAATTTTTAGTGAATTTGGAAAAGGTATATACATTAAATCAAGTGCTAAAAAAGAACTGATGGTTGATGTTGGCTCAAAAATTCTAGTTCCAAAAAGTTTCAATGAAATAAAAACAGTTATTGAAAACCAAATTGATAAATTCAATAAAATAAAACCTGAAATTTCAAATCATATAGGGGCAATTAATGAGGAACTAGATAAAATTATAAATGAAAATGAACCTTTAAAAAAGGTTCCCAAAATATAAAATAAAAGTGATAATATTAAAAATATGGGGTTATTAATACTAATATGTTAGAAATGCTTTTAAGTCCAGGTAGATCTGAAAGAAGGCCTTGGGAGCTTTTTTTTGTTGGGGTATTTTATGCAAGCTTATCAGTTATTTTAGTTAATTGGATATTTGCAAGTGATCCTGTTTTGTCTAAATATTCTGGGATACTTATTGTAACTTTTGCAGTCATGTTTTCTATGCCATATGTTTATTATACTATAAGGATGGAAGAAAATAAAAGTGCTTCTATACGAGGAATCAGGCTTTTGACAGAACATAGTAAAGCTATAAATGCATTTTTATGGTTATTTGTCGGTTTTATAATAGCTTTTTCTGTATGGGCAATAATATTGGGATCTCCTGAAAGTTTCAGAGCTCAAATAGAAACTTATTGTTCAATAAACAACCCGCAGAATTTTCAAGGATGTATAGCTGAGCATGGAATTAATGGAGGAATAAGCGGGACAGGATTTGTTACTGGAAGTACAAGCTCTGGAAAAGTATTTGGAAGCATATTCACAAATAATCTTTATGTTCTGCTATTTGCAGTTATCTTTTCAATAATATTTGGTGCTGGAGGAATATTTATACTTGCCTGGAATGCAACAGTTATATCAGCAGCAATGGTTATTTTTGCTAAATCTGACATTTACAGCTTACCCCTAAGCTTAGGAAGATATATGATACATGGTATTCCTGAAATTGCATCTTATTTTATCGGCACTTTGGCTGGAGGAATAATAGGATTATCAATAATCAGGAGAGAGTTTAAAACCCAAAGATTTTGGGATATATTTTATGATTCAATAATGCTTATAGTAATTGCAATAGCAATATTGCTAATAGCAGGATTAATAGAAGTTTTTTTAACTCCTAGACTTTTTTAATTTTAACATTACAATACCTTTTCCTAATTTAATCTCTTTTTACTATTTAATCATAAGAATTCTGTAGATTATACATATAAACTCTAGACTAAAAACATTTTAATACTATAATTTCTAATCTCTAAGATGGCAAAATTTAGATGTAAAAGATGCAATTACTCTTTTTCAATGGGGGCAAAAATAACTCCAAAAGTTTGTCGAAACTGCGGAAACACAAACTGTATTGAAAGAGAAAAAAGTGCTTCAGAATTACTTGATGACATAGAAGAATAAAAATGGAATCAAATGGAGAGAATAAAGAAATAATTGAAATAAGAAAGGAAAAAATAGTAGATTTCTCCAGAAAAAATAAATTTTTATCTGTGCTTGTTATACTATCTTTTTTTTCATTAATATTTAGTTTTCTAACTAAATTTTCAATTAACATTCCATTATTATCTAACTATTATCTTGCTATTGAGAGTTTAAACTGGTTTTTACTTGCACTTGCTTTAGCAATTTCTGGGTTGTTAGTTTATTATTACAAAGGAAAATTTTTTGCTTATCCTTTACTTGCTTGGATTGTTTGGATTTCAATTTATATAAGGTCTCTTAATATTCCTAAATTAAAAGATGTAACAACAAATAGCTGGACTTTAGGCCCTGATTTAGATCCCTTCTTATTTTTAAGATGGGCAAAATACATAGTAGCTAACGGAAGTTTATTTTTAGTTGATCCAATGAGATATGCTCCTTTAGGATATAACACTGCACGAGAATTAAAATTAGTCTCTTATTTAATTGCTTTATTTCATGAGTTTTTATCAAAATTGCCAAGTTCAATAATAAAATTTCTTCCTGGAAGCCCTAGTGAGATAACAGTTACTTATTCTGCAATATTAATGCCAGTGTTTATGTTTGCACTTACTGTTATAGCTTTTTTCTTTTTAACAAAAGAAGTTTTTATTGCTCAATTTAAAAATAAAAAATACCCTTATTTAATTGCTCTTATTGCTTCATTTTTTCTTGCTGTACTTCCTCCTTTATTACCTAGGACAATTGCTGGCATTCCTGAAAAAGAATCTGTAGCTTTCTTTTTCCTATTTATGACCTTTTATTTATTTATAAAGGGCTGGAAAAGTGAGAAAATAGTTTATAGAATAATTTTTTCAGTACTTGCAGGAATTGCCACTGGTTGCATGGCCATAACTTGGGGGGGATATAACTATATATTTTTAATATTATTAATCTCTGTAGCTGTATCTTTTTTATTTGGGCAGGTAAAAAAAGAACATATAATGACTTATGGCCTTTGGCTGTTATTTTCATTTACAACTATGATTCCATTTTCTTCTAGATATCAACAACCACTTGGGCTTTTAAAAGCTATAACAACTGGTTCAGCAATTGCACTACTCTTAATAATGATAATACATAAATTAGTTTTTAGAACAAAATTCAAAGGACTTTATGAAAAAAAACTTAATAAAATACCTAAAGAATTATTTACACTAATTATTGTTATTTTATTGGGAATAATTGCATCTTTAATCTTTTATGGTCCTTCTTGGATAACTGGAGAAATTAATAATACTATATCTAATTTAGTAAAACCAGCCACCTCTAGACTAATACAAACAGTTGCTGAAAATAGACAGCCTTTTTTTAATGAATGGGCATATGAATTTGGACCAATTATACTTAAGATTCCTATATTTTTCTTTGTTTTTTTTGTAGGTTCAGTATATTTATTTTATAGTATTTTAAGTAAATTTAATAAAAAAGATAGAATTGTTTTAACAGTTTCATATTTAATATTTTTAATAGCAATAATATTCAGCAGATATAATGGAAATAGTGTTTTAAATGGAACTAACTCTACTAGTTTATTTTTATATGCCTTAGGATTTATTGTTTTAGGTTTAAGTATTGGCTATTACTATTTTAAGTATTATAATAATCCTGACAAAAAATTGATAATAAAAGAAATAAATTTCAGTATGATATTTGTTTTATCTTTTTTCTTTTTTGCTATAATCTCTGCCAGGGGAGCTGTTAGACTTATAATGGTGCTAGTGCCTATTACATCAATCATAGCAGGTTTTTTTATTACATCAATGATTGAAAAAGCGCTAAAAAATAATAAAAATAAAACTTATTTAATAGTATCAGTATTACTAATATTAATTCTTTCTTTTGCAGGGTTACAATTTTATCAGGTCAGTGCTTCTCAAGCTGCAATTTATGCTCCTTCATACTATAATCAACAATGGCAAAAAGCCATGTTTTGGGTAAGGGAAAATACTCCGGAAAATGCTGTATTTGGACACTGGTGGGATTATGGATATTGGTTACAAAGCATAGGAGAAAGAGCAACTATTTTAGATGGAGGAAATGCAATATCTTATTGGAATCATTTAATGGGCAGATATGCATTAACAAGTCCTAGTGATGAAGACACTTTAGAATTTTTATATTCCCATAATGCAACACATTATTTAATAGATTCTACAGAAATTGGAAAATATGGTGCTTATAGCTTAATAGGATCTAATACTAATTTAGACAGGCAGAGTTTTATTGGTACAATAACATTAGATCCAAAGCAAACAAGAGAAACAAAAGATGGGATGGCATATGTATATTCTGGAGGCATGTCTCTTGATGATGATATCTCAATAAATGATAACAATAATACGCAAATAATTACAAAAGAAAACTCTGGTATCGGAGCTTTTATAGTTGAAGAATCAAATGGAAGTTTAATGCAACCTAGTGCAATTGTAATCACTCAAGGTAAACAAATAAATGTGAAGTTAAAATATATTTATTATAATGGAGAGTTAAAGAATTTTGGAAATGGTCTTGATGCTGGTTTATTTTTAATGGATGTTTTTAATCAAAATAATAATCAGTTATCTATGACTAAAATGGGAGCTGGTTTTTATTTAAGCCCTAGAACTGTCCATTCTTTTTTGGCAAGAAAATATTTATTCGGTGAAGAAGGGAACTTTAAATTAGTGCATTCTGAACCATCTGAGGTTACAAATGCACTAAGGTCTCAAGGATTAAATGTAAGTGATTATATGTATTTTCAGGGAAGTTTTTTTGGGCCTATAAAAATATGGGAAATGAAATACCCAAATAACATAAAAGTTAATGAAGATTATCTTAAGTTAAACTATCCTGACGAATTAAAATTTTAAACAATTTAAAATGGCTATAGACTTAAGACTTATAATTCCGCTTGCATTGAGTTTTATTATAGTTATACTAATAATACCTACATGGATTAAAAAGGCAACAAGTATTGGACTAATATGGGAAGATATGAACAAATCCCAAAAAACTTATGTTGCTGGTTCTGGAGGTTTAATTGTATTATTGGGATTTATTATTGGAATATTATTTTATGTTGCTTATAGAGTATTTTTCCTAAATCAGGAAAATCATTTTCTTGTTGAAATTTTTGCTTTACTTACCGTAATCTTGATTTTAGGAGGCATAGGCTTAATAGATGATCTTCTTGGATGGAGACATGGTGGATTGAATAGAAGAACCAGAATATTACTTGTAGCAGTTGCATCTATACCTTTAATTGCAATAAACGCTGGCAGATCAATTATTACTTTGCCGATTTTGGGAAATGTTGATTTAGGAATAATTTACCCTGTTTTAATAATTCCAATAGGTATAATCGGAGCAGTTACTACTTTCAATTTTCTGGCAGGATTTAATGGATTAGAAGCAGGCCAGGGAATAATAATGCTAACTGCTCTTTCAATAGTTTCATATTTAACTGGAAACTCTTGGCTAACTGTAATAGCTTTATGTATGGTTGCTGCATTGTGTGCATTTTTATTTTTTAATTATCCTCCTGCAAAAATCTTTCCTGGAGATTCTTTAACATATTCTGTAGGCGGATTAATAGCAATAATGGCAATAATTGGTAATTTTGAAAGAATTGCTGTTTTTTTCTTTATTCCTTATATTATAGAAACAGGATTAAAGTTAAGAGGTAAATTAGTAAAACAAAGCTTTGGAAAACCTGACAGCCAGGATAATTTAAACTTAAAATATAATAAGTTTTACAGTTTAAACCATATAGCTATATGGCTACTAAATAAAACAAAATTTAAGGCTAATGAAGAAAGAGTTACTATACTTCTCTGGACATTTCAAATTATGATAATTTTATTAGGTTTTTTTATATTTAGAAGAGGTATATTTTGATTATGAAAAAAAAGCTTTTTAATACAATTCTTGGCGGAAGTTTACTTTTGTTAATAACAATAAATATTTTTTTCGTTTTAAACTATTTTTTTCATTTTGCTATGGCAAGAATGCTTCCCATAGAACAATATGGCATATTAGTTACTTTATATTCGATAATTTATATATTAGCAGTTTTCACAGAATCAATACAACTAGTAATAACAAAATATACTACTGGAAAAAATGAGGGTGAAATTAAGAATTTGGTTAAAAAATCTTCTGCTAAATCATTTAAAATATCTTTACTGCTGTTTTTTGTTTATTTAATTATAAGCATTCCGCTTTCAATAGTTTTGAAAATAGAATATCCTTTAGTTGCTTTAACAGGTGTGATAATATTCAGTTCTTTTTTACTGCCCATAACTAGGGGAGCTTTACAAGGCCAAAAAAGATTTGGAACTCTTGGTTTTAATATGATATCTGAAGCATTAATTAAATTATCTTCTGCTATATTTTTAGTATTAATTGGATGGATGGTATATGGAGCAGTTATTGCAACATTATTGGGAACTTATTTTTCATTGTTAATTTCTTTTGTAAGTCTAAAAGACATATTCAAAACTAAAGAAATAAAATCAAAAAATATTGGAATATATGCTTACAGCGCTCCAGTTTTTGTAGCAATAATAGCAGTAATTGTTTTTTATAGTATTGATGTGATAATAGCAAAAATATTCTTTTCTGCAGAAATAGCTGGATATTATGCTGTAGCATCAATGATTTCAAAAGTAATATTTTTTGGAACTCAACCAATAAGTAAAGCTATATTTCCTATATCAAGTGAATCTAAAGACGGTGAAAGAAGAAAAAAGATATTCAAATATGCTTTATTGTTTTTAGGGGGGTTAATAATAGCTGGGCTTTTAGTAGTTTACCTATTTCCTGGATTATTAATAAAAATATTTTCTGGTAGAGATATTCCTCAAATAACTAACATACTAATACTTCCTGCTATTGCAACTAGCCTTATTTCATTGGCTAATTTAAATATATTATATAAATTGTCTCAAGGAAAAGTAAGGGGTTGTTTTTATCTGCCTATTTTTATAATAATAGAAGTAATATTAATGAGCATATTTTCTTCAAACTTAACTTCTTTTTCTTTAGCTTTTGTACTTTCTTCTATAATATTTTTAATTGGATCTATTATTTTACATAAATAGTGATTATTTTACTGCAAAAACAGTATAATTAATTGTGAAAACATCACTGTAAAACAACTTATCAGATATTTTTCCTAAGCAATTAAGGACAAAAATCAGTGGTTTGGCAATAACTATTGGTAATTTCTGAGATATCCCCCATATTATAAGTTGAAAGATTGAAAGTGCTGCTCCTCCACTTGTTTTTATTTCAACATACTTAAATTCTTTAAATAAATCGTTTAAAGCATATTTTGTAAACCTATAGTAATCATAAGGTTCTCCATGGATGGGGGCAGCCATATGCGTTGTTAACAAACATTTCCCATCTTTTTTTAAAATTCTATGTATTTCATTAATCACATGTTTCGGATCTTTAACATGTTCTAATACTTGTATACAAACAATCCCATCAAAATCATCATTTTTTATAGGTATTCTTTTAGTTATATCTGCAACTACATCTATACCTTTATAGTCTCTATTATCTAATCTTATGTATTCATCAGTATTTTTAAAAAATATTTTATAAGGTGATTTCCCTGCACCCAAATCTAAAACCTTACCACTTATTGCTGGAGCATACTTCTTTATATCTTTTAACACTTCTGAAAAATGTAAGTATATATCATCTGTAAGTTTCGGATTTGTCCAAACTCTAATTGGTCTTTCTATTTTCCCAGTCCATTTTTCCATAAATATGGAAAAACGGGAGTATTTATAAGGACTTATTTAGTCAAAAAATCTGTATTTTATCAAAGTAATCATAGCAAAAAATCCATCATCCCAATGAATTTTTTTACCTTCTAAAAAGCTTCTTGATTTGTAATTTATTGGTATTTCAATTATCTTATATCCTTTTTTTATTATTTTAGCAGTTATTTCGGGTTCTATATCAAAACTATTTGCTCTTAATTTTAGACTTTTAATAACCTCTCTTTTCATCATTTTGTAACATGTCTCCATGTCAGTTATCTTATTTCCATATAAAACCCTAGTTACAAGAGATAAAAATAAATTCCCGTAATAATGAGAAGTTATTTGAAATCCCCCTATCTTTCCAAGCATTCTTGATCCATAAACAACATCTGCTTCCCCATTTCTTATTGGGATTAATAATCTCTTGAAATCTTCAGGATTATATTCTAAATCTGCATCTTGTATTATTATATAATCCCCACTAATATGTGAAAAACCAGTTCTTAGTGCTGCACCTTTTCCTTTATTTTCTTTATGATTATAATACTTAATATTTTTGTATTTTTTAGCTAATTTTGTGATTATTTCAAAAGAATTATCTTTGCTATAATCATTAACAATTATTATTTCTTTTGTGATGTTTGGTATTTTTACAGCCTGGACTTTTTTAACAATCTCTCTGAGAGTTTTTTCTTCATTATACACTGGGATAACTATAGAGAGTTTTTCTTTTTTCATTTCATCCTTCTTTGTACAATAAATAAATTGTCAAAAATGCTAATAATCCGGATATAACTATTATTAAATATAAAATTGCATGCGCTGCTTGATCAAGAAGTTTATCGTAAAGAGTATGTACTTGATAATTATCAAAAATCTTGCTTTTTGGCTGATAATTTAAAGGATAGAAAAACCAATCTTTTAATGAGTCAGCTACTGGAATAATTCCTGATTTTAGATAAATTGTCTTTTTATATACATTAAAATAAGGTTTCCCGTATACACTGTTAATTGTTTTAATATAACTATTTTGAGTTCCAAATACACTAACTAAGTCTTCCATAGACTTATTAAAATCACTAGTTACCTTTCCGCCTCCCCAACCACAATCATCTGGAACACACTCTATAAAATAAATATCTATTGGAACTTCTTGACCTGGGATCTGATCCATATTTTCTAAAGCCCCTAAAAAAACATTCCCTTCCATGTAATGTTTATCCCAGAACATAAATGCAATCCTCCCCCTATAAATTCTAGAATCTGCTAAAACAAAAGCATTTTTATCTATGCTGCTTTCTTTAAAATCAATCATTTGTCCTAATTCATTTTTACTACCCATAAAACCATTTGAATCTCCATTAGACATTTTTATATAAGAGGTTATTAATATTAAGATAATTACTCCATAAATAAAAATCTTTTGATATTTCTTATTTTTCAAAAATAATGATGAACTATAAACTCCGTAGCTTGCAAATATTACTGCGTAACTGCTTGTAAAAACAAAGTGGTTTGGCAATAAAGAGGTTCCTGCTAAAAATATAAACGGAAGAATAAAAGTTAGTATTAGAACAAAAATAAATTTATTTTTATTTTTTATTATAAAAAATAATCCAACAAGCGCAAATATCAATATAAAAATAGACTCCTGGGAGTACATAAATAAGAATCCTTCTATAAAACCTGGTCTATTTCTTCCATTATTATTTACTAAAAGGGTTGTAAAGCTAAATTTCTCTATTGTTGGGGCAATTGATGCATAAGTATCAACTGAAATTCTTGTAAACCTAGAAAACTGCAAGTCTAAAATACCTTTATCTTTGTAAAGCAGGTAATTAAATGTCAAAACTGGTGTAAAAATCAACAATAAAAGTATAATCACAGAAATGTAATCTTTAATTTTTATTGATTTAGATTTATAGAAGTGATAATATAAACTACATAAACCTAAAGGTACTAAAAATAGTAATCCAATTGGTTTTACCATAACAGATATTCCTGCAGATAACCATATAAGATAAAAGTAAAACTTATTTTCTTTTCTTGCAGATAAAATAAAAAAGTATAATGATAATAACACAAAGAAAACCATTGTTATATCCATTCCAGCTTCCATCATGTCTAACTGATACGGAGATACTGCTAAAATAACTGCAGCAATTAATCCTACTTTTTTATTAAATATTTCTTTGCAAACTAAGTATACTACAATTATGGTAAGTGTTCCAAAAAATATAGAAGCAAATCTTATTCCAAAAACATTAACACTAAAAACCTTCATAAAAAAGTCAGTTAACCAAAACCATACTGCTGATTCATCCATAATTTGCAGTTTTCCAGAACTTATGAAACCTATAGCATGGGTACCATGCACCATTTCATCTGCACTAAATTTAGTTCTTAAAGCTATTAAAGATCTAAGTATAAACCCAAATAAAACTATTAAAATTACATAGATAAAATTTCTATCAAAACTAAACAACTTGTCTATTACTTTGTCAAGTATATTTTTATCACCCATATATATTTTCGGTTATTTGAATATTTAAAGTCTATTACATATACTTTAAGCCAAGAAACCATTTGGTTTTTAATGTATAAAATTATATTTTTTTATAGATATCTTTAAAATATATGTTTTTTACTAGTTTTATGGAAAAAGCGTCAATTATAATTCCTGCTTACAATGAAGAGAAAAGAATAGGCAGTACTTTGGAAGAATATTCAAATTACTTTAATTCACTTAACAAAGAAGGGTTGGTTGACTATGAGATAATAGTTGTAATAAATGGTACAACAGACAATACAGAAAAAGTTGTTGAAAAATATGAAAAACTAAACAGAAAAATAAAGCATTTAACCTATAAAAAAGGTGGAAAGGGTTTTGCAATAATTGAAGGATTTAAATACGCTTTAGAGAGAAATAAAGGGTTTATTGGGTTTGTAGATGCAGACATGGCTACTTCTCCAGAAGAATTTTATAAACTAGTAAAATCTATTGGACACAACAATGGAGTAATTACTAGTAGAGGATTAAAAGATTCTTACGTAAAGACTAGTTTCTCAAGAAAACTAACAAACAGAGGTTTTAATCTTGTTGTAAGGCTATTTTTATTTTTGCCTTTTTCAGATACCCAGTGTGGGGCTAAATTATTTGATTACAAAGCAACAAAATTCATAGTATCAAACATGAGCTTTACTCAATGGGCCTTTGATATAGAAATGTTATATCTGTTAGTTAATAATAACTTTAAAATTAAAGAAATTCCAACTAAATGGGTCGATAAAGGGGGAAGTAAAATAAACCTTACTAAAGTTCCGATTAAAATGTTCTTATCTGTTGTAAGGCTAAGGTTAACATACTCTCCTTTTAAGTTTGTAGTTGGTTTATATGACAGAATACCTGAAAAACTAAAATTCCACCATACTATCTAAAATGGTAAACAAGCTACATTTAGGATGCGGTAATGATATAAAAAGTGGTTATATAAACTTGGATATTAAAAAGTTACCTGGTGTTGATGTTGTTCATGATTTAGATAAATACCCTTATCCGTTTAAAGATAATACTTTTGATGTTGTTGAAATGCACCATGTTCTAGAACATTTGTCCAATCCCCTAAAAGTTATTGAGGAAATATGGAGAATTTCTAAACCTGGGGCTAAAGTTATTATTTCAGTTCCTCATTGGAGTCATTTTACAGCTTATTCAGATTTAACTCATAAAAATTACTTTAGTTCATCACTTTTTATATATTATGAAGAAAATAATCCTAAATACTACTCTGATAAGGCCAAATTCAAAATTATGGAAAAAAAATTCAGTGCAACCAGGATAAATCAGCTTTGGATAAATCCTATTTTAAACCCTATTTTAAATATATCTCCATTATTAACAGAACTGGTATTATGTAAATTTTTACCAGTATCACAGATAATATTTAAGTTAAGAACTCTTAAAGATAATAATTAAATTACAAAAATAAAAGCCATGGAAAAAATGAAGAAGGTTAAAATCTCTTTTGTTATACCTGCACATAATGAAGAAAAGATTATAAGCAAAACATTAACAAATCTCAATAATCTACCATTTAAGGACTATGAAGTATTAGTTGGATTAGACGGTTGCACAGATAAAACAGAAGACATTGTGAAACTCTTTGTAAAGAAATATAGAAAATTCAAATATTTTAAAATGAAAATCCGCTCTGGAAAACCAGAAGTTATAGACTATTTAATAAAAAAGTCTAAAGGAGAGATAATTGTAATAAATGATGCAGACTGGATATTTAGATTCAATAATAAAACTAGCTTAGAAGCATTTTTTAGTATTTTTGAAGATGAAAAAATAGGTGGTATTGCAGAATCTTTCCCAGTTGAATGGGATAAAAATAAAATAAAAAGAGCAAACTTTTGGTATAAAGTTGTAGCTTATGGAAATTATTTCTGGATAAAATCCCAAAAAGATAATTTCACAGAAAATATTAATCATTTGTCTTATGTAAAAGAACCAGCAATGTTTTTAACAAATATATTCAGAAAAAAAATTTATAAAAAAAATTTATCTTTAGGAGATGATTTCGAAAGAACTAGAGACATTAAAAATAAAGGTTTTGAAATAGTTGTTTATAATGAAGAAAATATACCCAGGATGATTGCTGTTTATAATGAAATAAAACTAAAAGACATTGTGAAACAAAAGATAAGAACCGGAGTTGCAAGAGATCAGCTAAATAAAAAAGGTGAAGATTTGAAAAAATACCAGATTAATTCAGGATTTTACATTATATTCAATTCTTGGAAAATGGGTTTTTCTAGTTGGTTTTATGCTAACCTATGGCTATTAATTACTTTTATTGGAAGTATTATTTCAAAATTAAAAAAAACTGATACAAAACAAGGGTGGTTACTAAGAGCCAAAAGACAATAAAATGAAGAAAAAAATAATTTTGGGATATGATTTTTTGAAAGAGCTTGGAGGATTAGAAAGAGTTATGTTTTTTCAGGCTAACTCTCTTAATAAGCTATACAATGTTGAGCTTATTTTTAGTTATATCTCTGATAAAAATTCTAGTAAGATAATAAAAGAATTAAATTTAAATAAAAATATATCTATCAAACAAATATCTGAAACAAAATCTGAGTTTTTACAATATATTACATCAATTTTATTTCCAAAAAGACTTACTAAAATAAAGTCTGACCTTATTATAAGTCACAGTTTTATGTACTCTATTATGGCTATGAAAAATAAGAAAATAAATAATACACCTTATGTAATAACATTATATCATCCTCCAAATTTCTTATATAACACAAGTTTAAAATGGGCTAACAATCTACCAAGAAAATTTGCTTATTTACTTGGTTTAATATTTGGTAATTACCTGAGAAATATTGACAAAAAAGCTGTTAAAAATGCCGATGCTACTATAGCTATAAGTAAGTATACTGCTAAAAGAATAAAAGAAATATATGGAATAAATCCAACAATAATTTATCCAGTATTAGCAAAAGATTTTAGGATTATAGATAAAAAAGAAGCTTTGAAAAACCTTAAAAGATTTAATCTAAAAAAGCAATATGTTTTGTTACATGGAAGAATGATAAAAGACAAAAGACCTGATATGGCAGTAAAAGCATTTAGTATAGTTCAAAAAAAATTAGATGTTGATCTAGTTATTTCAGGCACTATAGAAGAGGAAGAGAATATAAAAAGCCTTATAAAAAAATTGGGCATAGAAAAAAAAGTGCATATTCTTGGTAGGGTTTCTAATGATGAACTTATTTCTTTGTATAACATGGCAAAATGCTTCTTGATGTCTGCTCCAAAAGAAGATTTTGGATTAACACCTATAGAAGCAATGGCTTGTGGTTGTCCAGTTATTGCTTGGAAAGATGGTGCAGGGCCTGAAGAAACAATACATGATAATAAAACAGGATATTTAGCAAAATCTTATTCTACTGATGACTTTGCTAACAAGATAATATTATGTTTAAAATCTAAACTAAACAAAAAAGAAATTTCAAAGTCAGTTAGTAAATTTTCTGAAGAAAATACAAAGAAAGAATTTTTAAAAGTAATCAATAAGGTGGTTCTGTAAAGTTAAAAGAGATAGTTTTTACAATTTTAAATAAGTAAATAGAATACCTTAAAAGATTAATTTTCATGTTGATAAATTTATAATAAATTCTAATTTTTTATTTTTAAAGTTTAATTTAAGCAAATTTAATAATTTCAGTTATTTTTTAGTTGATAATCATCATCTATAGAATTAACATGACTAGCCGAGTCAATTTCTAGTTATTTTATAGATAAAAACATCTTGTTTTATTCCAATAAGATTAAAGGTTAAGTCTCCATAAGATTTTGACTGTTTTACATCCTGAACATTATTTATAAAATCAATTTTAGTGTCCATAAAAGGTATTTCCCATGAAGCAATAGTTGTCTGTCCATTTATATTTGCATAATTTACTTTTTTCATCCATTCTGGATGATTTGGCTCTGAAAATGATACTATCAAGTATTTTACATTAGTATCATTTCTTATTGCATCTAAAAATGGTTCAAATGGAATATTATACCTTTCCCAATATCCCCATTTGTTTGGATTTATAACATGCTTTTCTGAATAATATTCAGTTTGAGGTTCTGGTACACTTAGTATTATATCATTTTCATTTGCATTATCTTTTAAATAAAGACTTGCCTGTTTTATTCCTTCAAAAGAAGGTATTTTATTTTTTATAATTGCATTAGCGGATGAGACTTCATAATAAGCTCCAAATCCCACTATAATTATAACTAAAATAGCTGCAATTTTCTTACTATTTTGAGAAGAAATGTATTTACTTATATAATCAGAAACAGTTATTGTAGCTTTTGAAATACAAATTAAAGCTCCGAATAAAAGAGGAAAATACCACCTTGGTTCTCCAAAACTATTTGGTTCTCTTAAAACAAGTATAAAAAAAAGCATTGTAACAAAAATACTTATTATAACAAAAATATCAGCATTAGACTCTTTATATTTGTTAGATTCGTTAGATAAAATATTATCTTCTTTTCTCATATGCCCTAATGAAAAAATTGTCTTAAGGAAAATAATTATCAAACCTAACCAAAATAAATAAAGTAATATACTTGCCCAACCTAAACTCATATGACTAAAAAAAGAGCTGAAAACATCTAGTGGGAGGAAATTAATTTTCCTGTCAAAATGTGCATACCCTCCCGCCACACCTGCAATTCCTGCGCTGAAAATAAGTGTTTCTATTATAATAATTAAGGCCATAGATATTATGACAGCTATCCAGTTATATTTATCTTTTGCCAAATGTTTCCAATTTTTTGAAATTATCATTTGTAAAAACAAAAATGCTCCGAATAAGAAATATCCTCTTCTTATTGAATATGTAACAATTGATAATACTGCTGCTAAAGGCACTGCCCAATTATGATTAATTACTCCAAAAATCTTTTCTTTTTTTTCATAACCTTTCCAAAAAACATATATTGATAGCATCCCAAATAACAATCCTGGAATTTCTACCTGAAACCTCGTAGCTGTAAATAAAACAGTCCATTGAACTGCAAATAATAAAGAAGAGATTAAAGCGATTCTTTTATCCTTATACATTGATTTTACAACCAAGTAAATTAACACAATTACTAAAACATAAGGAATAAATTCGACAAAAAACTTAGTAAATAATTCTGAAAACTTCAGCATAAAAAAAAGTGCAACAATATATGAAAATAAGGAGTTATGGTCTTTAGTTACTATCCAATCAACATTATATCCTGCAAGATGTTTAGAATAAGCAAGATAATCAGATTCGTCCCACCATAACGGCTGGGCTTTAGTTAAGGAAAAATAATACCCTCCTATTAAAATAGTTAGTATTATAATTCCTAAGAAAAATAGATTATGGGTATCTTTTAGCCATAGCTTCATTTTATCTTTAAAAATAGTTTTTTCTGTGTTTTCCATTGTTTAAATAGTAAATGGGGTTTTTTATTTCTTTTTACTTTGTACTTTCAATTCTAAGCCATATATCTTTGTGACTTTTCTTCCTTATATTTATATCTAAATATATCAACATCCACAAGTAAATTCTTGCAAAAAATAATGCAAAAATAAAATAAATATCTTTTATTGAGTTAACATACTTAAATAACTTGAAAAAACTCGAAGATTCCTGGCCAAATGACCTTATATTCACTCCTAAAAGTTTTTTTATTTGATTATACCCTCCAACACTTCTTCTTTTCTGTTTAATCCAATCATTAAAATTATCTGGATATTTTACATATACTTCAGAATTAGGAGAGTAATCTATAATATATTTTTTTTCATAAACTTTATGTGAAATATATCCATCTTCTGAAAGTATTTCTGGAGCTAGTTTAGGGAAAAGTTCTTTTCTAATTGCAAATAAATAACCTGAACAAAATATTCTTTTTTCTTTTTTTATTGAATCTATTCTTAAGTCATTTGCTACAGAGCTTAAAACATATCCCCAATACCCAAGCATTTCATTTTTATCACTAATAGAAACTGGATGGCCAGATACAGCACCTATTTTTTGATTTTGAAATTTAGTTACAAGATATTTAAGGGAGTTATCTGAAACATAAACATCTCCGTCAGTTAGAACTAAAATATTACCTTTAGCTCTTTTAACAGCCAAATTTAACGCAACAGGCTTTCCTTGCCCTGGGTCTTTCAATAATATAATTTCTTTAAAATCTTTTTTTAGTTTTTTAGCTTCTGAAAGTGTATCATCATCAGGAGCAACTACAATTATTTCATTTGCTATTTTTTGTTTAGCTAACTGGATTATAGCTTTACCAATAGTTTTTGGTTCTTTAAATGCAGTAATTATCACAGTTATTTTACTATTTTTCATTTTAAACATATAATTTTGTTATTTCTCATTTTTATTATACAATCTCATTATTCTTCTGTTTATTATATCCCAGTCATATTTCCTCGCTTTTTTCAGATTATTTTCGGAAATTTTATTTCTGAGTCCTTTATCCTCTAATAATTTTATTATTTTATCTTTAAATAATTCGTTATTCCCATGTTCTATTAAGAAACCATTTTCAGGTTCTTTTATTTCATAAGCAACTCCATTAACTGGAGTAGCAATTATTGGAAGCCCAGAAGCCATTGCTTCAAAGATAGTCAATGGCAAGCCTTCCCTATAGCTTGGTAAGACATATATACTTGAAGATTGATACATCTTGGCTATTTCTTCTCTGTCTCTAGTTTCTGGCATTAAAATTATTCTTTTTTCATTCCCAATTAAATTTTTAACAATTGATCTCATGCCTTCATCAGGACCTCTTATTACAAATGTAACCTCCTGGTATTTTTGCAAAACTAGTTTAGCAATTTTAACAAAATTATCAGGTGATTTAGTTTCACTTAAACGACCAAAAAATAAAACAATTTGGTTTTTAATTCCTAATTTCTTTTTAAAATCATTATTTTTTATTTTTTTAAAAAATACATTTGACATACCATTTGGAATAACAACTAATTTTCTTTTATCACCTATGTATTTAGATATAAACTCTTTTTCCCAAGGAGTAATTAGTATAACTTTATCAGTATACTTTAAAGCAATTCTTGAAAAAATGTTGTAACTGAGATACATAAGTAATTTTCCAACTAATGGTCTGTGTGCATCACTCCAAGGGCAGTGGGTTGTGTGAATATGTTTAGGTCTTGTTTTTGAAAGTTTAGCAGCAAGAGCTGAAAAAACAAAATGTGCATGAGCAAATAAATGGCTATGTATAACATCAAATTTTCCTTTAATTAAACTTGGAAAAACTTGCGGCCAGAAAGTTCCGAAATTTCCTGCTTTAAACCAATAAAAAAATCTGTGGATATGTATTCCATCAATTATTTCCACACCTGGAGATATTCTTTTTTCCTTATCCCAAGCTGGAGCAAAGACATGAACTTCATGACCTTCCCTAACCTGACGTAAGGCTAACTCTCTAACTACTTGTCCTACTCCTCCTATTGCAGGATAAAATTCTGGTGATACATGCGCTATTTTCATAAAATTAGTTTGTAAACGCACTTATTAAGTTTTTGGAGGTTCAGTTTATATTACAAACAGTTTTATATACTACATCTAATAGTTCTAAATATGGCCACTAAAAATAAAGTAGAAAATAAGAGAAAGTTGATTATAATTGGAATTGATGGAGGAACATTTGATATAATTAATCCATTAATTGCAAAAAATAAACTTCCAAATTT
>JBBSZB010000075.1:22967-44274 GCA_038044965.1 Nanobdellota archaeon
GAGGAACATTTGATATAATTAATCCATTAATTGCAAAAAATAAACTTCCAAATTTGGCATCTTTTAAAAACAAAGTTGTTTTAGAGTCTACAATCCCTCCAGGAACAGGGGTCGCCTGGGCTAGTTTTTCAACAGGAAACTTGCCTGGAAAAACTAATATATATGATTTTACAATTGTAGATGATAATTCTTGGAAAGTTAAAATTGTAAATCGTTCTTTGCTAAAAAGCAAGCCTTTATGGAAATATTTAGATGAGGCTGGGATAAAAAGTATATTTATGAATATTCCAATAACCTACCCCCCTGAAAAAATAAATGGTATAATGATATCTGGGATTGATGCACCTTCAACATTTAGTAACTATGTCCATCCAATTGAATTAAAAGAGAAATTAAAAGAATTTGGTTATGAAATTGAAGCATCTGGAATAAAAGAAAAAGAAGACCTTCCTGATCAAGCTTTGAATATAATAGATAAAAGAATAATGACAGCTAACTACTTATTAAAAAAAGAGTTTGATTTTTTCATAATGCTTTTTAGGGAAACAGATGTGGTCCAGCATTTTGCCTGGGGAACTGACAAAGTAGAAAAGGCCTATGTAAAAATTGACAATTTCGTTGGAGAGGTTAAAAAATTATCTAAAAAAAACAAATGGGATTTAATAATTATGTCAGATCATGGGCACGAAAGAGTAACAAAAGCTTTTAACATAAATGCCTGGCTTGAGAAAGAAGATTATCTAAAAACTTTTGTCAAAAAAGCAAGTTTTTTTTCATTTATTGGAATAAATAGGGAAAGAATATTTAAAATTTTGGACAAATTAAAACTTAGTTTTCTTGTTAAAATCGTTCCTAGGAAATTTGGTAAGAAAATTCCAACTAAAAATGTTGATTTTGAAGAAGCTATAATAACTGGACTTATTGATTTAAAGAACACGAAGGTAATTGCTAAAAGAGCAGTAAAAACAGCTCAGATTTTTATTAACAAAGAATCAAGAGGAGGAATTGTAAAAAACATTGATGAAGATAAATTAAAAAATGAAATAAAACTAAGACTGATTAAATTTTTTAAAAATAGTAATATAGAAGCAGAAGTCAAAACAAAAGAGGAATTATATGGTAAAAAAACAAGGTATGCTCCAGATATTACCATTTATATGAAAGAAAGAAGTTATGACATTCAAACTAGATTCAACTCTGAAAAGAAAATATGGGATGAGCCAAAAGAATTAGCAACTCATGAAATTAATGGAATTATTTTAACAGATATGAATCTAAACTTAAAATCTCCTAGAATAATTGATTTAACCCCGACTATACTTTCATATTTTGGAATAAAAGATGGGAAATTTGACGGAAAAAGTTTGTTATAACATTAAAAATTTATGTTATTTTATACTCTTTCAATATATTAAACTCCTCTTCCGTGAGACCAGCATCACCTATTAATGGTCCTCTCTCAAAATCATGAAAATCACTCCCGCCAGAAACTAAAAGACCTTTCTGTTTGGCGATTTCTCTTAACTTATCATTTATCAAATCGCTTATCCCTAAAAGTTTATTGTATGGGTAATCAACTTCTATTCCATTACCTCCAGCTTCTACAAACTTATCAATTATTTCAAAAACAAAATTTCCATACCTTCCAGGATGAGCTAAAATACTTATTCCTTTTGCCTTTTTTATTATTTGTACTGCTTCTTCCATATTAGTACTAGGTCTAGGAACAAAAGCTGGTTTTCCATCACCTATTAGTTTTTGAAAAACATCTTCAACAGTTGAAAATTCCTCTGGATATTTTCTCACTAAAATTTTTCCAATTATTGGTCTTCCAAGACTATCTCCACTTCCTTTAATTAATTCTTCAAAAGTTATTTTATATCCAAGATTATTTAGTTTTTTAATAATTTCTTTTTTTTCATTTACCCTATCGTTCTGACATTTTTTTATAAAATTATTCAATTCTTTATCTTCATGATTAATAAATAAACCTAAAATATCTATTGTTCTTGAATAAAACGGCTCGTGACAACTTAATTCTATTCCTGAAATGAAATCTATATCCTTATTTTTTGAATAATTTATAGCCTCTTTTATTCCAGATATTGTATCATGATCTGTAATTGCAATTGCTTTCATCCCCCTCTTTATGGCTAAATCTACAATCTCCTTCGGTGAAAAGGCTCCATCAGAGCAATTTGTGTGAATTTGTAAATCTATTTCCTTCATTTTAACACCTCTACAACTCTTTTCAAATCACTTTTATCATCCTTAGGGTCTATAAAATAAATCTGTCCTTGTATTTGTTCTTTAATCATCTCTGCCATTAGGTAATTTTTGAGGGTATTGTTATAATTAAATGCTATTCCAATTCCACCTTGTTTTGCAATATCTAAAATACCTTTACTGTCTCCCATTGTATCTCCTACATGGGCAATTTGATCTTGGGTAACTTGAGGAAAATACATTTTAGTGTATTTATTTATTAGCACTGCTTTTGCTGATTCATCCTTTATTCCTAATGTAATTTCTCCAATAGCACTTACTCTATCATAAACTGTTTTTTTCTTAGCTTCAGAGTCATTAATAAACTCTCTAACTTTTAATTCTAATTCATCTTCTCTTAAAATTTGACTTTTATCTCCATCAAGACCAAAATGCAAAATATTTCCTATTTGCCCATGAATTCTGCCTCTTTTAATCTGCTCTTTTATAGCATAAATTGTAACACTGTATCCTGTTGAATTAATTACAAATGGTATTTCTTGACCATAAATAAAATCAACAAATTTATTAAATCCAATTACATATCTCATGTGTTGTTGAGTATATTCAATTGCTTGCCTCAAAGTCAAACCTTTTGTTAATGGCCCAGCAATTTCAAAAGCCTCTTCCATTGTTGCTTGTCCAGAAGTTTGCCTTTGAAATACCTCTGTAGCTTTTTGAAACTGGCTCTCTCCAATGTATAATCTAATCATATCACTCATAGTGTGCTGATGTACAAGAGTTCCATTTAAATCAGAAGAAACTAATTTTATTTTTCCCATTTTAATCTTGAAATAAATTTATTTGATAAGTCATTAAGTCTAGCTTCATTGATTTTAATCTTTCTAACTGGTTCTAATTTAATAAATTCTTTTCCATCTTCACCTAAATGTATCTTACTTTTTTCAAATGTGGTGTCAACAGTGTATGGTTGACCTATTTTCCCAGTCCAAGGAAATATTTTAATATGAAAATGTTCGTTAAGATGTTTTGATTTACCATAAGTACCTATTCTTATTACTCCTTCTTCATTCTCATTATGTCGACCTTCTTTCTCCATAATCTCTTTTATTGATTTACTAATTTGTGAAAAGGCAATTCCATAATTTTTCGCCAAATCTATATTATTACTAATTTCAGACATGTGATTCAAATGTAGTAATGGCATTAATTGAACTGTAAAATCTTTTTCTGGATCTCCTCCAGTTTTTGGTGAAAGAGTAGCAAACCATCCATTATTCTCATTTCCAAGTTTAAATATTATTACTGATCCGTAATCTGTTTTATCTCCAACATTTAATTTTGATTCCTTGCATAATGGACAATCATCTATCATTCTACAACTTTAAGATATTCTTTCTCTCTCCTTTCAGTTATATAAGAGTCAAAATACCCTATTACAAGTCTGTGATATGACTCTCCAGTTTTAGGAAAAACCTGTTCTAAAACACCAGAGGCTTCTATCATTTCTCCAGGGTAAGCTATCATTGAATAATCCCTCGAATAAAAAACAACTTTCTTAACATCTACACTACTACCTTCCATAGTTTTACAATTCTTAATCCTGTACATTCCAGGTCTAGAAGCTGAGTTAAAATTATCTTCTACTTCAGCCCTAATCTTAACATTTCCTACATCAACATATTTCTCTTCCCCCCATTTAAACCAAACTTCATCTTCATTTTCTGCACAGAATATAACAAATAATTTTCCCTTAAAAAATCCCTCTGATTTTTTTCTCATTTTAACTTTTAAGAACTCGTTAAGTGTAAAAATATTTTGTCTGTTTCTTCTCTTATAAAAATCTATCCAATCTTCCTTTGATTTCCATTTTAATAATGGATGAGAAGCAATTTCCAAGAATTTCATTAATTTCCAATAGTTTTTATTGCCATAAATAACCATGTTAATATCTGACATATCTGACAAATAATGCCCCATTAGTGTAGAATAAGTTATTCCTATATCTTCAATTTTTAATCCAGAATTAAGTAGGAAATTTCCAAAATCTTTTATACTTTTAAGATGGTTATCTAAATGATCATCTGGGATATTCATCAATTCTGAAAAACCTCTTTTTGGAAAGTAAATTCGTTCTATTTTATCAATTGGCACAGAAAAAAATAATCTATCTCCAATGTGTGTATTGCTCTTTAATATATATTCAGGATAATTTCCTTTAAAAGATTCTATGTATTTTTTCAATTGTTCTTTATCAGCCCATAGATTAAGTCTATTCATCCTTCTTCCAGATATAAATCTAAATTGTAAGGCATCTGATTCAATTTTGTCAGTCGGTATATATTTTGGTTTAACTAAAATAGAATTTCTTGGATGCTCATTTCCATAGACTTGGCAGTGTATTCCGTCTTTTGTAGTTATTATTGAAGCTTCATAAAAGTGCATTTTATCTCCTATTTTATTTTAATAAGGCTTTAATATATTCTTTTTCACCCCGATCATTAGTATATGTATCAAAGTATCCTATAACTAATTGATAAAACTCTTCATCTTTAGTTTTTACTTTTTCTAATAATCCACATGCTTCAATCTTTTCTCCAGTTCTTACTTGTAAAGAAAATGGCCTTGACCAATTAATGATTCTTTTAATTTTTATATTTTTATTACCAACCTCACTTTCTATTATTTCAGAATCTTCTAATTCATAATATCCTGGTCTTACAATAGAATTGTAATCATCTTTTACTCTTGCTTTTATTTTAGTAGTTCCCACAGGCTCATGCTCTTCATCCCAGTTATACCACACTTCTTCTGGTTTTTCTACACAAAATATGGAAAAAACATTTCCATCAAAAAAGCCGTCATCTCTTTTTCTTTCCATGTTAAATACATATTCATCTATACTAAACTGCTCTGAAACAATTCTATCTTTGTAATATCTTGCCCAATCCTCCTTTGATTTCCATTTTAATAATGGATGTTCTACTTTTTCCATGAACTTAACAACTTTCCATCCATTTTCCTTTCCGAAAACTAAAATATCAATATCAGACTTTCCAGGAGTATAATTTGCAAGTAATGTAGAATGGCTTATCCCTATATTATTCAAATCAATACCTGCTTGTATTATTAGACTTATAATTCCTCTCACAGATTTTAAATAACTATCTAAATCTTTTTCAGGTACTTTCATAAGCTCTTTTAAACCTTTTCTAGGATCATGAATTCTCTTTATTTTTCCTACGGGAACACCTAAAAACCAATTTTTATGGCCTTTACTTTCATAAAATGTTTCTGGGAATTTTTCCTTCAATCTTTTTAAGTTTTCCTCTACTATTTCTTTTTTATTAAATAAATTAAATCGTGTCATGCATTTTTCTAAAATAAACCTTTTTCCTAATCCAGTAAATTGAATTAAATCTTCAGGGATATATTTCGGTTTTGCAATGACAAATCCTTCTGGATGTTTGTTAGCATAAACTTTAAACTGCATACCATCAATTGTGTCTATGAGCGTAGCTTCATAAAAATTATAATCTTTTACAACTTCAATTGGAGAAACCTTAATTTCATCAGGAATATTAATATCAAGTAACTTAAAAATAGTCGGGCAAACTTGTTTTATGTCAATCTCCCCAATATATCCATGGTTATTTACATTTTTTCCAGATATTACAAAAGAACCTTGCCTGGAATGCCCAGCACTATCTGCCCCTATAGCTGTTTCCCAAGAGTATATGCCATTTTGGCCAAAATCAGGATTACTTGCCCATTTTAAATTATCAAAATAAACTGTTAAATCTGGACATTCTGGGTTATCTGGATTAGAGTAAATATCTTCTTTTTTATACACTTTAGTATTCAACATTTTACCATTATCATCTGGAATACTTTTTATTTTTCCTAAAATTTCTTCTCTTATTTTTGTATAGTTACCGGCTACTTTTTCTTTGTTTATATAAACTCTAGCATGGTATGCTCCACCACCCCATGCGACTGATTTATCTTTATCTACCATTTCTTCTGAAAACCTGGCTTTTTCTTTTTTATTAAAATTATCTTTTAAAACTAGATACCCCTCTTGAATCAACCAATTGTTTATATTAATTTTACCTTCTTGCTTAATCATTCCATGATCTGATGTAATAATAATAGTCGTATCTTCATCTAGTAATTTTAAAATTTCGCCAATTTGCTTATCAAGATATTTATAATAATTTTTTAGATCATCTTTATAAGGAGAATTTGGGATAAATCTTCTGTGATTTTCATCAAAATGCCTCCACAACATATGTTGCAACCTATCTGAACCAATCATAACTGCTATAAAAAAATCCCATTCTTCATTCACTAATAAATCTTTTAGCAGTCTGATCTGCATGTCTGTCATTTCGTATGTTTTCTCAATTAAATTACCAACTTCCATTTCTTTATGTCCAGCTAATCCAACTGTAACATCAAAAAAAACTTCTGGGTTTTCAAAAGCCCTTATTTTATCTTTTATCCTTTCTGGATATGCAAATTCTCCTTTTATTCCTGGAGTAAGAAAATCGCTCACCATTATGCCATTTATTTCCTTAACCGGGTAACTTAGAGGTACATATAGAGCAATTGTCTTTTTGTCCAATTTTCCTAAATAATCCCAAATTAATTTTGTGCTTATAATAGAAGAGTTAACAATCTGTGATTTTCCCTCTTTGTTTTTATAAGTATAACTAAACACTCCTACCTTACTAAGATCTTGGCCAGAAATCATAGAATTCCATGCACCAATTGTTATTGGTGGAATAGTACTGTTTAACTTTGCATAACTACCCTTATCCATAAGTGAACTAATATTTGGGAGTTCATTCTTCCATTTATCAAAAATCAGTTCTGGAGGAGCTCCATCAATTCCAAATACAAAAACTTTTTTGTCCATTTAATTACCTATAATTATACATAATTATGATATATAAATATGATTGACTACTAACTACTGGTAACAAACCAATAAAGAATTAAGAACTACAAATATCCTAAACGCGTTAATCTTTCCCGAATCATTTTTTCATCTTCGGTAGACAGAACTTCCCCACTATTTTCATTGTTTTTAAAATCACTTCCAGAAAACAATTGCCTTAAAACAAAGGCAACATAAGCAGAAACAGATGTCATCCCAGTACCCTTCATCCTTTCTTTAATCTTTTCTATCAAAGGCATAGGAAGAGAAATAGTTCCATATTCAGTCTTGTCTTTTTTCTTTATTTTCATTAGAAATAATAAATAACGCTTGTATTAAAAACTTTGGTTAAATATACCCGAGATCTCTAAGTCTTTTTTTTAGTGCAGCTTCTTCTTCATCTGTGTAAACTTCTTCATTGGATTTTTCATTTGTTTCTTCTAAAATTTCGTTATCTTTCATAGAGCCATAACCTTTTTAGGCTATATAAATTTAATTGCCACTAAGCCCAACCAAATACTCTTTGTAAGAATATTTAAATATTATTACCTTACTTTAGGTTATATGAGAATAGACTTTATTGGGGTAGGTTTTGGAAGAAGTGGGTCAAAATGGCTAGCTAATTGCTTATATGAGCATCCTGAGATAAGTATTCCTAAGTTTAATCTTCATACTGAAATAAATTATTTTCCTGAAGAATATGAAGTTATGGGCTTAAAGAACTATATGAAAAAGTTTCTTAATTGTAACTTCGAAAAAAAGGTTGGAGAATTAAGTACATTGATAATATGGGATAAAAAATCTGCCAAACTACTAAAGATGTTATTTCCAAATGTTAAGATAATAATCTATCGAAGAGATGAAAAAGAGAGGGTAAGGTCAACAAGAAATGTTGCTTATAATTATGATTTAGTAAATGACGCAAGTATAAGTAAAAATTTATTACATGAAATAAACCAAGAAAAGTACATAGAACCTTGGATAAAAGAGTTTGGAAAGAATAATGTTTTTGTGTATGATTTTGAGAAATCTGACAAAGATAAACAAAAAGAGCTAAACAAACTTTTCAGATTTTTAGGAGTTTCAGAATTTACTCCTCCAAGCATAGGTATTAGAAAAAATAGTGATTATGTTGATAAAGAGAGGAAACAGGTTAGAACAGTAAGATATCCAATTATTAGAAAAATTATAAACAAGATAAAAATTAAGCTGAAATCAAACAAAAAGTTGTATTACACTTTAAAGAGAAATTTTCATTTTGATTATTTGTTTCAGCTCGTGAATCATAATCTATAAAAACAGCTTATCTCTGTAATTTTATGAAAGACATTAATGCCACAATAATTATAAATTTAGAAGGAAAAAATCAAGAAGAAATATGGAGAAATGTGAAGTATACAAGAAGAAAATATGTTCAGCAGGCACAAAAATCTGGATTGTATTATGAGAAATCTGAGAAATCTGAGATAAATTTGAAAGAAATGTATGAAATGAATATGGACACCTTTAAGGAAGGGGGAATTGCTGTATGGACTTATGAAAAATGGAAAGATTTTGTTTCCCCTGCAGGGGACAAATTTTTCTTTGTAAAGATTGATAAAGAAAAGGTAGGGTGTTTTGTACTAACTGAAATAACAAAGGAATTTTATAAATCTGGATTGAAAATTGGTAATAAAGGAATAAGACCTCTTGTTTTTGCAACTAAGAAAAAGTTTAATAACTACCGGCCAAATGATTATTTATACTGGATTACAATAAAATATTCTCTTGATAATAAATATGATTTTGTAGATTTGGGTGGGTGGCAAATTAAAGCAAGGGGCCATGTTAAAAATATTAATAGTTTCAAAGAGGAATGGGGTGGAGAGATTCAATATTACTATTGGGACTATCCAATATTAACTGCAATTAGAAGAAAGCTTATAAGGAATTTCACTTTTTTTTGGCATATTAATAATTTCTTAAAAAAATTTTGGAAGCGGAGATATAGTGTTCATGATAAGTATGTTAAAGATGCCACCGCAAGGAATTGAACCTCGAGTTCTTCCACGTAAAGGAAGCGTGTTAAACATTACACCACGGCAGCAATATAACAATAATTAGTAAATATATAAGATTTCTGGTGTTTAGTTATTTGTAATGAAAACCACAAAACCATCTTAGTGTACCACACACTAAAGTGTGTGGTTTGTTCGTAGGGTTTTGAGGCCTTGAAAAACTTAAAGTTTTTGAGGCTCTAAGAATCTTTGATTCTTTAGGTTCCAAGAATAAATCTGCATAAGATACTACACTATAAATGGTGTAGACTTATTTTTAGGATTAAAGTAAACCTTTTTCAAAAGACATTTCTTATAATAAATCACATAAATTAATGATATGCTAAAGATTATATCAACAATTAGTGATTAAGAAAATTCTAAAAACAAAGTTTATTTTATCAATCTATCTATGTTATGAGTAAACTTATTTCCTAATTAATATTATTTTAAATAGAAATCAAGATACTTATCTTTCCAGAATTCATCAGACATATTGCTTACAGCATATGCTCTGGCTTTCATTGAGATAATTTTTCTTTTGTCTTTATCTATACTGAAAAAAGATTTTACTTTTTTATTAGCATCTTTTACATCATCTTTAATTCTAATTACAAAATCCTCATCAGGAGCATAAAATCTCTCTGTATGTAACACTGGAATTCCACATGCAAGAGACTCTGATCCAGTAATTTGTGGTTGATCTCCCTGCCTGTTATAAATAAAAGCTAAGTCTGAAGCAACATAGTATTCTGGAAGTTTTTCATTAGGGACTTTTTCAATCAATCTTAGATTATTAGAATGGATTTTAGGTACTTCTTTTTCAATCCATTTTCCTATAACAATGAATTCTATATTGGGGTTTAATTTTATAAGCTTGGAAAGAATATCCCCTCCTTTAAGATATGTCACTCTTCCAACATAAATAATAACTTTCTTTTCTTTGCTTATTCCTAATTTTTTCCTCGATTTTATTTTATCATATGGTTTAAATAAATTAACATTAACCGGAGCTTGTAAAAAATAAAACTCCTTTTTATTGGATAAGAAGAAGTAAGGTGCTCGCTTATAGCTTCTATGGCCTACAAAAGCAGACTTATCTGAAACTTTTGAAAGTATAAAATAAAGGGAAAGTGTGAGAAAAAATTTAGCTTTCTTAAAAGAAATTTTTGTTGTTTTATATATTTCAAGAACATCTCCGAGATAATAAAGAAATACTTTTCTTTTTCTAAAAAGTTTTGCAAAAATCAATGGAATAACGCCAAAAGGATGCCCAAGGTTTGATAAAGAATTTATTCCGTATCTATCACAAATTTTTCTTATTTCAAATATGTTCTTTATTGAATTGTGTTTTAAAACAATAACCTTTGTCCTATTTAAGCCCCATTTCTTTTCTTCTTCTTTAGCATCTCCATATTTATCAGTAGTTATTAGAAACATCTCTACATCCTTTGGAAATATTTTTTCATAATACCTCATCCTTATAAGCCTATTAAATGCAAACCCAACACTAAAAAAACAAATTTTTTCATTCATTAATAAGCCCATAATGGGGGTGATTTATATATTTTTGTATGTTATTTATTCAAAAAAATCTATTTTATCCGACATTTTTTGATTGAGTCCAATCTTAGTAAAAAAAGATTTTATTATTAAGACATCATTTCTATCCAACCCCCTAAATAATAGTATTAAAATAATATAGGCAATTACAAATAAAACAGAAAGTAAAACTAATGCGACTAAGTTAATATTGATAAAAAGAGAAGAGATAAATATTATCATTCCCGAAATTAATGAGGCAATTACTAATCTAATGAGTTTTCTCCTAAATGGAAAAATTGAAAAATAATATTTTGTCTGGAACAAGAATAACAGGCCAAGCAAAACATTTGATATGGTAGTAGCTATTGCTGCACCGGTTACTCCCAAACTATTGTCTATCCCAAATATTGTTTGTCTTGGTATAAGTATTATATTCAAAACTATATTTACTATAACTGCAGCAAGTACATTTAGCAACAGCAGTTTTGTCTTGCCGGCCATAGCTAATATTCTATCAGATATCCTGAAAGTAGAAAAGACAAAATACCCTATAACAAGTATTCTAAGTGATAAAGCTGCGCTTACATACTCCTTACCAAAAAAAAGATTGATGAAGCCTTCTGGAAACAAAAAAAGTAGGATTAGCAGAGGTAAATTTATCAGAATTATCCATTTTGTTACCTGCTTAGTTAATTCTTTGATATTGTCCATTTTATTCATGCCATATTCCTTTGAAATAAGTGGGAGGAATAATTTTATGAACAATTGTGGAGCTATACCTAAAAGTAATGCAATTGGCATGGCTGCATTGTATATACCCACTTCTGTAGCACTTTTGAAATATCCTACCGAAACAGAATCTATCCAACTAAATATTATATTAACAACACCAAAAAAAAGTAGTGGGATAGAATAAATCAAAAATTCTTTTCTCACACTTTTCTTTTCATCAGAACCTAATTTATCCTTTCTGTTTTTTGTTTTAGACTTACTGAAAACATACTTCATAATAATAAAGTAAGATATAAAAAGAACACTTATCCCACCTAGTAAATATGAAGCTGGTACAGACATTTCTCCAAAACCAAGCAATACTAATAGAGCTAAAAATATAACATTGGTTGCATTTTTTGAAATATTTTCTATAAAAGAGTAAAGCCCTATTTTTTCATATCCATTAAGGATAGATAATACAAGGGCGATAATGCTACTTATTGGTACTAATATACTAAAAATTTTGAGAAATATGGCTAATTTTGCTTCATGGAATATAGTTATTGAAATAAAATCTGATAGTAAAAACAAAATAACGCCAACAATTATACTAGATAAAAGTATGCAAGCAAACGAAAATTTTAACAGGTACTTTAATTTTTTATTTTCTCCCTTAGCCATATAGAAAGGTATAAATCTAACTAATCCCGCGTCAATTCCTAATAAAGCTATAAAAACGAATAACCCTAAAACACTTATTGCAAGAGAGTATAAACCATATATCTCTGGTCCAAACCACCTGGCAATAAATACCTTATAAATATAAGTAAAAACTTTTGAAAGGACAATACCAATAAGGACTATTGTTGCTGATTTTGCTAAAAACTTCAGATAATTGTTCAACTCTTTTTCATTTTTCTTCATGACAAATACAAATAATAACTGTTTTTATTTGTTGCTATTATGCATTTATCAAAATAATGTGCAAACTAATAAAATTTATATATCTATCAGTTTCCTATCTGGTCTATGGGAGAAGCTTTGTTAAGCGATAAAATTAAAATATCATTTCTACTTGGTGAGTTTCCGAAGATGACAGAAACTTTTATCCTTAACCAAATTATCGGGTTAATAAATGAAGGTTATGATTTAAAGATAATTGCCTTAAACAAATCAAAAGATAATAGTATACCGCAGGAAGTAATAGATTATAAATTGCTTGAAAAGACTGAATATATTAATGTCCCAAGAAATAAAAAAATAAGAGCATTAAAAGCATTGAGATTATTTTTACAAAATTTTCCTTTTTATCCAGTAAAGACCTTAAAATCTTTAAATTTTATAAAATATAGTAAAGTAGCATTAACTTTAAACCCATTTTATGTAAATATGTTTTTCCTAAACTTAAAAGAAGATTTCGATATTATCCATTGCCATTTTGGACAAAGGGGAATTTATGGGGCTAATCTAAAAGAAATTGGCATTAAAGGTAAATTAGTAACTTCTTTTTATGGGGGTGATCTTTCTTATTTTATTAAACAGACAAGTAAAAATATTTACAATCCACTAATAAAAAATGGAGATTTGTTCCTTCCATTATGTGGTAATTTTGAAAACTGCCTTTTAAATCTCGGATTTAGTAAAGAAAAAATAAAGGTGCATCATATAGGAATAAATCTAAAAAAATTTAATGATATCAAACCAAATTTCAGTAAAAAAGAAGCGACTATTCTTACAATAGCAAGAATGGTTGAAAAAAAGGGTCATAAATATTTAATAGAGGCATTGCCCAGTATAATAAAAAATAAAAAAAATGTAAAATGTATTTTTGTAGGAAGTGGAGAACTAAAGGAAAGCTTAGTTAAATTAGCCAAAGATCTTAATGTTGATAGGTATATAGAATTTCGAGATAATGTGAACTCCGATAAACTTCCAGAATTGTATAGTAAAGCAAGTATTTATGTTTTGCCAAGCAACACCACTTTAGATGGCGATAGCGAAGGAACTCCTGCCTCAATTGTTGAAGCATGTGCTTCTGGATTGCCTGTAGTATCAACATATCATGCTGGTATACCTGAAATAGTAATCGATAAAATAAGCGGATTATTAGTTCCTGAGAAAAATGCTGAAAAAATAGCTGAAAAAATTATTTATTTAATTAACAATCCAAAGATTATGAAGAAAATGGGAGAATCTGGAAGGAAATTTGTTAGCAAGGAATATGATGCACAAATTCAATCAAAAAAGTTAATAGGATACTATGAAGATTTGCTAAAGAACAAATAAAATTAAATATACTTTGCTAAATTCTCTCTATAGAAATCTACAGTTTTCTTTAAACCTTCCTCAAAGGGAGTTTCTGGTTTCCATCCAAGCTCTGAATGTATTCTTGTAATATCTGCATAAAAATTTCCGGTTTCAACATTTTCATAGTTTTCTGGCCAGGGAACATTCCTAACTTGACCACCATTAGCAAAACCCATTACTTGTTTTGCCATATCTCTAAAATGCATCGGAGTTCCAGATCCTGCATTGTAAACTCTTCCTTTTGCGTTTGGGTGAACTCCTGCAGTTAAAAAAGCGTCAACTAAGTCATCGATAAATATATAGTCCCTTATTTGAGCCCCATCACCATAAATAGTTATATCTTTCCCCTCTAAAGCCTGTCTGACAAACCAGTTAACTATGCAATATCCTGGGTGTTTTACTTGAGCTCTTGGTCCAAATGGATTTGTAACTCTTAGCGAAACTGTATCTAACTTATGATGGTTATTATAAGCCATATAATAAAGCTCTCCAGCTGCTTTGTTTGCCGCATAAATACTTAAAGGCCTTAATTGATGAGTTTCATGAACTGGCAAATCGCTGTCTGAAACCTTGCCATATTGCATTCTTGAACCTGGAAAAACTATCCTGGCATTCGGATTATTTTTCCTGCATTCTTCTAAAACATTAATATGGCCCTTGCAATTTATATCTATGTCCAAATGGGGATTTTGCATTCCATAATTATGATCTACCTGTGCAGCTAAATTAAAAATTACATTTTTACCAAATATATGCCTATTTATTACAGAACTATCCCTTATATCACCTTCTTCAACTATAACTTGGTCTTTAATTTCAGATATATTAAAATAATTACCACCATATCTTGCTAAATTAGCATCAAGTATGGTAACTTCTCCACCCAAGCTAACAAGTTTGTGGGCAAGATTACTTCCTATAAATCCTAATCCGCCAGTGATAAGGACTTTTTTCCCAGCATATTGTTCTTTAAGATCTAACATGTTAATTAATATCCTTTATTTTAACTTTATAAAGATTGTTGAGACTGGGTTATTGAATGATTAAATATCCCTCAAAGATTCCGTAAGAAATCCTATTCTTTCAAGTGTAGGATAAATTACGGCAATTATTTATTTCTTGAATAATATAAAAAAGTGAGATTATTGTAGCTCACTGAAAGTTTAACTTAGTAATAACTTCCTTTCTAAATAAACTTATTGGAGGATAAAAAATGTACAATCACTATAAAACATCAGTTGGAAACGATCTAAAACACATACAGATAACAACAAAATACAGATACAGGATTTTGAATCAGGAAAAACTTAAGGTGTTTTGCAAGGTGGCTATTGGAGAAACATACAACAGACATAAAATAAAAATTGTAATCCTAAAAGTTATGGAAGAGCATATCCATATGATTGTTGATTGCCCAAGAACATTTAGTGATACAAAGTTAATGCAGTTGATAAAAGGATTTTCTTCTTACTTGATTTTTAGAATATATCCAACATTTAGAGATGTCTATCCAAGAGGGCATTTTTGGAATGAATGTTATTTTGCTGTTCAGTTGGGGCAGATTTTGATAATGTATTTTCATATATAGAAAATCAATGAAATCGCCTAAAGGACGCCGTGGGCTTTAGCCCATAGAGGATGTCACAAATAACCATTATCTCCCATATTTTTCAATCAAGATAAAATTATTTTCTATGCAATTTATGAGCAATGGTGCTAACTCTTCAAAAGTTTGTTTAAAACCATACCTATTTTAAAACTTTTTAATTTTCTTTTTACTCTTGCAAGCAAACTATAGTAATTTCCTGTTTTTTCAAGATTGCCAGTATCTAAAATAGGTAATTTGAAAAATTCCTCTTCTCTAGGAAAATTATTAGATGTTCTTTTGTAACAAACAAATATTAAGTCTTCTTTTTTATTAGGTGTTTTTTCTATATGGCTATCAATTATTTCATACTTACATAACTTTGCAAAAGATGATGAAAAACTTGGATAATAAAAATACCTACAATGTCCTTCCCAATGACCTACTAAAACAAGATTATGAATCATCAAACCATTAATTTTACAGGAATTATGCATGTTTTTAAAGCCTTCATATTGGTTACTAACATGCTCCAAAGTTCCATAATTAGTAACTACATCAAATCTGTCAATTAAATAGCTTGGAAAAGGTTTATCTAAATTAATTTTCAACGACCCATCCTTTCCGTTTATATCAACAGAAGTGTGATCAACTCCTCGTTCAAAATACCATTTCTTAGCTGGTTTATTTATCTTTTTTATCCATTGATTACCAAATTCGAGCAAAACCAATCCCTTATAACTTAAGTTTCTCTTTCTCAACATTTCTCTTTCAAATTCTTGTACCTTTTTTGTTATACCCATAAAATATTAATTATCCATTTATTTAATTTTATTTTCTGACTATAAAACATTTGCCTCCCCAATGAAAATCTAACTGAGGAATAAGCTTAAATTTAGGATTTCTCTTTAGCCATTCTCTTACTGCTTTTTGTTGACCTTTGTTTTCATCGCCCCTAAAGCAATACCAATCATCAAAAGCTAATAAAGTTCCATTTTGCAGTAAAGGTGTAATAAATTTAAGAACCGGAACAGTTGATTCATACAAATCACAGTCTATAAACACAAAAGCAGCTTTATCAATTTTGTTTGTATCTTTAGTTTTTTTATTTAAAGTATTATCAAACCACCCCCTAATTAAAATTACCTTACTTAAATTAATTTTTAATTTTTTTAATTTTTTTATAAAATTTTCATAAGAAAAAGCATAATCTCCCTCCTTAAAGTGCTCAAAGTCATTAACATCAATTCCTTTTGGCTTTGGCAATCCCTCGAAACTATCAAACCCTATAAACCTCATTTCTTTTAGGTTATTGCCCATAAACTTTGAAATATGTATTGACGCAATAAACGTTTTCCCTTCGCTTAGCCCAAATTCAATATAATCTCCATCTAACCTATTGCTCCTTAAATAATCGAAGGCTTTCCATAAAAATTTCTCCCTTTCATCATAATTAAAAAACTCGGAAAATCTAAAAAAATACTTGGAAAATCTAAATGGTCTAAGCTTTAAATTCCAATAAAATCCTTTTAATTTCATATTGCTCATATAATTTTATTATAGCTCTATTAATAAATATAACTATCATTAAGCCCATTTATTTATGCTCTTGGGTAAATATTCTTAATTTTACTCTTTAGAGTATGCACTTAATACCTTGTATTTTTTTATTAATCTAAACCCTTCAATGTTAAAAGTGTCTCCGTCGCTTATTGCATAGTTAATAGTTCCATAGTTTAAATTATCTGAAAAAGCTTTTCTTATGTAAACCTTGATACAAATGTCTCTTCTTTCACTTATCCTAACATTTGAACAAAATTCTTTACCTGCAATTGTTGTTTCGTTATTTAAATATAATTTATAATCTTGAATACTTACAAACTCTTTAACATTCTCGCCCCAGTAAACATGGGCCAAATCACTATAAGAGTCATCTCTATTGCCAACAATAAAAATTTGATTTGGGAAATCATCGGCAATTTGGTTTAAATCATCTTGTATTAGATCATACCTTAATTCATTTTTTACAGAAATTGCATTAAAATTAGCAACTAATCCCCCAAAGTCTGTCCCAAATATTGATGTTTCTTCATTACCTAGATCATAATGTGTCTGGATGAGGTAAGGATTAACCACCAACAATATTAAAACCAATGAAATAATAACTTGGATGGTGAATTGTTTTTTTTCCATATATTTGGGTATAATAACTAATATTATTGGAATTGTAAGAAGAGTAAATCTTATTTGAGAGTTTATTATTAAAAGAATAGTGGAAAGTATTAGGAAAAATATTTCTTTTTTATTTTCCTTAAAAATATTCTTTCTTGCCAATAAAAAAGAGTAAAATGGGATAAAGAGTAAAACTAAGATTAACCAAATAGGCCCGTACCATGTTGTCTGTCCATAAAATCCTCCAAAAAAGGATAAAGCAAGAGAACCTAAAATATGCCGAGCTACTGTAAATAATGGGAATCCAAATAATAATGTATCTATTATAAACCTAGGAAGTGCGCCAATAAAAATGAAAATTAATATATAAATTAAATGCAATAATTTCTTATTGTAAAAAAAACTTATTAAAAGTAATGGGATAAAAAAAAGTATAGCGTCCCAAAAGGCCCAACTAATACCAAATAATAAACCTGCATAAACTAAGCTCTTTGTACTATTTGTTTCGTCATATTTTTTAATAAAATAAAATGCCCAGAGGAATAGCAAACTTGCTAATTGGATAGGGCTTATCCATGGAGCCATATACCAAACTATCGGAGATAAAAGCATTAACCATAGTGATTTTTTATTTCTACCAGAAATGTAATAAACTGAAAGTATCAATACTAACAAAAAAATCAAACTGGTTATTTTAAAAATTAAAAAATTGTTAAATAAATCTACTAACGGGCTATGAACAAAACCAAATAAATAAGAATGGGAAGACCTAATTTTGGCTTGGTATTCCCCGGTAATAAATTTAGAAACATCTGCATAATCCTTAACATCACTATTTCCATAAAATCTTGTAAAAAGTGTTAGTAACACTAAAAAGGCAAATACAATTACAAAAACAATTATTTCATTTCTTGTTAGTTTTTTTTGTTTGTCTACCATAAAATTATCTTGAATAATAATATATATAAATATTCATTTAATGAAGATTTTGTGGTAAAATACATAATAACTGGGTATGGGAAGAAAATTTCTCGAGATGTAATAATCCCTATAACAAATAAAAAAGTATTATTGAGTATTGTTATTCCTACATATAATGAAGGTGGCAATATATTAAAATTAATTGAAAAAGTAAAGGAAATTTTAAATAGTACTAATTTTAAGGGCAAATATGAAATAATTGTTGTTGATGATAATTCTAAAGACAAAACGCCTGAAATAATAGACAATTTGGCAAAAAAAAATAATTTCATTGCTTTACATAGGCTAGAAGACAAAGGAATTTTTAGTGCTGTTGTTGATGGAATTAAAATAGCTAATGGGAAATTTGTATTAACTATGGATGCTGATTTTTCTCATCCTCCTGAGATAATACCTAAAATTCTTTCTTATTCTAATGAGTATGATATTGTTTCTGCATCAAGATTTATTCATGGAGGAGGAATGGAAGCTCCTTTTATAAGAAAAATTGGTTCAAAAATATTAAACATGCTATGCGGTATTATTATGGGTGTTAATATCAAAGATTTGGGTGGCAATTTTAGATTATTTGATAGAGAGAAATTTCTAAAAATTCCTCTAAAATACAACTCTGTTTTTGGAGAGTTTGGCTTTGAAATATTTTATAGGGCTAAAAAGATGAATTATAAAATCAAAGAAGTACCTTTTATATATCAATTCAGAAAAGATGGTAAATCCAAAATGGGAAGTTTATTCAAATATGGTATGGCTTATATAAAAAGAGCTTTTCAATTAAGATTTGAGATATAATCTGTTTCTGTATTATTTTCTAAAATAAGATACTAAGTTATAGATTTGTGAACCTATGTGCTTTAAACTAAATCCATAATAAACTACATGTATAAAATCTAAAAACTCGTGAAAAACAAAACCTATTAGCACAAATAAGAAAAAATTATTTACAAAGGATAATAATATTAGAATTATTATTGTTTCTATACCATGAAAAATACATGGCATTTCTTTATTTATTTCTTTTCTTTTTTCTCTTGGCAATAAAAGAGATTTTGCACTTTCCCCCATAAACCATTTATATGCTTTTCTTAAACTAAGATCTTTTTTTGCTAAAACATAATAAAGATAATGGTCAACATCAATTAGAAAAGAAGCTAGCCAAATTGTAAAAAATCCCAATAATTCTATTTGCGGAAATAAAATAAATACTAATAAGGCAAAAATAAATCCAAATACTATATGTTTACTAGGGTACATATCACTACTCTTTGTTAAATGATTTAATTATATCTGCAAATGCAGGTCTTGTTATTAATACTCCGACTGTTAAACCTATAAGGGTTGTAACTGCAAATCCTTTCAAAAGTCCTGCACCTGCCCAGAATAAAGGCAATAAAGAACATACTACTGTAAGGAAACAAGATACAACAATGAATAGTGCTCCTTTAAGTTTTTCTTTCATACTTGTAGATGCTGAAGATTTAGACTCATCTAAAATTATAATTTGCTGATCAACTCCTGTTCCAATCATAACTAGTATTCCAACTATGCTTGGTAAGTCTAAATTCCATTTTATTAAAGCTGCAATTCCTAATAAAATAATTACTTCTGAAAAACTTGTAAATAATATTGCCACTGATGCTTTAATATTTCTATATCTAAAGAATATTATAATAGAGACTGCTAATAAACCGACAAGTCCTGTAAGAAATATTAGGTAAGTGAATTTTTGCCCCAAAACAGGTGAAATTGTATCTAATTTTACAATTTCTAATTTATATGGAAGACTACCTGTAATAAGTATTGTTTGAGATGTTTTCATTTCGCTTTCTGCATTTTTGATAGCTTCATCTCTTGTAGCACCTTGAGATGATCCACTTATTTGAACTTGTGTTGTTATCTGTCCTTTGAGGTTTTTATGGATGAATAATGATTGAGTTTGTTTATCATCTATATAAAAATCAATCATTTTTTCTAAGTAATCTGGATTAGAAGCATTAATTCCAAGATTTTTAGTTATATCTGCATGTCTTTGTGCAGCTCCTTCACTTAAGTAAATACTGAAAGCATACTCACAAACATATCCTCCTGAATATTGATTGCAACTTTTTATTCCTGAACATGTTGCGTCATCCCTGCATACATGAGTAATGTCATTATTTCCTCCGACAAATACTGTTTCATTCCCAATTTTAGCTTCAAACTTTCCTTGCTGAGCAATTAAATTTTCAAGATCTTGAGGAGTTGCTCCTGCAATTTCTATTAACATGTAATTATTTCCAGATAAATCTGAAACAGGTCTAATAACAACATCGCTTATTCCAAAGGTATTGAGTCTTTGAGAAATAATTGAAATAAGATCTTGCATTTGACCTTTAGCTATTTCTTGTTCTGGTTTAATTAAAGCTCTAGCTCCTCCTTGCAAGTCTAAACCTGCTCTCAGTTTTGTTTTTTGAATATTTGCAACAGTTATCTTTGGTATTTTATCAGAAAAAAATACTACTTGCTCATCTTTAGTATTAATTACTAATTTAATAGGTTCAGAATTATTTAAAAATAAATTTGACATTGCACTTACATATTCAACAGAATTTGAAATTTCTTCTCCATTAACTGAAATTATTATATCTCCTTGCCTTAAACCATTTTGATACTCTGTTGAATTTAATTCCACATTTTTTACAATAACTCCTTGTGAAAAAAGTGACTGAAAATTAATTATAGAAATAAGCGATAGAATAATTAAAATAATTAAAATCCAGATTTTCCAAGTAAACTTAAATTTCATTTATTTATTCCTCCTTT
>JBBSZB010000076.1:0-6361 GCA_038044965.1 Nanobdellota archaeon
TCTTGGACAGTTTATGCAAAAGATTGTTTTAATCAAACTGTGAGAAATGGAGATGAGTATTTTTATTTAAATAATAGAACAGCTTTAACAGTTGTTCCTAGTAATCCAAATGGAATAAATGGATGGTATATTTCAGAGCCAATTTTTCTTCTTGAAAACGGCGATGCTTCACCTTCACAGATATCTTACAGATGGAATGGCAATTATTTTAGTTATACGGGATTATTTAATTTAGATGGCACTCCGAACAATGGGAATGTTACTGGTGGAATTCATGTATTAAAATACTGGAGCAATCTTTCATGCAAGACAGAAAATGATAATGGCCAGACATTTAAATTTGATTTTAATTTTCCTTTTATAACAGATTTAACTCCTGGAGATGGAGAGGTTATAGATGATATTAATCCTGAAATAAGTGCTTATCTTGATGAAATTTATCAGAGCAACTCTGGAATAAATACTTCATCACTTTTAATGTTGTTAGATAATTCAAGTGTTAATTTTACTAACCAAAGTTTTGGACTTGATGCTAAAATCAAATATAATGCTAATAACTTATCTGAAGGTATTCATAGTGTGAAAGTTGGTGGAATGGATAATGCAGGACATTATATTGAATTAGATTGGACATTTGAAATAAATTTATCAACAACAATTATTAACATGAGCATAAACTCTCCTGTTGATGAGCTATATGGAAATAGAAATGTTCCTGTAAATATTACATTAGACAAAGAAGTTGATTATATCAAATATATTAATTACAATGATAGAAGGCCAAGTTGGAGAATTCTTTGCAGAAATTGTAATTCTTATGGAGATACAAGTGTTAAAACTAAAAGATTTTTAGAAGGAGAGAATAATTTAAGTTTTATGGCAATTGATTCTTCTGGAAAAGAGTTTAGTGAAAATGTATCTGTATTTATTGATTCTATTGCTCCTAAAATAAAGGAAGTTTCACCAAAAAGAGGATATATAGACAGTAATTTTAATATTAACATTGTAGAAAATAACCCTGTAAATATGTCAATCTTTTATGGCAATGGAACTATTAACATGAGCAGTGATGTAAACTTAAGTGAATGTTCTCAGATTAAAAGTGTAAAATATTGCAATGGATTTATTGATTTGTCTGAATTTAACGGCCAGGAAATAAAATATTATGTTAACTTAACAGATATAATGAATAGAACAACAATGTCTAAAATAAATAAAGTTGTAGTTGACAGTGTTAGTCCTGTGATTAATTCTGTTGATTTTATTAATATAGGCAGAAGAGTTGAACTAAAAATTAATGTAACTGAAGATAATTTGGAAGAAGTAAATTATATTGATTTGAGTGATAACTCTCCTGAAGAAAGAAGGCTTTGTACTAAACTAACTGGTAATATGTGCATTAAAGTTTTGACTTTCAGGACTGGAGATCATAATTTAACTATAAATGCTGTTGACGAAGCTGGAAATTCTGCTTTTGTAAATAATGTTGTTATCAGCATTGCATAATTTTATATAAATTGAAGTCATTAAAACTTAAACAATCTTTCATAATCTTTGTGGTCCATCCAATCTAAGACTACTGCAATAATTCTAACTTCTGTTGATGGAGTTAATGCATAGATCATTCTCCAGCTATCTGGTAGATTATAAATCCAAAGATTATCTATGTTATATTTTTGTATTAATTTTTTTGGAATTAAATTCTTTTTAACATTTCTTCCTGCAAAAGCATCTTCTTGTAAATCTTTAATTGCTTTAATTAATCCTTTTTTAAGATGATCATAATTATCAAGTTCTTCAAATGATTTTTCCAAACTGCTATCAATAAAAACAACTTTTTCAGGTTTCATAATCTTATTTCGGGTCTATCTTTCACCTTTTCATAAAATTTAGGATTCCAAATGTAAACTGCATAGCCTTCCCTATCATATACTACCCTTAAATTACTTTCTAAATATTCCATTATTACTTGGAAAGTCTGCCACATTACTTTTTTAGGAAGCTTGTTGAAAATCTCTGTTTTTTTGTATTCTCCAGAATTATCTTTAATAAATTTTTCAACCATCATGACAGTTTGCAAAGTAGGACTTCTAGCTACACTATTTGTTTCCTTGTATGGCTTTTTTATTGATTTTGATTCCATTTTATTACAATAATATCAATTGATATTATTTAAAGTTTTCTATGTTAAAAGTCTATATTGATCAAGGATATTTTATGCCACATAAGCTTTTATATAAATTAACTAATTATTATTGTTATTATGAAAAAAACAGAGGTGATTCTTCTCAGTATTTTTGTTATAATATTGTTATTTGCTTTTTTTATTAGAGTTTATAATTTAGGAGATAGTCCTTTATGGATTGATGAAAGTATTTCAGCTATTGCTTCTCAAAATATTTTAGAAAAAGGTGTTCCTGTTTTAGATTCTGGAGTTTTATATAGTAGGGCTTATTTTTTCCATTATATTATGGCTTTTTTCATGCTTTTTTCTCATAGTGATTTTGCAATAAGGTTTATTTCTGTTATTTTTGGTTTGTTGACTATTATTTTAGGTTATTTTATTGGTAGAGAGTATAGTAAAACTTCTGGTATTTTGACTGCTTTGTTTTTAGGAGTTTTTTATCTGGAAGTGTTTTTTTCAAGGCAGGCAAGATTTTATCAGTTGTTTCAATTAGCTTTTTTTGCTTCTTTGTACTTTTTGTACAAAAGTAAAGACAAAAAATGGTTTGGTTATCTGGCTGTTTTATTTTTGTTTATAGCTGTTGATAGCCATATAGCTGGTTTAGTTTTAGTTCCATTTTTTGTATTTTGGTTAGTGATTTACAATAGAAAAGAATGGTGGTTAGCTGTAATTTCTGCAATTCCTTTGTTGTATAATATAGTAAGTTTCTTTAGTATACCTAAATCAAGCTCTAATGCTGTTAGTTATGTTAGTTATTATGCAAGTTATGCAAGTAATATGTATTATTTGCTTATTTTAGCTATTCCAGGAAGTATCTGGAGTTATACTAAGAAAAAAAGATTAACTCTTCTTTTACTAATTCCCTCTTTAGTTCTTTTAGTCGGAGTGTTTTTTGTTAAGTTATTTGCAATAAGATATACTTACTTTTTTGTATTTCCTGTAATTCTTTATTCTTCTGTTCTTTTAGGATTATTATATGAGAAGTATGGTAAAATAATCTTAATTCCGATAATTGCACTTTTAATTATACCTTCTAGTTTGTTTTTTCCTTATACTTATACTAATGTTATCTCTCCTGTAAAACATGAGTACAGAGATTTCACAAGTCCTACAATAGACTATAAGTCAGTTCCTAAGGACTTGAATAATGAAATGAAAAATATTACAACTGTGGTGTTCTTTTCTCCAAGCTTTGAGTGGTATGTGAAAAAGCCAGATTATGTTGTTGATTTTTCACTTTCAGGGTTAAGTGATGATATTGAGATAAATAACCTAGATGTTTATTCAGGAGCTAAAATAATAAAAAGCAAAGAGGAAATTAATGGAAGTTATTATTTAGCTGCTGATAGTTTTTCCTTAAGCAAACTAAATGTTCAACAAATGGAATTATTCAGCAGTTTAAAGGAAAATTGCATATCTAGCTACAAAGCAAATGATCTTGAGATTTTTAGATGTAGAAAATAAGATTAAGTATGGTAAAATATATAAAAGCCACTTGCCATAAACCGTTATGGAAACAGTTACAATACCAAAAGAAGAGTATGAAAAGCTTAAAAGAGAGGCAAATATAGATGTTGATTTATTAAAACAATTCTTAGAAAGCTTTAAAGATATTAAAGAAGGAAGGATAAGAAGAGTTAAGTAAGATCTTCTTTATTAACAAAATTAATAATTTCCTCTTTAAAGAAATTTTCCCCTTTTATTTAGTTATAAAAATGATTATTTATTATATGTTTAAAATAAATATTCCTCCAAGTTTTTATCTTCCATTTTAACATTACAATTAATCAAGTTTAAAATTGGTTATAATTTCATTAAATACTTTTCCATAAAAATCTTTTTTTATAGAGCATAATTTTCTTTTTATAATTCCTTCATGAATTGTAAAAATTCTATGTGACCTTACAGCACTTTTAAATGGTAAACTACCAGATTCAAAATCATTTTTACCTATCTTAATATCATTTTCGTGTATTTTGCTTGTTACAAGGCAGCATATTCTGTCTTCAGTCTGGTTTATTTTACTATTTGAGATTATTAAGGCAGGTCTTTGTTTATTTTCAGTTAAATCAGAATAAGGAAATGGAATTAGCACTATGTCTCTTTGCTCATACATTATCCCACCTCTTATCTAATTCATTATCCCAATCTTTTTTAAGAGTTCTTTCAGAAGCAAGCATTGTAAGAATTCCTTCTTTATCCTTAGTGCTATCTAACTTTTCTAATTCTTCAATTCTTTTTTTAATTATCTTTCTTACAAATTCACTCCATTTTACCTCTGAGTATTTGCGCATTTTTTTATACACTTCATCATCAATTGAAAGGGTTATGTTTGTCATGTCTAAATAAGTGAGTACACTTATTTAAAGTTTTCTCTTTTTCCTTACCTATAAAAATGGTTATTCATAACAATCATTAGAGTGCAATAACTTTTAAATATCAAATAAAGACTTTTTAGATGATAACGCAGGAAAAGAGGCCATATGGACATAGGAAAAAAAGCTCTGAAAGGGCATCATTATTTTATAATATTAGTATATGTGATTGTTGGAATTGTTATTTTATCACTTTTAGTATTTAATTTAGGCTCTAAATTTTTCGGTTTAACAGGAAATTATTTAATTAATGCTGAAGAAAACAATCTTGGGAGTAGTATTCAAAGTTTTTATATAGATAAGCCTCAAGTGCTGGGAGATACTAAGGAAATAAATGGCCAAATTGTAAGGCGATTTATTTCCCAAGAGGCGTTTAATCTTATTTTCAAGCCGAAAACAGTTATTCCTGATAATTCTACAGGAATATTAAATCTAAACCTAATAGGAAATGGTGATTTATACATAAATGACAAGTTAGTTATTCCTAATTTAGAAAATTATCAACTTCTTATGAACACTGAAAAAGAACAGGTTTATGTAAAGAAAAACATTTTGAAAGAAGATTATGTTAATTCAGATAGTGCTTTAGGATTTATACAGGAAAATTATCCTGCTTCTAGTGTTTATTATTTTTCAAATGAAGATATTAGCAGTTATGAAGTAAAAAACTACAAGAAAGAAAATATTTTTATTAATACTACATTTAGAGGGCCATTAAAACTAGGTGTTTATGTAAAAGATGAATTAGATATAAATTTTGTAAAACAAGACTTAAATGGATATATTGGAAATGATGAATATAATATTTTAATTACAGATATAAATGGTAATGTTTATTTTAATGAAACTTATGAAGGTGATGGAGAGGTAAAGAATACTAATAAATTAGGCAAAGAACAAAGTTTTAATGAAACTATAAGTGTTGATGAAGGTATTTACTACATTAACTTTATTCCAGACAAAAATAATGATGCAGTAGATTCTTCAATAAAAAACATTAAGATAAATTCAAATAAAGTTATGTTTATCGGTAATATTCTGCCTTGGAGTGCTTTTGACTTTTATACTAAAGTGCAAAATAACAAGACAATTGGATTTTATTATTGGTGGGGTGGAAAAAACCAAACAATAAGTATTCCAGAGTATAGAGAAAGAGAAATTGTTTTAAATAAAAACTGGAGAGAGAAAAGATATGACTTAATTCTTTATTCTGGTGATTATGAGATAAAAAGTGATGTTGGTTATTTATGGTTATATACTGATGTACTTTCTCCTAAACCAGATTCATTTTTTGTTATTCCATTAAATAAAGAAAATACTAAATTTAACAGCCAGGATGTGTTAGTTATAGACAAAAACTATCTTGGTATAAAAGGAAAGGAAATGAATTATAATCAAGAATTAAATGCTAATAAAGAAACTAAGATTAAGATGAAGGTTATTTCTGATAATTTATTTTTGAAGAATATAAGCCTTAATTTAGAGGGGTAATGTATGTATAATAAAAAGAACCAAGTTTCTTCTTATGACATCTCCTTTAATAACCATATTTACAAAAGTATTTCAAAACATTTGTCCATAGCTACAGTATTTTTATTTCTAGTTATTTTATCATTAAATTATTATAATATTATTCCTGATTTTTTAAAACCAGTTTATTTTTTTTATTTAGCTCTTATAATAAGCACAACATATTTAACACTAAAGATAAATGCATTGCATGATTTTCATAAAAAAGACTCTCCAATTATTTTTATTTCAAAATATCTTTTTTTATTAACTTTAATTGTTTTAGCAATAA
>JBBSZB010000077.1:0-8878 GCA_038044965.1 Nanobdellota archaeon
TTCAATTATTTTTTTCTTTTTTGTTTTATCCATTAGTTCTATTTTGCTCATTTTAGTTTAGAGAGATAGAAATATATTTCTTCTCCAAATTTAATTTTATTGCCTTTTTTATGATTATTAATTATCCCTAAAAGTTTTTCATCAACTTTTTTATTAAACTTGGTATCAAACCATAATGTCATGGAACTTTTAATAATTCTAAATGCTTCTTTTTCATTTGGGTAGATATATTCTGTTTTAATCTTTTCTTTTATTAAAATATTAAATTTTTTTGGTAAAATTTCCATAAATTTCTGCTTATTGGAAATATCATGATCAAATCCCTTCCCAGTGTCTAGCTTATTTATTATTGTTTCATAGTCAGAATTATTGTCACATGTAATAAATACAAATATACTACTTTTGTGCATAGCATTTTTTATTAAATCTAGAAATTGAAAATCAAATGTTGGCCATGCAAGCAGTATAATGTCAAATTTTTCATTATCTTTAAGATATTCTTCAGCTTTTTGATTTACGAATTCAATATTTTCTTTTTTATGTTTTTTAAAGTAGCTTTTTAATCTTTTATCTTGATCTAAAACCACAATTTTTTTTGCATATTTTGCTAAAGGAAATGATAATCTTCCAATTCCTGCTCCAATATCAAGAACCGTTTTGCCTTTTAGATTTACGTTTTTTAATATAGTTTTTACTTCTATATTTTTTGGGTCATAGTATTTACTATCTTCTATAAAAGTTTTTAAGTAATTCATTCTATTTCTCCGGTTTTTTTAAGATGAGCTATGAAAAATCCCTCTGTGTTATTATCTTGAGGATATATTCTAGCACAATACTCAACTTTTTTATTATACTCTTGGTTTCTCCATTTAGTTATTCCTGGCCGAGTTTTAATAGGAAGATTTATTTTCTGAATTTCAACTGGAAAATTATCTAATAAATATGAGATAATTGCTTCGTTTTCTTCAGGAGCATGCGTGCAGGTGCTGTATATAAGTGTTCCATTAACTTTTAGAGCTTTAAGAGCATTTATTGCGAGATATTTTTGAGTATTTGATAGATTTTTTATTAAATTTTCGCTGAACATTTGAACTGTTCTAGGACTGCTTCTAATTGTACCTTCTCCCGAACATGGAACGTCTGCAAGTATTTTATCTAGTTTAAATCCAAGATTAACTAACTTTTTACATAAACTTTCTCCTGTTTGTCTTATTACTAGGGAATTTGTTACAGCACATCTTTGCAAATTAGTTGATAAAATGCTTATTCTTCCTAAAGAGACTTCATTAGCTATTAGTATTCCTTTATTATTCATCATAGAAGCCATTTGAGTAGTTTTTGATCCTGGTGCTGCAGCTAAATCAAGGATAGAATCATTTTCTTTAGGATTTAAAACTAAAATAGGCATCATACTTGCAATTTCTTGCACATAGTAATAACCTAAAATATGCTCGATAGCTTTTCCTAACTCTCCCGGTAATAGTTTAGACTCTATTATCATAATTTCCGGATTATTTTTAAATGGCTGTTTAATTTTCCATTTTTTTTCAAGCCGTTTTTTTAGCTCAGCTGGAGAAATTTTTATTGTGTTGCATCTTATTGAAGTAACTATTGGGGTAGTTGAAATCTTGCAAAATTCTTCGTAATCCTTTTCATCTTTTAATTGAGAACGAATTCTTTTTAAGAATAATGGATTTGCTTTTTCAATAGGATTTATTAGTTTTGACATATTTTAGAGAGAATAATAATGCTTATAAAGTTTTAATTATATTTTTAATTATGGTTAATGTATGGGATAGAGATTATCCATTGAATCCTAATAATTTTAGATATCTAAAATTGGCAGAGCATTTAGATGTTGATTGGAAAATAGTTAGAGAGGTTTATACTAGTTTACCTGAAAAAGATAGAAGAGAGGTTGGTAAGTATATTGATGAAATAAGTCATGAGGATACAGTGAGGTATTTAGATAAATTAATCAAATTCGAAAATGCCCCTAGCAGGATTAATATTCCTACAAGAGAAGCTGCTTAATTAATTCTTATTCTTCTTTTATTGGAATAGAAGCTTTGAAATAAAATGATGGTAAAGGTGGGACATATTGCTCTGGAGTTATAACCCCATAAGTTTTTCTTCTCATACCTTTAGTTTTTTCTTCCTGCAGTTTAAATGAATCTCCGCTTGAAAGTTCATATTCTCCACCTAATTTTCCTAAAAGATTTACAACACTTTCTAATCCTATTCCTTGATTAATTTCATAAAATGCTCTATCTTCTATTTCTTCTCTTGTATAACCTTGTTTAATCTTTCTTAATACATCTTGAGTCTTTATTGGTCTTTGAACCATATTTTCTATTTCAAAAATATATCTTGATTTAGCGATATCAAAATGAGAAACAAGTTTTATTACAGAACCATCAATAGCATATTTTACTGCATTTGAAAGAGTATTTGAGAATGCTGCAGCAAAAGCATATTGATTCATTAAAACTTCTTTTTCAAAATCTTCTTTGTTATACTCAAATAACAAACCTAGATTTCTTGAGATTATTAAATGATTATGGGCATCTATTATTTTTCCAGTTCTTTTGACAGGTTTGGTTTTTTGCCAGCCTTTTTTTAGTTCTTCAGGAGAGGAGCTTTCATAGGCTATACCACTTATTATATCAGTTCCTAGCTGCACTCCTGTTTGAATTAGTGTTGAGTATTTTTTTATTAGGAAAGACAATTGATTAGTTAGTCTTCCTATATCTTCACTATGGGGATATGCTTCTCTTACTCTTTGCATTTCTTTTTCATTTTCTTCTAAATCATACAACATTCTTTTTACATTTGAGTCTATTGAACTTAGGGGTGATTTTAAGTGATGAATTATTACACTTCTTCTTGCATTTTCATTTAATCTTGATAGCTCTAGTTGTTCTTTTAGTTCTCTAACTTCAAACTCTAATTGTTCTTTTGTCATTTTATATGGATAATTGGCTAATTTAGTTAGCTTATAAATGTTTAGTAGATGAAAATTTATAAAAAATAATTTTTGAGTTAATGTTAATTTTATAAATGCGGTTTCTTTGTTTTAAATATGAAAAACTTTCATAAAACTCTTTTATTTACCATTATACTTTGTTTAATCACGATCATTACTACTTCATTTGTCCAATTAAAAGCTAATGATATATTGGAAAATAGTTGTAGTTATTTTGATCCTGTAATGGTTGATATACTTGCTTTTTTATTAGCAATTTTTTTAATAAGTGAAGGAAGTTATAGAGTTTATGAACATGCTAATTTTTCTTTGAAAAAGCAAATTACTAGGAGTATTAGAATTGCTTGTGGGTTTGGAATTTTAACTTTGCATGTTATCCAATTTTTTTATAAGGGAATTTAAAACAGAGTTTTTTGTTTTGTGCCTTTGATTATTTCTTCTGTATTTATATTAAAAACCTGGAATATGTTTTCTACAGCTGGGAGAATTTGTTTGCCTAAGTAATAATCAGTGTCATATGGTTTATTTTCTTCTGGAAATACAGCCCTATCTCTTGTAAGTGATTTTTTATCACTAGATTCTGCTATATAATACTGAATTAACATACCTGAGCTTATTGGCAGGCCTTTGGCTAACATTTTTCTTGCTATTGTAACATGGGGGGTTACTGCTTTGTATTCAGATAATGGTTTTTTGAGTTGCGTTCTTATAATAAGTGACTTTTTATCTACTTTTCGCTCTTTTATTTTATTTATTATTTCTTTAGTATAAGCTAAAGCAGATTTTTCATTACCCTCTTTTAATATCTTTTCAAGAACTTTGTTTTGCAACTCTCTTGCTAAATTACACCAGTTTCTTCTAACTGTTTCAAAGCCCCTAATTTTTAATTTTCCTTGTTCATTTATTAAAGCATATTTTTTCTTAGCTCCAAATTCTCCGCTACGAGTAGTTACCCATATTCCTCTTTTATAGAAATCTTCTAATTCTAGTTCCATTATTCCTGGAAGATTTTTATTTATTTCATCAAGTTTTTTTAGGATTTCTTTTTCTGATTCTTTTCCTTGTAAAAAAGCAATACTATCTGTGTCTGAATATATTACTTCATATTTATCTGATTCAATTTTCTTTATTGTTTCTTTTATTGATTTTCTTGCAAGTGCTGCTGTTGCAGCAGCAGCTTCTCTACAGTAATACCTTGCTCCGAAGAATCCTTGATAACCATAAGCAGCATTAGCTAATAATTTAAAAGCATTACTTCTTGCTTTTAGTATTGGAGAGGGATTTTTTTTATATTCTTCTTTATACTGTCTTCTTAGTTTTATTATGTTTTCAAGTATGTCTGAAAAAAACCCTTTATTCTTTGAAAAATAAACTTTTTTATTTTTCTCCATTTCAACTTCTGTTGAATTACCGGATTTTTTTTGAAGTATTGTTGATTTTGACAAATTATATGTTACTATAACACTTGCATACATGCTTGTAAAATCAAACATAACTATATTTTCATACAATTTTGGTTTTGGTTCTAGGACAAAAGCTCCTTCATATTTTCCCAAAGATCTTCTTTTTGATATTTCATCATGCAAAGGTTTTCTTTCTGCTATCTCATTATACTTAAAAAGATTATGAACAATATAATTTTCAACATTTGCAGACATTCCATCTCTTGAAGTATTAAATAATGGCTCTTCCATGATTTTTGCAAATTCCATCATATCTGGCCAGACTTTTAGAAATAATTCATAGGTTAAATATGAATCATGGAGATTATACTCAAAAAAATTATGCCATTCTTCTTTAGATAGTTTTGATGAATCTTTGAATTCATGTGCTTTTTTATCTTTTCCTAACAACTCTTTTGAAATATCTCCTAAACTTAAAGTTTCTGATTGTAAATACTGAGAATATGCAGTATCAATGAATTTTAGCAAATCTACATGAACTCTGCCAGAAATCTTTACTTTATGATTCATACCCCCTGAAATTTTTGGCTGAGAATTATCTAAACCAAGCACTAATTTAACTTTGTTTTTTTCAGCTCTTGATTTTATATAAGGCATATCAAAAGAATCAGAATAATATCCTGTTAATATGTCTGGGTTTTCTTTTTTTATTATTTTAATAAACTCTTGCAATAATTCTTTTTCATTTTTTACCTTAACTATAAAATCATGGGAAGATTGAGATTTATGGGTTATTACTTTTTTTATCCCTTTACCATAAATTGAAATCATTAAGATTTCACCTTTTCCAATTTCAAATTCATCTGTTTCTATATCAAATGCAAGAACTTTTGGCTCAAAATTTTTTTGCTCTTTTGATTTAATAATTGAATCTGCTTTTATCACTATATCTACATCTAAGCTTTTATCAATGCCTTCAAATTCTGCAGAATCATTAAGAACCTCTCCTGAAACTTTATGCCATGTTAAAGGACTAATATTTTTTTCAATAATATATCTTGTTACAAAATTTATATCTAGTTCTCTTATATGTTGGATTTCTTTAAATTTTATTTTTTCAGCTATTTTTTCAGACTCTTTTGTGTTATTAATAAAAACTTTTATTGCCTTTATCTTTTCCCCCAGAAAATTTTTATCCTTAAGTTCTGTTTTTATTATTTTAGTTCTTATAGAAGGAATTTTTAATTTTTCTATTTTTCCCTGAATATCCTTTATATTTTTTTCTTTAATTTCTGGCTTTAAAATTGCCCAAAAATACGAATCACAACTATCAATAATACAGATATTTTTATGATCTCTTGTCTTTCCAAATATCTTTATATAATTTCTTTCCTGAAATTCAAATGACTCGTAATTTAGAGGTATGAATTCTATTTCCATTAACAAACCACCTGCGGGTTTCTTAGAGTTCCTGCATCCATATATAACTTAATCGATCTTGTTATTAAAAAGTTCTTGTTTTCCATCTAATAGTTACTATTTAGTGGTTACATATAGAAAGGTTTAAATATGTGAATATTTTTAATTTTTTATGAGACAAAGAGATAGACTTATAGCTGAACCTGTTTGCGAAGTAAGCTATGATCTTGGAGAAACCTATCAGCTTGTTTTAGAACAAATAGCTGTTGATAGAAAGCTTGAAAGAGAAGGAGAAGAAGAAAGAGCTAAATGGGTTGAAAATGAATTGAAAAAAAGAGATTACAAGAATTTTTACACTGATGCAAGAGTTTATGCTGGCGGAAATTGGGGTAAATGGCCTTTACAAAAAGCCCATGTTTTGGCAAAACATTATGAAAGATTTAGCGCTAATGGTAAACAACCACTTGTAGATAAAGATGGAAATTTATCAGGAGAGGTTTTATCAAAAGATCGTCCAAAAATGTATATAGGTAAGATTTTCAATGAAGTTTATACAGGAGTTACAAAATTTCTAGGTTATAGATAATCACTAATTATTTATATTCAAATATTTTTACTTTTTAATGGGTTTAAACATAAGAGATATAGTTCCTAGGAAGGAACTGAATATTGAAGAGCTTAAAGGTAAGGTTATAGCTGTTGATGCTTTTAATGCTATTTACCAGTTTCTTAGTAGTATTAGGCAGTATGACGGAACTCCTTTGATGGATTCTAAAGGAAAGGTGACTAGTCATCTTTCTGGTTTATTTTATAGAAATATTACTTTGTTAAGTGAAGGAATGAAGTTAGTTTATGTATTTGATGGAAAGCCTCCTGAGATGAAAAATGTTTTGAAAGAAAGAAGAAAAGAGATTAAAGATTTAGCTAAAGAAAAATATGAACAAGCTAAAGATAAAGAAGATTATTTTGGTATGAGAAAATACAGCCAGCAGATGGGAATGATAAACAAGGAAATAATTGAAGAGAGCAAAGAACTTTTGGAAGCTATGGGAATTGCTGTTATCCAGGCTGCTTCTGAAGGAGAAGCTCAAGCTTCTGAATTAGCTAAACAAAAAGATGTTTATGCAGTTGCATCTCAAGATTATGACTGTCTTTTATTTGGAGCTCCGTTGCTTATACAAAATTTAACACTTGCGAGGAAAAGGAAAACCTCTACAGGAATTATTGAAATAAAACCTGAAATGATTGAACTTGAGAAAGTGCTTAATTATCTTCATATTAATCATGATCAGCTTATTTGTATAGGTATCTTAACTGGAACTGATTATAATCCTGGAGGAATAAAAGGTATAGGACAGAAAAAAGCTTTGGAAATTGTCCAGAAATATAAAACTCCTCTTGAAATATTTAAATATCATGAAGGGGATTTTAATTGGAGAAAGGTTTTTGAACTCTTTAAAAAACCAGATGTTAAAAAAAATATAGACATTAAATTTCCAAAAATTAATCCTGATAAAATTAAAGAAATTTTAATGAAAAGAGATTTTTCTGAAGAGCGTATTGATAAGCAGATTGAAAAGCTTTTGAATGTTAAAGAGAAAAATAAGCAAAAGACCTTGTTCTGATTTATAAGGTAAATTTATCAATATAATATTTCTAAGCTACAGATAATAGTGCTTTAATTATTATATACCCTATAATAACAATTATTATTATTTTTAAAATTTCTAAAACATCACTTGAAGTAATTTTTCCATTATTATTCATTTTATTTTACTTACCTTCTTTAAAATTATTATATCTTTTATATTATTTAAGAATTCCTCTTTTTCTTCTTTCCATAATGTTAATTCTTTTATTTTATTTTCATTGCTTTTGATCTGGGTTGAATAATAGGAAAAATAAAGTAATATAAATCCCATGAGTATTGTAATTATCCCTATATATTTTTCTTCTTTCATGACTGCTAATCCTAAGTTAACTAGAATTATAGAGAAAATTGAAGAAGTGGCTATTTCTATCATTTTTTGATCAATCTTCATTTCTCAAACATACATTGTTAATTTAAATCCATTATTGTATTGTATAATAGTTGTCTGAGCGTTTAATATTTAAACTTTAATTTCTTTTTTTAGTTATGAAAATAGGATATGATGTTTTGGGAAATATAATTATTGTTAAATTTGCTAAAGATACCAAGAAAACTGATAAAATAAAAGAAGCCAATAAACTGCTGAAAGAGAAAAAAAGTGTTACAACTATACTTGAAAAAAAAGAAAAAGTTAAAGGTAGATTAAGAACAATAAAAACTTCATTTTTAGCTGGTAAAAAGACAAAAGAAGCTTTTTATGTCGAGAATAATTGTAGGTTTAGGTTTAATGTTGAAACTTGTTATTTTTCTCCTAGGTTAAGCAATGAAAGAAAAGAGATTTATCAGCAAGTGAAAAAAGGAGAAAAAATATTAGTTATGTTTGGAGGAGTTGCTCCTTATGCAATTGTTATAGCTAAAAATTCCAAATCTGAAGTTGTCTATAGTGTTGAATTAGGCAAAGAATGCACCAAATATGCAAAACAAAATGTTTTATTAAATAGAATTAATAATATTGAGATTATTCAAGGAGATGTTAAGAAGATTATTCCAAAGTTACATAAGGAAAAATTAAAATTTGATAGAGTTGTTATGCCAAGACCTAATTTAAAAGATTCTTTCCTTAATTCAGCGTTTAAGGTAATTAAAAAAAATGGAATAATCAATTATTATGGTTTTTCAAAAGATTCTGATGAAATTCTTGAAACAATTAAAGAAGAAGCTAAAAAATCTAAAAAATTAATAAAAATAATCCAAATAAAAAAAGCAGGAGACATAGCTCCATATAAGTTTAGATGGCGAGTAGATTTACGAGTCAATAGTTAATGTAAAATATTGAGTGAATCTAGGAGTAGAGTTGATTTTAAAGTTTTTGAATTAGAAGAATAATAAACTTTATATATTAGTTATACATGTATAACTTATGAAAAAAATAAGTACTAGAGTTAAGAAATGGGGGAATTCGTTCGGAGTAATTATTCC
>JBBSZB010000078.1:0-1055 GCA_038044965.1 Nanobdellota archaeon
CAATATTATTTTGTGTTCTCTTTTTATTTTATTTGATTGCATTTTTTAATCTCCATTCTATATTCCTTATATTTGTTTCATTTTTTTTAGCTATTGAAACAATTTGGTGAACTAAAATTTCTTCATCTATTTGTTTTTTATACTCACTTGCAAAAGACAATGCAAGAAACATGGCAGTTCTTTTATTTCCATCACTAAAGGGATGATCAACTAAAATAGCTCTGAATAAATAAGCTAATTTTTTGTATATCCCAATTTTTTTGTTATCAATTACATCAAAAGCAAAATCAATACTTGATCCACTTCTTAAATTGCCCCCAAATCCTTGATTAATTCTTAACAAATCTTCCTTACTAATTTTCATACGTATAAATATTAGTAATATAGTATTTAAATCTTTCGGTAAAGCTTTATAAAAACAAAAACCTATCATTAGTAACATTAAAAAGAGAAAGGTAGCATGTTAATAAAAAATCTTCTAATAGGACTGGCAATAACAATACTTGGAAGTTTTGTTGCAATTTACGGCATCTTAGCATTTTATGGAGATGCTCCCCAATGGGACAAGTATTGTGGAAATATTCCAAATGTATATGTTAACACTTCTTCAGAATGTGAAAACTTAGGAGGAAAATGGAATCCAACTTATGCTGATAGAGGAGCTCCAGTTGCTGTTCCTCAAAAAATAGTTCCAGGAGAATTTGGATATTGTGATTTATCCTATTATTGCAATTTACAATTACAAAAAGCACAAGAAGTTTATTCTAAGAAATTATTTATAATAACAGTTCCAGTAGGAGTTATACTAATTGTTATAGGTGCAGCTTTATTTGCCTTAGAATCAGTAGGTGCAGGAATAATGTTAGCGGGCATTGTAACTCTAATTTATGGGGCTGCTAATTACTGGCCAAATGCTAATAACAAAATCCGTTTCTTGATTTCTTTAGCAGGATTAATTCTAGTGATAATCCTTGCTTACTGGATAAATAAAAAAGTAAAAAAAGACAAAAAATTCTCTTTAAAAAAGTTGTTCAAGAAAAAGAGAAAATAAAAAT
>JBBSZB010000079.1:0-1119 GCA_038044965.1 Nanobdellota archaeon
ACCTTTCCTAAAGGTTCATTTGGAAACCTTTTAAAAAAAGGTTCATATATGAAAGATGCATACATATGACTTTATAAACTTTATGGAAGATAAAACCATCGAACTATAGTTTATAATTTCCTTATTTTCTTTTTATAATTAAAATAAGCAATTATCAATCCCAGCAAAAACATGAAAAAAGCTACGCTAAGTGATAAAACCTGGTATCCAATACTTAAAGTTCCTGCATAAGCAAGAATAAATGAAAAAGGTGCTATACCAATAACTGTAGCCAAAGTGAAGGAAGTAAAAGACATTTTACTAAACAAACCTAAAATATAACTTAATCCATCAACAGGAGTAACCATTCTAAAAAATACAACTGCTAAAAATAAATTTTCTTCAGGAATATATTTTTCAAATTTACTAAGCTTTTTAATTGGAATTAACTTAGAAACCAAAGGAACTCCGTATTTTCTAGATATTAAAAAAGCTATAACAGCTCCTAAAGACCAACCAATTGTATTAAGTAATCCAGCAATTTTCCAACCCCATAAACCTGATGCTATAGGTATTAATGGAACAACACTAACTGGAGCAAAAACAATTGAGATAATTAGTACTAAAATATAAATAATTTCCCCATAAACTCCATAATCTAAACTATCTTTAATATAATTTATATTTTGTTGAACTAAATAAGAAATAACTAAAAAAAGAAAAATAATAAGAACTATACTTCCAAAAGCATTTAGTTTTGATTTTGTTATATATGGCATATTATCCTAACACAACTATCTTAGTATAAAATAATCTTTTTTAATTTTTATTTCCTTCTTCCAAATAATTTAAATAAATAATAAGCACTTCCAAAAACAACAATTCCTGGCAAAAATGCAACGCCAAGTGTGGGAGCTATAATGCTTGTTCCAATTGCCCCAATAGTTCCTGCCCCAATACTTTCAAGTATCTGCATTGCCTGAGGAACAGATTTTTCTACATCTTTTTGCAAAGCATCAATTTGCATAATCATTTTTCCTTCTTTCAAAATCCTTACTTTTTTATCTTCTTCAGAAATAACTACAACAATATTTCCTTTTTTTGAAGCACTCATAGCTGCACTATGTCTAGTTCCAAAAT
>JBBSZB010000080.1:0-6549 GCA_038044965.1 Nanobdellota archaeon
CACATAAATAACCTTTATTAATTCAAATTTCATGATTATTCGATGGTTGAACAAAGAAAAAAATTTAGAATTTTAGCAGCTGGAGATATACATGGAGATTCAAACCTAACAAAAAAACTAGCTGCAAAAGCAGAGAAAGAAAATGTAGACTTAGTTATACTAACTGGAGACATTACTGGTTGGACAGAAACTAAAGATGTAATAAAACCATTTAAAGATAAACACAAAAAAGTTTTAATTCTACCTGGAAACTGGGATAGTTTTGCAACAGTTGATTTTTTAGCAAATATTTACGGAGTGAAAAATATTCATGGTTATTCTGTTACTTATCAAAACATTGGGATTTTTGGAGCAGGTGGAGCAAGAGGGCCTGGTCCTGGAGATGTATCAGATAACGAAATAATGAAAACTCTTGAAAAAGCACATGCAGGACTAAAAGGCATAGAGAAAAAAATAATGATAACTCATATGCATCCTTCTGGAAGCAAATCAGAATTTTCTGGTGTTCCTGGGAGCAAATCAATTGAAAAAGCTATAAGAAAATTTAAGCCTGATATTCTTATCCATAGCCACATCCACGAGGCTTCTGGTTTTGAAGAAATGATTGATAAAACTAGAGTAATCAATGTTGCCAGAGATGGTTGGATTATTGAGATATAAGAACACCAATGGTTTTCTTATCAACTTTCCTTTTAATAACCAAGGTTTTCTTTATTTTATTTATTTTTGGGAACCTTTTCTAAAGGTTCATTATCAACTTTCCTTTTAATAGCAAGGTTTTCTTGGAAAAAATTAATACAAATATTTATAAATAATTAATATTCTCTTAAAAAATGCTAAATTTAGAATATAAAATCGGTGGATTAAAAATAAATCCTAATAAATTACCTTTTAATGGAAGTGATCCTTATGATGCATCTCATCATTTTGTAACAAGAGCATTAGATAGTTATGTTGAGATTTATGTAGCAGAAGCAGAAACTCATTTTCAGGTTGTTAATATATTTAATTTAAATGAGATGAAAGATAATATTGCAGGGGGTGGGAGCTTTTATTTAAATGAAAACAATGAATTAGTATTAGATGATTATTCAGGAGATTATGATGCAATATCTAAAAAAGCTGCGCAAAGTTTTGCAGAATTAATTCTTCCAGAGATTGAAAAATTAGGTGTATGTTAAAAGAATTGTAGTTGACCCTAATGAAAGAAGAATAAATGATTTCTGGAAATGAATAATTATCGAGATATAGAATCTGCATGTTTTATTAATTTTTCTGCTAGGAAATATAAATTTATAGTATCCTGACGATTATACTCTTTAAGTTTAGATAATGCTTCTATATCTCCTTTTTTATATTGATTCCATAATTTAATTGCAACTCCTTTCTTTTCTGATTCTGGAGTTAATCTTTCTATTCCAAAAGTATTTTCAAGAGTTTTAAGACTATGAGGCATATTAAGACTTTTTGCAATAATATGTAAATCTATTATCTTTTTATCCTTTGGTATTAATCCTGGGAATTCTTTATTAATTTTAGGAATATCAAAACTTAATCCATTAAATGTAACTATTAATTTTGCTTTATTAATTAGAGGTTTCATTTCATTAAAAGTTAAATTTTTTCCTTTAATAAAACACTCTGATTCAATTAGTCCAGGTTTAGGAATATACATCCCAATCAAAGAAATTGGGCCTCCAAATTCAGTAACCTCAATATCTAAACAAATAGCTTCCCATTTATTTTTTTTATAAAGGTCAATATAATACTGACTATTTGCCATAATAAGGTTAATATCCAGTAATATATTAAGTTTTTCAAAAAGAAAGTTTTATAAATAACTAATATGGGCTAGTTATATGAAACAAACTAGAACAGCTACAATGAAAAGCATTGATATTAGAGAAAAACTTGGAGAGCCAACCGAAATTCATTTTAATTATACTGGTGAAGTTTTTAGGCTAGGAAATGGTTCTGCACCATCTCTTAAAATGCAAGCTGATCAGTTAGTTGATAAATTAAATTCTAATACAAATCCTGATATGAATCCTCTAGGTTATTTCACTAAGTATCGTTTTATTTCTAGTGAGATTATGAGTACGAGAAGTTATGAAATAAGAAGAAGGACTAAAATACCAACCCCCATATATGACCCTTCTTTTTTGTTGTATGATGCTTGTTTAGAAAGAATTAATATAATTGCTTTGAGTTTTTTTAATACCTATATACTAAGACCAAAGGATTTTCCAAATACTATCGCAAGTTTAGATGCAAACTTCTCTGATTTTCCTCTTGATATTCTCCCAACTGCTTCTTCAGAGGAAAGAAAAGTCTTAGAAGAGTGGGATAGTGAAAGACAATAAAAATAAATATTTAAAAAATTATTCTTTTTTCCATTCAACAACATATTTATAAGTGGTTAATTTTAATTCTAAGTCATATAAAATTGAAAAATGGCAGACAAAAAGAAAAAACAAATTGAAGATCCTGTAAAGCATTATGGTGAGCAGTCAATAAAACAGGATTTTGTTCCTGTAAGTGAGTCTGATTTAGCTGGGGCTGTTGATGTTATGGTTAAAAGCAAATCTAGAGAAGATATAGAAACAATTGAGGGTGAACCTTTTAAAAAAAGGTTCCCAAAAGACGAAGATAAACCTTTAGAAGGGTTCCGAAAAGGTTCTGAAAAGGAACCGAACCTAAAGGTTCAAGGAACCGAGCCTAATGGCTCAAAGGTTCCCAAAACTAAGAATAGATATTCCAAAACGAAAAAAGAAAAAACTAGATCAGACAAAAAAACAAAAACAAAAGAAAAAAATGGAAAATCATGGACTGATAAATTTAAACCTGGAAGTGGGAAATTAAAAGAAAAAGGATATGTTCTTGTAATAACGGAAAAACCACAAGCTGCTGAAAAAATATCAGATGCATTAGCTCAAGGAAAAGTAATTAAAAGTTCTCTTGGAAATGTTCCTTATTATACTTTGCAAAGAAATGGAAAAGACATACAAGTTGTTTGTGCTGTAGGACATCTTTTTACAATTGCACAAGTTAATGCCAGAAATAAATGGCCAACATTTGATATACAATGGGCTCCAAATTATTTAGTTAGAAAAAATGATTTTACAAAAAGATATTATGATGTTATAGCAAAGTTGTCTAAAAATGCTTCTGAAATTATTGTAGCTACAGATTATGATATAGAAGGTGAGGTAATTGGAATGAACATTGTTCGTTATATATGCGGACAGAAAGATGCGGAAAGAATGAAATTTTCAACTCTTACATCTAAGGAAATTCAAGAAGCTTATGAAAAAAGAAGCAAGAGTTTAGACTGGGGGCAGGGAATTGCTGGTGAGACAAGGCATTATTTAGACTGGCTTTATGGAATAAATCTTTCAAGAGCTTTAATGGATGCAATAAAAACAACTGGCAAATTTAGATTAATGTCAATAGGAAGAGTTCAAGGGCCTGCACTACATATCATAGTTGAAAAAGAAAAAGAAATTGAAAAATTCAAACCAGAAAAATACTGGCAGGTATTTTTAGATATAAGTGATGGAAAAAGTCTTGTTAAAGTAAAATATCAAAAAGATATTTCCCATGAAAAGAATCTTTCTAAATTTAAAGATCTTGAAGGAAAAAAAGGTATTGCTAAAACAGAAAAAAGCAAACAAGAAATGCCTCCAAATGTTCCATTTGATCTTACAACTTTACAAACAGAATCGTATAGATTATATAAAATAAATCCAAATAAAACTTTGGAAATTGCACAGAGATTATATCTTGGAGGAGTAATATCATATCCTAGAACAAGCAGCCAGAAAATACCTAAAGAAATAGGTTATGAAAATATATTAGACAGATTAAAAAGAAGATTTCATTTTGTTGAAATGGTAAAAAGAAAAATTCCTGTTGAAGGCAAAAAAACAGATCCTGCACATCCATCAATATATCCTACTGGAGAATTTCATGAATTAGAAGAAGATGACAAAAGAATATATGAATTAATTGTAAGAAGATTTGTTAATTGTTTCTGCGAAGATGCTATAATTGACAATAAGAAAATAACATTTAGTTACAATGGAATGAATTTTTATGCAAGAGGGCTTGGAATAGCTAAAAAGGGCTGGATGGAAGTTTACCCAATTATTATGAAGGAAAGTGAAATACCTGACATGAATGGGGAAGCTGTTATTAAAAAATCTGTTATTGAAGAAAAAATGACCCAGCCTCCAAAAAGATACAGCCCTGCATCTATAATATCTGAGCTTGAGAAGAAAAATCTTGGAACTAAAGCCACAAGAGCAAATATACTTGAAACTCTTTACCAAAGAGGATATATAAAAGAAAAAAGTCTTACAGCAACAAGTTTAGGAATTTCTCTTATAAATACTTTGGAAAAGAATTCTCCAATAATAATTGATGAAAAACTAACAAGAAATATGGAACTGGATTTAGAAAGTATAAGAAATTCCAAAAATCCTGAAAAAAGCGAAGAAAAAATTCTTAATAAGGCAAAAGAAATGATAATTTCAATAGGAAAAGATTTTGAGAAAAATAAAACTAAAATAGGGCAAGATCTCGTGAAAGCAACTGAAGATTTGTGGGATGAAGAAAAAAAAGACAGTGAGGTAATGCCATGTCCTGAATGTAATAAAGGCAATTTAAGTTTAAAATATTCTAAAGAGTATAGAAGATATTTTTTAGGTTGCACTAATTATCCTGAATGCAAAAGAACTTATTCTTTACCACCAAATTCATTGATAAAAAAATCTGATAAAAAATGTGAATATTGTAGTTTTCAAATGCTAATATCAATAAGAAAAGGAAAAAGACCTTGGGTATTTTGTTTCAACCCGGAATGTGAATCGAGAAAAAATAGAGAAGAAAAAAAGGCAGCTGAAAATAATAAAAATAATGTAGAAGAGAATATTGGGGAGAATAAAGAAGAGGAGTCTGCAGAATAAAAAATCAGAAAAAGCTATATATGCTGGGATTTTTATCTAATAATGGATCAAACAAAAACACAATTTTGTAATATTTCCCATAAATCTGGAGATAAATCAATTAAAAAAAAATTTTGAAAGCAGTTAAAGACGCTGAAAACACAAATAGAAAAATTTTCCAGATAAAACCCCAAAGATACTTTATTGACATTGTTTATTCTAATAAAGAATACGATAGAAAAATAGGTATTGGTAAGGTTAAAACTCATCGTGGAGGGTATGTTAACAAAAACAGAATAACTATAATTTCGCCAGAAGTGAGAAAGCTATCATTTAGTATGGAACCTTTTTTCTACCATGAAATAAACCACATTTTTTATACTACTTTAGTTGGAACTTATCATCCTGTTTGGTTCAGTGAAGGTATGTCAACCTATTTAATGAAATCATATAAAATAGACGATTCGGGATGGAAAAATTTTTTTAGATCTGTAAAGAAACCTGAAGAATATTCGTATTATAGGTATATAAAAAAGAAATATTATAAAAATTCAGGACAATTTTATACATTAAGTTTTTTTGTATATAGATATTTATCGCAAAAATATGGTGAAAAAATTATCTTAAAATTATTAAAAGACTTTTCTAAGAAGCCTTCACAACCATATTTTGACAAGCTTCCCATTAAGTACTTTAAATTAACAAAAAAACAAATAGTGCAGAATGCGATTAGGTAAAATTATTTTCTATTAAAAAGATAAATGTGGGGGAGCATTATTCCCTAAATTAATTAAACCAGAACTTGTTAAAGGAACCTTTTTTGTAATTGCATAAGACTCAAAACCTGCTTCTAAAATAGCAGGTATAATAGATAATCCTGTATTTCTTAAATCATGGGTAAGTACAATATCTCCTTTTTGAATAGCTTCTATGTAAGCATTTTTTATACGGTCAACTAACTCCATATTATATAGGTTATCTCCAGCCGCTGTATAATCTTGCTTATCAACATTAGTCCAGACCATTCTTTGCCCTTCTTTCTCAGAAATACTTGCAAAATAAGGAAATCTAATTAAATTAGGGTTATCATTAGGCCTATTAGAAGCTGCATATATTTGAGAAACTATATCTTTGGTTAATAAAATCTCTTCTTTTACTAAATCCGGGTCTGTTTTTTGTAATTCCCTTAAATTATAATGGTTTTGGGTATGATTCCCAATCTCATGACCATCATTAACAGCTTCGACACACACATAAAATCCCCATTTATTTATGTCATCTCCATTTGGATCACAATATCTCCCTTCAACAAAAAAAGTATATCTGTTACTTGTTCCATTAATCCCATTAAACTGCTTAACATAATTAAGAATATCTTCCATATGACCTTGGTTGCCATTATGTTCAGGATCATAAGCAACAGGCCCATCATCAATAGTTATGAAACATCCATTTTCTGGTAAATTAAGAGCTGTAGGTCCTACAGGACAGCCAAATAAAGCGCTTAATCCAGTAACCCCTGCAATTTTGAAAAAATTTCTTCTTGGCAATCGTTTCATTTTTTGGCTAATATCAGAGGGTTTATAAAAATATTGGTTTTAAT
>JBBSZB010000081.1:0-5101 GCA_038044965.1 Nanobdellota archaeon
AGGGAATTTATTTATCAAGGATATATTGGAACAACTTGTTTAGTTGAATTAGATGAAGAACCTCCTGAAATGATTAATCAAGAGGCTTTGAAAATTGGGATACAAATTGCTCTTTTATTAAACTGTGACATACTTCCTGTCAGCCAGATAATGAGAAAAACAGTTATAGATGGAAGTAATACAGGAGGATTTCAGAGAACTGTTCTTATAGCTCAAAACGGATGGATTGAAACTCCTAGTGGGAAAGTTAGAATTGCTACACTTGCTTTAGAAGAAGATGCTGCAAGAATAATTTCAAGAGAAAAAAACAAAACAGTTTATAGACTTGATAGATTAGGTATTCCTCTTATAGAAATTGCAACTGAAGCAGATATTAAAAATCCAGAGCAAATTAAAGAAGCTGCACTGCATCTTGGAGATATTTTAAGAGCTTGCAAAGTAAAAAGAGGAATTGGAACTATAAGGCAGGATGTTAATATTTCTGTGAATAATCATAAAAGAGTTGAGATTAAAGGTTTTCAAGATGTTAAAATGTTTATTTCAACTATTGAAAAAGAAATTCAAAGGCAGTTAAAAAATATAAAGGAAAAAAACTATAATGGAGAAGTTAGAAAAGCAAATCCTGATGGAACAACTGAATTTTTAAGACCTATGCCTGGTGCTGCAAGAATGTATCCTGAAACAGATTTACCCTTACTTTATATTTCAAGAGATTTAATTAACGAAATAAAAAAATCACTTCCTAAATTAAGAGCAGATATTAAATCAGAGTTAAAAGCTCATGGTTTAAACCAGGAAATGATTAATTTAATTTTAAGTGAAGGAAAAATTGAAGAAATTAAAGAACTGATGCAGATAAATAACGATGTAAATCTTATAGCTAAAATGTTAGTTTTATGGCCTAAGGAATTTGCTGTGAAAGAGAAAATTTCTATTAATAAAATTATGGGAAAACTAAGTTTAAATATTTTAGAGCATGTTTTATTAGCTTTAAACAAAAAACAAATTGAAAAACATGATATTCAGAATATTTTATTAGATGTTATTAAAGGTAAAAGTGTTGAGGAAGCTATTAAAATCGAGAAAACTAGTTTGCATGAAATTGAAGAGTTTGTTATTAAGCTTGTTAAGGAAAAACCCGGATTAAGCATTGGAGGATATATGGGGTTAATTATGGAAAAATTTAAGGGAAAAGTTTCTGGGAAAGAAGTTGGAGAGATAGTTAAGAAGTATGTTAAATAAGTTAAACATCTCGTGGGGAGCATGTTACCTAAGGACAAAAACGAAATATATATAAACTATAGTTATTCTATAGAATCATGATAACAACAATCCAGCTTAACGAGAATGTAAAAGATGCTTTGGATAGAATGAAATCTAATAAAGAAACTTATGAAGAAGTAATTTTAAATTTAATGAAAATTGCCGAGAAACATAAAAGAGAACAAGAATATTTGCTGATTGAAGGATGTAAAGAGATGTATGGCGATATGTTAAAAAGCGCTAAAGAATGGGAAAACACTTTAATGGATGGATTGGATAAGAACGAAAAATGGAAAGGGTTATAAGAGGAGAGATTGTTGTAGCAAACTTGGAACCAGTTGAAGGTTCGGAACAAGGAGGAATTAGGCCAGTTTTAATTATTCAAAATGATACTCTTAACAAACACTCTCCGACAACAATAATTGCTCCAATAACTTCTAAAATTTATACAAAAGAATATCCCACAAATATTATAATTAAAAAAGCAGATTCAAAATTGAGTTCTGACTCAACCATATTGCTGAATCAAATCAAAACAATTGATAAATCTAGAATAATAAAAAAAATAAACTTTCTTGATAATTTTACAATGAATAAAGTTAATAGGGCGATTAAAGTGAGTCTAGATCTAGATTGAAGTTAATGAATATTAATATTTCTTTCAACCCCCTATTTCTTTATGTCATCAACGAAAAAGTTGGGAAGTTAATCCTAAGATTAATAATTCTAAATATTCTTTTTTTCTAAAAATTTGTTAATATAATAAAGTATTTTGTCTTTATTCATTGGATCTATTGAAACTTCTTCTCCATAATGTGTTGGTTTGCTGAATAATATTTTCTCTTTTTTCAGTTCTTTAGCCATATCTTTGACTCTTCCCCTTATTTCAGAAGGGAATCCTTTTGGTAGATTATCAATCGATGTATGGCTATGCTTGAACTTGCCCAAACGAGTAAGTTTATGTAATATTTTACCTTTTATTTCTTTATCTGTCCAGTTTTCCATCTTTTTTATGAAATTATCGTAAAATTAAAAGTCTATTTTTATAGACTTTGAACAGCAAGATTTATATACTTTTCTATTTTATAGTTTTTATGGAAAAATCACTATTAATAAAATTCTTGGGAGAGAATCCTGCATTTAGAATTGTAGATTTTTTAATTGAGAATAAAGGTATAGATGTAACAAAAAAAGAAATAATAGAAGGAGCAGGAATTTCAAGAGCGTCATTATTCAATTGCTGGAATCAACTTGAAGAACAGGAAATTGTCCTAGTAACAAGAAAATTTGGAAAAACAAAACTTTACAGACTGAATACTGAAAATCTAGTTGTAAAAAAATTATTAGAGCTTGAAAGTGTACTTATTGGAAAAGCTTTAGATAGGGCATTAATCAATAAAAAGTCTAGTCAAATGATTAATGTCTCTTCTTAAACAAGATGATGAATAATATTTTTTAATATAAGAAATACTTAAAAAGTATGTAAAGTAGAACAACAATTCTTATAAATTATTCTTAGTTACGCTTTAAAATGAATCAAGATGTGATTGATAAAACTGCTGATTATATCAAAAATAAACTTAATGGAGAATCTTCTGGGCATGACTGGTGGCATATATATAGAGTTTGGGAAACAGGGAAAAATATAGCTATTTCAGAAGGAGCTAATTTATATGTTGTTGAATTAGCTTGCTTACTTCATGATATTGCAGATTATAAGTTTCATGGAGGAGATGAAGAAATTGGACCAAGACTTGCTGGAGAGTGGCTCCAAAAACTTTCTGTTGAAACTCCTATCATAACTCATGTAGTTAATATTATCTCCACAAGTTCTTTTAAAGGGGCAAGAGCAGAAAATAGAATAAATACTCTGGAAGGGCAATGTGTTCAGGATGCTGATAGACTTGATGCCATTGGGGCTATTGGTATTGCAAGATGTTTTGCTTATGGTGGGGCTAAAGGGAATGTTATTTATGATCCTTCAATTCCAATTAAAATAGACATGTCTGAAGAAGAATATAAAAGGGCAGATCACACACAAATAAATCACTTTTATGAAAAACTCTTATTATTAAAAGATAGAATGAACACCCAAACTGGAAAAAGAATGGCAGAAGAAAGGCATAATTTTCTTGTGAGGTATTTGGAACAATTTCATAAAGAATGGAGTGGTGAAATTTAATTTTAATTTACTTTTATATAAAAATAATCTATATTCTATAATATATATGTTACAAAATATATGTTAATATATACAAATTGGTTTATAATTCTTATGCTTTAAACAAAAAAGGTTTTACTGTTTTTTATTTATTGTTGATTACTAATTTTAAAGTGAGGTATTTAAAATGAAAAGATTATTTAATGGTTTAAGCCTTGGTTTAGTTTTATTAGGTAGTGCTGGTTTTTTTACTGGAAATGCTGAAAATTCTAAAAATCCTAGAGTTAGAGAAGAGGATTATAGAGATTATCCAATACAAAATAATATTTTTTATTCTTATTCTCCTCAGGAACTTAAAGAACGCAGAGAAATAAGAGAAGAAGAATTAAGAGTTCAACAAAATAGGCGCAAACATAGACTTAATCTTGAAGAAAAAAGGGGTGAAAAAATAAGTGGAAGAATATATGAGAAAAGAGTATCTAATCTTCTTCCTCCTGAAATTTATCAGGAAAGATTTGCTGAATTTAAAGATTCTTTTGCAAAATATTCAAAACTTAGGCCTAGAGATTTAAATGCTGTTGAATTTAAATCTCTTTTAGTTTCAATTGCACAAAAAGAATCCAGCCTGGGATATCCTAATGGCGGGCCTAAAGATTATGATTTACTTATGGGTTATGGAGATCCTAATGACAAAAAAAATTATGGTGCTGAAAAACAAATTAAATTATCTTCAAATTTATTGAAAATGGCTTTTGAAGGGAAAAGTCCCCCATATAAACCTTGTTTAGATAAAAAAACAAAAGAAGATGTAATAAAAGGAATTTTAAGTGTTTATAACCGAGGAAAAGTAAATGAAGATGGCTTGAAATATGCAAATGAAGTTTATTCTTACTTTCTAAAATGGAACAGGTTTTTTAGAACCCATGATAATGTTGAAGGTGGTTAAGGAGTAAAATGGAAATAATAGACTGGATATTAATATTTTTTGCAGTTTTAATAGTTTTTATCCTAATTTGGAATTTCTTAAGACCAAAAAGAACAAGAAGAATAAGCTTAAGATGATATTAAATTATTAACAGAGACCACTTATTTTACAAAACCCTAATAACCAGAACTTTTTTAAATAAGCTTTTTCTGGAAAATACATGGTAAAAGATAAACCTTTAGGAAACACTAAAAAACCAAAGGTTTTTGGTGCACCAAGTTCAAAAGAACTTGAGTGGGTTTCCAAACAAAGACCTTCAGATAAAGGTGAAAGTTTTAATGATTTAGAAAGAACTTATATTGAAGATGCTTTTTCTAAAAATGGAAAAATTCTTTTAAAAGGATGGGTGCATGAGATTAGAGATTTAAGTAAAGTTAGATTTATTATTCTTAGAGATATTTCAGGAAAAATACAGACTGTAGGAATTGATTCTAAAACAGATAAAAAAAGTTTTGAATTAATGAAAACTATTAATAGGGAAAGTGTTATTTCAGTTGTTGGGGAGGTTAAAGAAAGTAAACAAGCTCCTGGTGGAAAAGAAGTTTTAGTTGAAAGAATAGAACTTATTGCTAAAGCAGAAAATCCTTTGCCTATTGATGTTTCTGACTTTTCAAAAACAGAATTACCTAAAAGACTAGATTATAGATTTTTAGATTTACATAGAAAAGAAACACAGGCAATTTTTAAAATTC
>JBBSZB010000082.1:0-9772 GCA_038044965.1 Nanobdellota archaeon
TTTATCAGAATTAATATCATTTAACAAATTTTTAATTTGTTTTTGAACATCATTTAATTTACTATTTCCAGATTTGACTTCAACTAAATGTATTGCCTTAATCTCTCTTTCATCAAGTCCTTCAAAAACAACATAATCTACTGGATCTCCTAAAAATTTACACTCACTTGCTTTGTAAGGAAAACCTTGTAAAAAAGGAGCAAACACTTCACTAACTCTTCCCTTTATGTTAACTCTTTGTCTTTCTGCAATATCACTTCTTATTTTATTCATCTGTGACTGCCACTCAATTTCTTTTTCATAACTTCCTTTTTGCTTCCCGATTTTATAAGCTAACCATACAAAAAATCCAAGTATAATAATTCCAATAATTAAAATAATGTTTATCAAATCCATCCAAATAAAATAAATTCAATCTATATAAGTTTAATTCATTTCAAAAACAACATAAGTTTAATTCAAGATTTTAAACATTTTTAATAAATACTATAATATAATCAGATATTAACTAATCTATAAACCCATGATAAATAAGGTAAAGTTATTGCATATTTTAAGGGCAAAGTTTATGATTGATTTTAATCACATATAAAACAACATAAATATAATTCAATAAGCTTTATAAACAAGTTCGTACAATATTTAATATAAAAATAAAAAAAGGGTGAAATGTCAGTTTTAATTTGTGGATTTGATGATTCAAATCATGCTGGTGATAGAAAAGGAGATATAATTGCAGGAGTTTTTTCAACACGTGAAGAAGATGCTGTTATTAAAAAATTTCCAAATCGCAGAGACAGAGAATTATTTAGAAGATGGTTTTCACAATATCCGGAACAAAGAGATTACAGATTTACAGAACTTCATGATGATTTTTTAAGAAGAATACAGCCAAATTTGCCTTTAGTAGCCCCATTTCTCATAAATTCTTATTTATCTTATGCAAATATAGAATTTGACACAATAAAAGTATATTTTGATGGAATATTAAAAAAATGGCATAAGGAATTTTTAAGAGATATTTGTTCTACAAGATTTGACGGAATATATGTTGATAATTTTGTAAAAAAACAAAATATCCATGAATGTCCTACAGCAGTTTACATAGCAGACATTTTATCTCATGATATTTATGAAGGATTATATTCAAATGTAATTGAAAATGAAAAAAGAGTTATAGTTGATGAAAGCAGATTGTCACAGATAGTATCAGACAACAGAGGAAAAAGATGAACAATCAAGAATTTCTTAATAAACTGAAAGTTGAGCTAAAAATATCAAAGAATTCAGGTTATACTGTAAGAAACTATGTTAATGCAAATAAAATTCTATTGGATTTTACAAACAAAAATCCAGAGGATATTAATGAAGATGACATAAAATTATTTATGTCTGAAAAAATCTCAGATAAAGCTTCAACTTCAGTTATATTATTTTTATCAGCAATAAGATATGCTTATTCAAACATACTGAAAAAAGATCCCACATTTAATATTAAAAGGCCAAAAAGAGAAAAGAAAATACCCTCTGTTTTAACTAAAGAAGAAGTAAGAAAAATACTTGACGCTTGTGAAACAAAAAAAAGCAAGTTAATGCTATCTCTTTTGTACGCAACAGGCATGAGAGTTTCTGAAATAACTAATCTCAAAGTAAATCATTTCCAATTTGAAGAAAAAACAGGTTATATAAAACAAGCTAAAGGAAAAAAAGACAGAATATTTAATATACCTAATTTTTTGGAAGAAGAACTAAAAAGTTATATAGTTGATAATAAAAAGAAAGACGATGATTTTGTTTTTTCTGGTCTAAATGGAAAATTGACAGAGAGAAATATTCAAAAAATTGTACAAGGTGTGGCTAAAAAAATAGGAATAAAAAAACAAGTTCATCCACATACTTTAAGACATAGTTTTGCAACTCATTTGCTTGAAAAAGGCGTAGATATAAGACATATACAGGTATTGCTTGGGCATGCCTCGATCTCAACCACTGAATTGTATACACATATCTCAGGTGAAGAACTTAAAAAAATTCCTTCACCATTAGATTCACTTATGGATTAAATCAATTGTAGGATTAACTAGGAAAAAAATTTAATTTAAACTTACTTGAATTAGTTATGTTTAACTTGTTTACTAACCCAGAATTTATTTCTAAGGCATATTTTGCTTTAGCCTCTGGAGAGTATATTTGACATGGGTTTTCCTTACAAGGAGTTAAATCTTCTTTAATGTCTGTAATTTTCATATTTTCATCTGCCCATATTATATCTAAAGGTATTAAAGTATCTTTCATCCAAAAACCCCATGTATCTTCGTTAGGAAATATAAATAACATGCCTTTATCTTCATCCAAAAATTCTCTGTTCATTAAACCTTTAATTCTTTTATAATATGTATCTGCAGTTTCAACAAAAAAACATTTTTCATCAATACAAGCTTTTAATTTTTCATTACTATTTACTTCTTGAGTTTTTTTCACATAGAAGTTATATGAAACAATAATTATCAAAATTATAATAACAAATATCAGAATTGTTATAATAATTTTACCTAAAGAATTTTTTTGATTTTTCATCAAATCCAAGATAATATTCTATTACAATAAATATAACTAACCAGATAATTCCTGATATTATTCTCCCCCTCATAATAGAAAATACTGACTGAACAATTCCCAATGCAACAAACAATATAGCCAATACTTTAGCCCATTGTTTTCCACCAATTAAACCTCTTCCTATAAACACATCTAAAATTCCTAGTATAATAAGTACAACACCTGCTACTGCAAATAAAACAGGGAGTATTGATAATAAACTGTTAACATCAGCAACACTTACTTGAATACCCGGATTAGCTTGTGTTAGTTTTTGAACTAATTCTTCAGGAGTTCCTAAAGAACCCATTAAACTTGGAACCATAAATGCAGCAACAACAAAGAATACCCCAAATGCTATTGCTAATGCACCAACAACATAAAATATTATAGATATTATTTTAATACCTGTAGGAATATTACTCAAATTTGGTTGTATTTTAGCAACACTTTTAGTTACAGTTCTCTTAGAACTTCTTTTCACCCTCTTTTTAGCCATAATGTAAAAATGCATATTTACTTTTTAAATCTTGCCATTTTATTAAGTCCATAATCAAACCTAACATTCTGTATAATGTTTTAACAATTTTATATGCCTTTAAAAATATCATAAATATAATGTTAATTGAGGAGAAATCTACAAATAATTAATGTAAAAATCAGGTAAAATTATTGCAAGAATTAAAGATAAAATAAATTAAGATTAAAGATTTACCTTGCCATTCCATTTACAACCAATTTTATGTTCAATAGCATAACTCTCTGATTTAACTACTTCACTTTTATATCTAGAATCCTGATCAAACCTTGCAATACAATATCCCTTTTCAACTAGCATCTGATTGAAATTTTCTCCGTCTAAAAACACCCATCTTAAATTTCTTCCATACTTATCTTTGTCTTCATTTTCAGTTCTTAAAACAACTTTTTTATTTAATAAAGTGGAATCTGTAAATTTCTTAGCTTCATCATAACACACTCTGCCTTTTTCATCACAGTCAACTCCAAGCAAACGTACAATTTCCCCACCTTGCACAATAATTGTGTCTCCATCAGTTATCTTAGTAACAATTTTTTCTTCATTTTCTTCAGGAGTATAATAATTCACTAAGTATAAACCAATAAGCAAAGATACCAATATAATCAGCTCAAGAATTCTAAGATATTTTTTCTTCACCATTTTATTCATTAATATTTTAATACTTATAAAATATGTGCCGTTAACTTGAAAGCTTAAAAAGAAATCAGAGAGCTTCAAAAAGACGTTTCTGATATAAAAAGAAAGAGGGGTATGAAGTAAAAGTTAATTTTAAGGATAAAGAAAGGGACATTTTGCTCCCCATGTTAAATTTACCATAAAGAAGGATTTTCTTGATAACAATCCCATGACTCCGGATAAAAATCATTTCCAACATTATAAGAACTTGTAAATCTCCAGAAAGAATTAGGAATTGATTCACAAAGAGATTGATTCAATGTTCGTGTAGCTATTTTTCTTTTGCAATTATTTATATGAGTAACAGGTCCATTTAATTCTCCGATTAATTCACAGGCAGCAAGATTATTATTAACAAAAGCTACTTCTAAGATACAAGATTCCTCATAAGAACTATCTTTCCAAAGATAACATAAATCAGTATTATTATTTAAGGTGGCTATATGTTTTATATTAGCTTTTTTACATATATCCTGAATGTAACTTGAAGAAGAAGCTTCACAATCTTCAAAATTATCAATTATAGGAATTAGGTAAAGAGTAATTCTTTTTGGAATAATTGAAATCCTCATTTTAGAAGAAATCCCTTCAAAAGTACGAATATCAATTACTTTTTCTTCAGAAGGAAAAATAGTATATTTTAAATTTCCCTTTATTTCAGATTTCCCAATTGAATATGCTGAAAGTTTAGAACTAAATCCTCTTTTTTCAAGACACTTATCGCTATAAGGAGTAAAATAGCCAACTTGATTAGAATAATATTGATAATTATGATTATTAGAATAATATTGATAACTGTCACAGTTAAAAAAATCTCTAGTATCATCATATAGAGCTATTTTGTCTTTATCAAATATTATTAAAAATGGGAAATTAACACTCAATATTAAAGGGAATTTATATTTTCCATCATTAGAACTTACCCCTATCTGAGAATTTAACCTATGTGCATATTCTCCTCCAGGATTTAAAACTACATTAGTTCCTTCGATTTCTCTTACTACTTGAATATCTGAAATGGGTTGTTGAGTGATGGCGTTTATGACCTTTACTTCAATTGGTGCATGAATTGTAAAAGAAGAATATAAGATAATAACTATTATAATGAATATTCCTATTAAAGGCTCCGTAAGAAATCCTATTCTTTCAAGTGTAGGATGAATTACGGCAATTATTTATTTTTTGAGTATTTCTGCTGCCCTGTTGGAGTTGACTTTGATAATGTGTTTTCATATATAGAAAATCAATAAGCGTCTAGGACGCTGTGTGGCTTTAGCCCATAGAGGACGTCACATAAATATAATCTCTATATTTATTTAACTGATAAATAAAAAACCCACAAAGACAAAGAAGAAGAACTAAAAGAAATACTCCTGGAAATAATAAAAATATTGGAGAGAGCAATATCCCTAAAATAATTATTAAAGTAATAAGCCACCATTTTATATTTCTTACAATTTTTCTATATTTAAAAATTTATCATTTCCAAATATTTTTTTAATTCAATAGTTCAATTCTCCCTCAAGAACTTAATAATCTATTAACACACCTTCCCACACAATTACTTAATCCAATAAAGAAAAAACTATCTGTACGACTTTTGTCTTTTTGATCTTGCTTTAGAATCACCTGGCTTGTAAGCTTCTTTTCTTCTCGTGTCTGCAACTAACAAATATTTATCATACTCACTCATAGCTTTTTTTAGTTTTTCAGATTTTGATTTTTTAACAAGTGCTCTTGCAATTGCTAATCTTACTGCTTCAATTCTTGATTCATTTCCACCGCCTGTAACTTTAACATGTATATCATATTTTATCTCACCAAGAATATTTTTTGCAATCCTTATTGGTTCATCAATGCTTAACTTATGAAAATTATGAAAATTAGTATAGGGAACTTTATTTATTGTTATTATTCCATGCCCATCTTTTATGTGAGCTTTAGCTATACTTGTTTTTCTTTTCCCACCCACTATTATTAAATCTGTTTTTACCATTTTATTTCAAAAGAGTGCATAATTCTTTTAAAGTTATGTACTTTCCATGTTTTTCTTTTCCCGCTACAATCTTTTTAGAATCTTTATATTGTAAAGGAGCTTCATTATAACATCTTATTCTGTCAAGAGCATCTTCTCCTCTTCCTTGTTTATGACTTAACATCCCCCTTATTACTCTTTTCAAAATTCTTTCAGGAGTTCTTGTTATTTTAGGACCTTTTTGGCTAGACCCTCCCTTTTTTATAAGTCCAGAATATTTTTTAAAAATATCTTCTTTTCTGCCAGTTATTATTACTTCATTAGAATTTATTATTATGACTTCTTTCCCAAGAAGAGCCTGCTTTGCAACATAACTTGCAAGTCTTCCCATAATAGCATTTTTACCATCAATTAAAACTTCCATTTATACTCTCTCCACCAAAACTTTAATATCTTTTGCATGAGGATTTTTTTTCATTTCTTCATCAATATGTAAAGTCTCGATTTTGGATTTTTTCAGTTTCTCTTTAGCGCTTTCTGAAAAACTTAAAGCAATCATTTTAATTTTTTTGTCTATATTTCCTGTTCCAAGAACTTTTCCTGGAATTAAAACACTATCACCATCTTTGCATTGCGAGGAAATTTCATCTAAATTCAATACTACCTTTTTCCTTCTTGGTCTAGAGATTATATCTGATATTTTTATCCATGCAGGATTTTTTTTAGAAGTTATTATAGTTTTTACTAAGTCAAGATCTGTTTTTCTTCTTAATTTTCTTTCAATTCTTGTTTTTTTCATTTTTCTGTTTTATTTTTATTATGTTTTGGGAACCTTTCTTAAAGGTTCATTTTGGAAACCTTTTTTTAAAAGGTTTATTTGGGAACCTTTCTTAAAGGTTCATTTTGGAAACCTTTTTTTAAAAGGTTTATTTGGGAACCTTTTTTAAAGGTCCATTTTGGAAACCTTTTCGCAAAAGGTTCATTTTGTCCTTTTGGAAACCTTTTTTTAAAAGGTTTATATGCGGGAGAAAGGATTTGAACCTTCGCAGGCACTAAGCCATCACGGCCTTAACGTGACCCATTTGACCACTCTGGCACTCCCGCTCAATTTATTTCAGTGCTTTTGACACTTCTTTAAGGTTTCGGTCAAGTGCCTTAATAGCTTCTTGAAGAATCTCACCAGGCTTCATTTGTCCCCATGACTCGACAAAGAAGACTATATTTTCTCCCTGAGAAACTTCAAATATTTTATTTTCAGGATCAAATGATTCAATGTAATCCTCATCATTGAATGAACTAAATGTCTCTCCAGATTTAACATTCTTAGGAATAGTTATAAGATTATTTTTTATTTTATCAATTACTGTTTGTGCCTTTTGAGCATCTTTTATTTTAACATTACTTGTGTTTCTATAATATGCATAACCTGGGGAAAATTTAGCATGTTCCTTGCCCTTTCCAAGACGAACATAAGCAATTAACTCTATTTCCTGGTCTTTATCAAGTTTAACTATAGGAGTATTAGGATATACTGCTTTTGCATCACCCTTTAAATCTTTAGCATAAACAGTGCAAGGCCCAGCTGCTTTAAGAGACAATTTTATCTCTGATTTCATGTTAGCTTTGCCATCAGATTTGATTTCTTCTAATTTTCTATTGCTAACTAAAGGAATTAATCCAAGTCTGTGAGAGATTATTTCATCATAAAGAGCAGAATCATTTTTATAAAATTCAACTTCATCAATTGCTAAATTTGGGATTTCATTTATACTTCTTCTTAAGGCATTTGCTAAACTCTCATTTCCATCAATCAAAATTCCTATCCTATTATCCTTTTTCTCAACGATTTTCATTTTATATTTAGTTTTATTTGGCTTTTAAAGTTTATTTTTATCATTTTATATTATTATTTTTCATTTTTGGAAACCTTTTTTTAAAAGGTTTATACTCTTCTTCCTCTCCTTCCTCCAGCTTTCTTTGGTCCGCCTCTTGGAACTCGAGTAACATCACTAATGCTTAATATATTAAAACCATCTTTTGAAAGAGTTTTAACAACAGTATTTGCCCCAGGACCAACACCTTGTCCGCCTGTTTGCCCTCTCATTCGAATATAAAGATTATTTATTCCATGTTCTTTAATTTCTTCTTCTATTTTTTTTGTTATAAACATAGCAGTTGTTGGATTTGCCTTCAATCGATCTTGCTTTGTCACCATCCCTCCAGATATTCTTGAAATAGTATTCCCAGACAGGTCAGTAATATGAACTATTGTATTATTAAAAGAAGCATAAATATATGCTATTGCACTAATTTCTTTTTGTTCTTTAGCCATTATTCATTTTCTCCTATGATTTGAACATTTTCAATAGTTTCAACAATTTCAACCTTAGGAATGTTTTTCCTAACATTTTTTAAAATTTTAATATTATTTTCCTCAACCATATTAACATGATAAGAAGGAATATTTATTACTTGATTGCCAATAGATATTTTTTTATGAGTGATTAACTGTCTTGCCCCATTAGGAGTTGTAGCCAAACCTCTTTTTAACACCAATGTTTGAAGTCTTCTTCTTAAAATATCTTCTTCTGTCAAAGATAAAACTTCTACAGGATTTTTTACATTATATCCCATATTATTAAGTTTAGCAATAAAATCAGCTTTTTTTTCCTCAGAGCTGTGTATAACTCTTTTTGCAGCATCTCTTACTATTTTTAATTTTTCTTTTGCTCTCCAAATTTCTTCCTTATTTTTCAATCCATATCTTTCTACTATTACATTTTCTTCTTTGATTCTTTGAGAATCAAAAGCTTTTCTTGGTCTGCTGAATAGTTTATGTTTTCGTATCATTTTATCCTTTTTTACCCACTGATTTTTTACTTACTCCCACCACTTTGTTCTTTCCATGTTTTCTAAAATGACTTTTTGTTCTTTGCCCTCTTGTAGGTTGTCCAAGAGCATGTCTTGATCCCCTATAAGCTCTTATCTTTTTTAATCTTTTAATATCAAATTCTTTCTTTAAATCTAATTCATTTGTGATAATATGTTTGTCTAATCCAGTGTCTCTGTCAGCTCTTCTGTTTAACATGAATTTTGGAACTTTTGGATTTTTAACCATTTCTGATATTGCACTTATTTCTTTTTCATTTAAATCCTGAATTCTTTTTCTCTTGTCTATCTTTAGTCTATAGCATACTGCATTGGCCATTGCAAATGAAACACCCTTTATTTTACATAACCCTCCAAAAACATTTCTTCTTCCAGGAATGTCTGTTTGAAGAATTCTAACTAGCATTTCAGATTTGTCTTCTTTCCTTATGTGTTTTTTCTCTTCAAGATCACGTGCCTGCTCCATTTTATCCATTTTGTTTTCCATTTAAATCACAAAAAGTCTATTTCTCTCCTTTCCAGTTATTTCTTCTATTATTCTTTTAGCAATAGCACTTTTTGGGTCAGGCAAGCTTGTTATTCTTTCTTTCATTTCTTCAAATGATTCAAATTTCTTTTTATTTCTTTCTTCAAGTATTTCTTTCATGTGTTTTTTTCCATAACCTGGTAATAATTCTATTTGGTGCATCCTAGTATTTATCGCTGTTGAATTGTTAAAGAATTCTACAAATTCCTTTTCCTTTTCCTTAACAACATCTTCTATAAATTCACTTAACGCAAATTTTGCACTTTCAGTTAATTTTTCTGGAGGAAGCCTTCCGAAAATATAGTATATCTTATCTCTCTTACCTTCACCTATATAAACTTTCTCTTTAATATCTAAAGATACTCCTTTTCTTGGTATAAGTTGCAATAGAGTAAAATTTGTCTCACCTACAGCTTGAGCTAAAGGCATCATTTTTCCTTCCAATGGATATCCATATGGAAGATAGTCTAGTATTATTGCATATTCTTCTTTCTTTACCATGTTCACTTATATTTTGCGACAATATCAGCAATTTGTTTAATTTCATTTTCATCTAAACTTATATCTG
>JBBSZB010000083.1:0-1438 GCA_038044965.1 Nanobdellota archaeon
AAATCCTGCTTTTTTAGCTAAAACTGCTGATTTAATAAAATTGTCTTTGATTTCTTTGATTTCATCAACTTCTAATTCCCTTGAAGGATGACCCGTTCCTGTCATGACAGCGTCCATTTCAGATGGAGAATGAGGTTCATGACCTGTAAAATCAGGATTGGCTTGACCTCCTGCATGTATTAATTGGATTGCAGGATAAACATTATTTTTCTCAAAAATTTTAGGCAAAATTTTAAGACTTTTTAGATGTTCTTTATTGTATAAACAAAGAGCATTGCTTGTCGGTTTTGCATCCGGTGATATTGCGGTTGCTTCTGTAATGATTATGCCACACCCTCCTTCTGAAACAGTTTTGTAATTTCTAAAGCTTTTCTCTGATAAAGTTCCATCTATATTAGCCCAATTAGTTCCTATTGAAGGAAACACTATTCTATTTTTTATCTTAACACCATCAAGCTCGATAGGTGTATCCCAAATCTTAGCTTTCAATTTTTCCACCCGTAGTATCAACTTGAGTTAGAACTATTGACTTCCAGGTTTTTAAGTATAATTTATTAGTTGATAATCCTTCTCTTTCAAATGAGTCCAATAAAGTGGGGATTAAAGTTTCTGTTTCTTCATAAATTTTAGAGATGGTTGTTTTTACATGTTTTAAATATAATTTTTCAGCTTTTTCATCATTCCAGTTTTCTTTTGCTAATTTAACTAATGATAAAAAATAATTGCAGTAAATATCTTCAACTTCAAATAAAATCTCATCAATTTTTTCTTTAAATTCCATAAAAATATCTTCTCTTTTCCATAGATGTTTATTCATTTTATTAGAATATCGGCTAATTAGGTTTGCGGCATCAAAAAGGAGATTATTTAATTTTGATGAATATTGGCATTTTGTCTTTAATTGGATTATTTTATTCGCAACTTTTTTTACTCTTTCATCTTCAAAACGATAATGGATAACCGGGGACAATTCTGGAGTTGATAATTCTAGGTTTTTTTCTTTTATAAAATCATGATATTTTGTCCCCCTATAGACTAAGATACTATGAATCAATTCTAAATAATCCCAGCCATGATGCAATTCTTTTAAAAAAGCAATTTTTTTTGGCAGATCCTCTATTGATAAAATTGGACTGAACATCATATGGCCTAGAACAGGATAAAATTTACCATTCAAGCTGTTAACTCTTTTTATTGTGACGATATTTTGATCCACTGTGGCTATTTTTTTATAAGAGGCTAATTCTTTTTCTAAACCAGATTCTACTCCTATGACTAAAACATCAATCCCCGCATCTTTCATTAATTCTAAAAAATCATCGTCAAGTTTGGTTACACTTTCCGCTCTTAAATGTATTTTAAAAGATATTTCTATATTTCGTTTCAATATCTCCTCAAGGAAGATCTTCATTCTTTCTATCCCTCTTTTTCCTGGGTC
>JBBSZB010000084.1:0-3345 GCA_038044965.1 Nanobdellota archaeon
AATAAAAGTGCAGTTTCGTAAGGTGCGGCTGGGCATTTGAATGGCAGAGAAGAAATAACAATAACAATACTTCCTTCAGTAAACTTCTTTAAATTATCTCTTAGCTTTTCTACTTCGCTTAATTCATAAAGATTATATCCTCCATCAGACAAACCTTTAACTTTTTCAGGAGCAAGTTCTGCACCTAAGGATATAATCAAATAATCGTAATTAAATTCATTTTTTGTTGTTTTAACAATTTTACTTTCTGGAATAATTTTTAAAATTTCCTCATTAACAAAATCAATTCCCTTTCTTTCAAGAAACCTAAGAGATTTTTGTATTTTTTCTGCTTTTCTATTTCCAAGCATGAGCCATAAAAAGGAAGGGGCATAAATATGTTTATCTTTCTTATCAATTAAAATAATTTTATGTTTTTTTCCTAATTTTTTCCTGAGCTCATTAGCAGCAACTAATCCTCCCATTCCTCCACCAAGTATTAATATTTGTTTCACCTTCTTCTGCCTTTATCATCCTGCAATTGTTTAACTAACCATAAAATAAATAGAACTAACACTATTAAAATTAAAGTCATGAATAAAAATCCAAAAATCCACATATACCCAAAACCATACCCCAAATTTCCCATCATTCCATAACCTCCACCCATCATCCCGCCAAAACCAAACATCCCTAAGAGTAAGAATACAGCTACAGCAATTATTATTCTAATGAACAAATTATTATCCTTCATTTTTATTATTTCCTCCTTTTTTGTTTTATATTATTTTTTGATTTATTTATTAACAAAACCATTATTAAAATTATAATAATAACAACAAGAGTTAAAATGATATAAAAAAGTATTTGTAATCCAAAAGAGCTGTTTTGATAAGAATCATTATATTGGGGAGTTTGATAATAATAGTTGCCCATCATTCCTCCACCCATCATGCCACCAACATTTTCATTGCAATAAACCCTTCTAGCAATACTAATATGAACTTGTTTTAACGATTCAGAACCTTCACCACCCATCATTCTATCCATATATTCATGTATCTCTCCTGGACGCATCTGTTCCATATAATAATCTCCAATTGCTTCAAGTTGTTCGTTAGTAAGGTTATTACAACTAATTCCCAAATCTATTAATTGTTTAGTTTTAGTAAAATTATGTTCATCTTCTTGAGCTAAAACTAAAAAACTAAGCAATATTATGAACAAACTTGCTAATATTATTTTTTTCATTTTCTTTTCTCCATTATGATTCCATAATGATATGGTTTTAAATCATATTTTATTGGACTATTAAATCCTGAGTTTGTAGCCCAGCCTATACATTGTTCTGGTTTTGGTCTAATTTCCATTGGTGGTCCTCTTGGCGTTGTAGAGTCATAATTCCAATGAATAATTCCAAGCTTCCCGCCATTTCTTAAAATTCTATAAGCTTCTCTCAATAATCTTTCTGGTTTATCTGTATGAAGAATATTAAATAACATAACATAATCCACACTTTTATCTTTTAGCCCTGAACCATTTGACACAAAATCATGAAGTATAGTTTCTACATTGCTTAATCTATTTTTTCTTACTTTTCTTTTTGTTTTTTTAACCATTTCCGGCTCTATATCAATAGCATAAACTTTTCCACTAACCATTCTTGCGGTAGGTATAGTAAAAGTTCCATAACCACATCCAAAATCCACTATATCTTTAATTTTGTTATTTATCCTCATTTTTTTAAGTATATGGCTGGGGCTAAAGAAATCTTTCCAAGTTTTTTCTTCAGGCATACCACTTTCTCTAACTTTCATTTTTTCTCCTTTGAACAAATAGAGATTTTCTGTCCATTTCTAACCTTTCAGATAAAACATCTCTAAGAATATCAAATGCTTTAATGATTTTATGATTTGAAAGTTTGTAATAAATATTCTTGCCATTTCTGTTTGATATGACTATATTTTTAGATTTCATGATAGATAGATGCTGAGAGATATTAGCCTGTGTCAGCTTAGTTTTTTCTATGATTCCTGTTACAGACATTTCTTTATCTCTTAAAAGATTTAAAATCTCTAACCTAATTGGATTTGAGAATACCTTACACATTTCTGCATGAATTTTATATAGTTCTTTCATAGTAGTATATTAGAATATTCTAATATATAAATCTTTGTTTTTGTATAAGCATCTTTACATAACTTTCCACTTTCTGTATTTAAACAATTTCTAAGAAAATACTATGTAAAAAAAGATTATTTTCCAGCTTCAATTCTTCTGAAAACATCAAAAAAAGCAAGGTTTTTTATTCTGATAATTTTAAGACCTGCCTTAACAACATTTTCATCTGTTTTTCTATTAACATTAAACCCGAATAAAGTCCTGGTAATAGGATTATGTAAATGTTCAAAAAAAGCAATTAGCTTATTTTTAGATAGCATATGTTCTATCATCAATATCTTGCCATCTTTCTTACAAACTCTTTTCATTTCTTTCAATGCTTTTACAGGATCAGGAACAGAACATAAAACAAAAGTGCATATAACATAATCAAAAGAATTGTCCTTAAATTTTAAGTTTTGAGCATCCATTTCAATTAATTTAATATTTTTATTATTAATATCTTTCAATTTATTTTTTGCCTTAGACAGCATTCCAGGAGATATATCTATAGCAGTTACGTTTACTTTTTTATTATAATAAATAAGATTTTTACCAGTTCCAACACCAATTTCAAGAATATTTCCTTTTAATGGCTTTATTAGTTCAGATCGCCATTTAGTGAACACAGAAGCTTCCATTGGTTTTTCAAGTATATCATAAATATAAGAAAATCTGTTATACTTTCTTATAGTTTTTTCAGTAGCTTTCTCTAAACTTTTTTCTTTGGAAACCTTTTTTAAAGGTTTATTTTTATCCATTTTTCTTTCTCCACATCATCCATAGGCTTATAGATAAAATAATTATAACTAAACTCTGTATTTCTATTCCATTAAAGGGCAGAACTGCAAAACTAAAGCTTATTCCCAAAAAACCAAGTATTAATGGAATTAATCCAGTAACACATAAGGGACAAACTCCCGTAATCAATCCCCCCACAGTTCCTATTCCTCCTAAAACTCCTGCTTCTTTGCATTTCTTAAGGTTTTTTCTTTCTTTATACTTAATTAAAAAACTTACAGCATTAACAGATACTAAAACTCCAATCAAAATAGTTAAAAAAATAGATATGGAAAGTTTAGTCCAATCTACAGTTCTATAGTAAATAAGTATGCCCTGAATTGTATTATAAAACCCGCTAAAAATAATATTTAAAATTAAATATAAAATAAAAATTACTATAAGCCAGAATAAATATGGTTTTTT
>JBBSZB010000085.1:0-25456 GCA_038044965.1 Nanobdellota archaeon
GATTACCTCTTTTGCATTAGTTTAGTTTAGTTTAGTTTAGATTATTGCTGGATGTTTTTAAGTTTTATAGTGATTTTAACAATATACCCTTTTGATTACACTAATATATTGGCTTATTTGAAATATTATATAGAAGAGTTTAACATAACAAAAATAAAAACAATTGTTTTTATATAAAAACAATAAGTTTATAAAGATAAAAAACAAAAACAACTGTATGCAAGAATCAAAGTTTATTAAATTTGTAGAATTTTTTTTAGTTAATCCCTACAAAGAAGTATATATTAGAGAACTATCTAAAAAATTGAAGATCAGCCCATTTGCAACTAAGAAATATGCTGACATTTTAGTAAGAGAGGGCTTAATTTTAGATGAAAAAAGGGCTAATTTAAGATATTTAAAAGCAAATACAAATAATATTTTTTACAAACATTTAAAAATATCTTACAATCTTAGGCAATTGCTTAAATCCGGCTTAATAGAATTTTTAAAAAATAACCTTGTGAACATTACATCAATAATTTTGTTTGGTTCTCTTGCTAAAGGAAACGATACAGATGAAAGTGATATAGATATACTCATTATAGGAAAACAAAAGCATTTAAGTTTAAGTAAATTTGAAGATGAACTAGATAAAGAGATTACACTTCATTTCTTTAGTTGGAGTGAATGGAACAGCAAGGCGAAAGAAGACCACCCTTTTTATTATGAAATAATAAATTATGGCATTCCATTATATGGAGAACTGCCTTTAACAAAATGGAAATAAGAAATACTGAAGATTGTTTTAAATTTAGGTTATTAAGGAAAATAAAGCCAGATAAATCTAAATCTGGAAAATCCATGGAGATTGCAGAAAGCAGGCTTAAAAGAGCAAAAGAGGCGCTAAAACTGAATATTTTTGATTTTGTTATTTTAGAATCTTATATGTCCATGTTCCATGCATCCAGAGCATTATTATACGGAGATGGGATACAAGAAAAAAGCCATTATGCAATCTCAGTTTATCTTAAAGAAAAGTACTCTGACAAAATTCCACTTCCTGTAATAAATTTTTTAGAGATACATAGAACCGAAAGGCACGAAGCAATGTATGGTTTAGAGTATCAGCCCGGAAAAAATGATGCTGAATTGGCTTTGAAAGATGCAGAAATCTTTATTCGGGAAATTAAAAAGATTCTCTGAGATTTTCCTTATTATTGTGTATTGTTACATTAGCTTAAACTACTAATTTATGTTTTTAAGTTTTATAGTGATTTATAGTATTTTTAAGTGATATGTTATGATTTGTTTTATGGTGATTTATTTGAGGAAGATTTTTGATGCCAGAAAGGTTTAAATAATGTTATATCATTAGATATAACATGATTCAAGAAGAAAAAAAAGAGATAAGGGGGATACTGCGTTTTCCTAGATTAGACACTGTTTTAATGGTAGAAGAATTTATAAGGAAAAATGATGGGGAATATAAAAAAAGAGCTTTATGGGAAAACCTTCCAAAAAGAGTAATGTATCAGACTTTCTGTGTCATAATTGATTATTTACTGTACTCAAGAAAAGTCAGCATTGATTCAGAAGGGAAAATAGGTTGGATCTACTATCCTGAATCTGCACACTATTATTTTAAAAGGAAAGACTTATCAAGAAAGAAATAAAATGATAGTATCTTCAGAAACTAGATTTGTAAATAAAACTCTAAAAGAAACATTTTACAAGTTAGAAAATGGAGATACTTCTGAAAAAGAGCTTTTTAAGTTTATTAATCAAGCTATGGATAACATTGAAAAAAATGTCTTTTGTGGAGTCCAAATACCTAAAAGATTAATACCAAAAGAGTATACATCTAAATATGGTACAACTAACTTATGGAAATATAACCTTCCAAATAATTGGAGGCTTATTTATACAATACGTGGAGGCAAAGTATTAGTTATAAGCATTATTCTTGAATGGATGGATCATAAAGATTATGAAAGAAGATTTGGATACTAAAAATATGCTGGGATAAAATTATAATATATGTTAGAAAAATATAACAACTATTAATTTTCTTAATTTTCAATCACGTCTCTTATGTAATATCTTTTTTCATAAGGTGAATTGTTTAGATGAATTTTTATGAGGAGGTCTATGATAATTCCGAAACTGAAAAACATAATTCCCATTAGCATGAAAAAAAATCCAAGTATGAACCATGCATTATTACTTAAGTCCATTTGATTGAATATTCTTTCATAAAACATCCATAATTCTATCAATGAACCTAGAAAACCTGAAAACAATCCTAACTCACCGAAAATATGCAAAGGTCTCTGATAATACTTCTGAATAAACCAGACATAAATCAAATCTATAAAACCTCTTAGTGCTTTATTATAACCATATTTTGTTTTTCCAATTGTTCTTGGACGATGATTAACTTCTATTTCTCCAATCCTGAAACCTTTCCATCTTAACATAGCTAAAATATATCTATGCATTTCTCCCCAGATATCAAGACTTTTAATTGCTTCTCTTCTATATACTCTTAAAGTGCATCCAGTGTCATGCACATTGTCTTTAATTAAAAATTTTCTTAGTGATCTTCCGATTCTTGTAAGAATTTTTATTCCATTTTTATCTTTCCTGTTTTTTCTCCATCCTGCAACAACATCCAAATTTTCCTTTTCTAATTTTTCAATCATTTTCGGAATATCATTTGGATCATTTTGCAGATCAGCATCTAAAGAAATAATTATCTCTCCATTTGAAAATTTAAAACCAGCGTCAAGAGCAGTTGCCTGGCCATAATTTCTGTTTAAATTTATTATAATAATCTTGCAATTATTATTTTCTTTTTTTAATTTTTCTTTGATTAATTTTTTTAATTCTTCTAAAGTATTGTCTGTTGATCCATCATTAACATAAATTATTTCGTAATTTTGTTTATTTGATGCTAACAATTTATCCATAACTTTTTTTATTTCATTATGCAAAATAATTAAATTACCATTTTCATTATAGCATGGAATTACCAAAGAATACTTAATGTTTTTTTCACCTCTTCCATGTATAATACTTAGGTGTTCTGTTTATAAAATCTTTATTGTTCTAACACTTATCTTCATAACAGTTATGTTCTAAAAGTAGTTAAATTTTACTACTATTCCTGGGTTAATACAATTTAAATATAAGTCCTTATTCTAATTAGTATAAATACCTTTAAAAAAGAGGAGAAGATGGAGAATAAGTTAAAAGTTGTGTCTGTGATTATTTCAGTTTCAATCATAATTCTGCTTTTTGTGGCAGGGCCTGCAAATGCTTTTGTTTTAGGGCTTACAATTAATGATCCTGTAGTGAATAAGGGGGAGATTGTAGAGTTTAGCGTTTCTACTCAAATAGAACCAGAAGAGGTATTAGATATAGACAAGTTTGTACTAATTTTAAATGGACCTGAGGTTCAAGAATGTGAATTTGATGTTAATGGTAATATAATATCTGGCTGTAAAGGGATAAGCATAGAAAAGTTAGCTTCTTCAAACAGCAGTATTTGTCCTGGCTATGGGTATGGTTATTGCCAAGGAGTTTTAGAATATAAAATAAGACTTGACAGTGGGGAATATCTTGGAGGAGTTTATCACACTAACTTAAAAATGATTATTGGAGAGAGTGAATTTGAACAACAAGGACAAGATGTAATTATAGGAATAACAAGTTTACAAGGATGTTCTTTGAGGGCTGAATATGGAACTTTCAGTACAGAAGAGATTAACACTAAAAATAACAAACTAAACTTAAACGTACCTTTACGAAATGCAGTTAATGGCGGCAAGGGGTATATAATAAGCCAGTATAAAAAAGGAAGAGCTGTTTATCAGTTTAATATTGCTTCAGTAATTGAAAATGATGAAGATCATGCTATAATAATTGCTAAAGGAGATTTTAAGCTGGATGGCGCAAATAAAATACAGGAAACTTCAACAATATACTTAGACAAAGTTAATATGGTTGTTAATGTAGATGGCTCGACATTTGATTTAAATGAAATGCCGGTTTATTTCATGAGGAGATGTTAGTTAAAGCCCATAATCTTTTTTGTACTTAGAATCAAAATGAATTTTTGCTCTTGATTTTGATCGTTTTCTTGAGTATTTGCTTACTAAATGACGGAATTCATCTTTAAGATATTTAGTTTTATAATAAACTCCAGTTAGGTCTTTGTAAGCTGAATCTATTACATCTGTTTTTCTTGGGTCTATTCTTTGATGGTAAGGCCTTGCTTTTAACAAAAGATAAGAAGCTATAGGACCTAAAATAAACAGCACTAGTATTGAAACAGCTCTTCCAAGCAAGGCTGCTGAAAGAGAGCTTACTGGAGAAATTCCTAAGATAAGTGATGCAAATACTATAATTGCCTCATTTATTCCAAGACCTGCAGGTGTTACAGCAAGAATTAATCCAACCATTCCTATTGATGACAAAAACACTGCTTCTATGAAATTAAGGTTAATACTAAAAATTCTAAACTGAATCATAAGCATTATTGCTCCGATTATTACCTGAACAAATGAAAGAATAAATGTATAGACTATTGTTTTCCTGTGTTTTCTTATAATATAATATCCATTAACTATTGCAATAAAATAATTTAGTATTTTAAATCTTGTATATGGTAAAATTTTATAAAAATAAACCATAATTAAACAAATTATAATAGTTGCAGTAAATATCAGAAATATTGGGAGATTAAAATTAGAAGTGTATATGAATATAATTGAGCTTGATATAATGCCGAGAATAGCTGCAGCAAGAAAAGCCATTATATAGTTTGCAGAAATAGCTGCAACAAAATCTGTATATGATGAGCTGTGTTTTTTATTAAGATAAACAGCTCTTGCAGCAAAGCCTCCTTTGAATGGTGTTATTAGGTTATAAAAACCAGTCATCAAAGCCATAGCTATAGATTCAAAAACTCCGAGTTTAATGTACAAAGGTTTTAGAAGAATTTTTGTTGTCAGACCTATTACAAAATAGCTTAATATAATTAAAATAATTAAAACAAAAATCAGCCAGAGAGAAACCAAAGATAAACTCTTAAAATCAGTTCCATGCAGATATAAATATACTAATAGCCAAAAAACAAAAGCACATAGAATAAAAATACTTAGAAATTTCTTAATATCAAATCTAAATTTAACCATTTTAATATCTCATTATTTTAATTTAGTTCAGTTTTTTAATTACCTTCTTATAATGCTTTATTTAATTAACTTATTTAAATTATTTTTGTAATTGTTACATTTAATATAATAACATCTCTACCTCACTTAATATTAATTTTATGTTACATTTAATTACTTATTTTTTATTTGTTTTTCTTCTTGTAATTTCTTCTTGAAAAAATAGCTATAAACTTATCATCTATTTTATCATCAATCTTTTTTGTTTTTTTAGTGTTTAAAACACTTCTTCTTAAAATATCTTCAATTTGCTCACTTAGAGTTAAAAGATTTTTATTTGACCTTTTTTCCAAAACATTCAGAACATCTGAATCCAAATAAATAGTTATTTTATTTTTTGATTTTATTCTTATTTTAGCTGTTGCATGGGAAAATGCATTTTCAATTTCCTGAATAGACCATCCTTTTTCTAAAAGAGGCTTTCTTATTGCATGATCAGTGTAACCTCTTTTTCTTGCTTCTTTGATAAAAGCCACCAGATTTTTATTGGACATTTTATTAACCTAAAATATTAAAGTTATTTATCTTTTTAAATTCTAATCTTTTCTCAGATTCTATAAAAGTTATTTTGAAATGATCAAAAAATCCTATTCTCCCAATTATCAATGGTACATCTTTATTTATTGGTATTAAAACAGGAATATTAAAAGAGTAAATCTCATGTCTTTTCCCAAATTCTATATTCACTTTTCCTTCCCGACTTTTTATTGGTTTTCCTGATATGCCCGAAACTTCATTATATCCTGTGTATTCTATTCCTATTTGATCTGCAATTTCCTCTGTAATTATTGTTGTATCAGATCCTGAATCTAACATTCCAAGAACAAGAATAGTTTCTTTTGATTTTAATACTAAAGGAATTATTGGTTTGTATATGATTTTACCTGATTTCAACCTAACAGGCCTATACTTAAAACTAATTGACATTTTAATCTATAGAAAGAACTGACAATCTTGCATCTGGCAATTTTCCAAAAAGAGGCTTTTCATTTGGGTATTTTGCCTTAGCTTTATTATAAATTTCTTTAAATGATTTTCCATTAGCTATAACTTTACCATTTACAACAGCTATCCATTGTCCTGCATATTTTGTCATAACTTCTTCAGTTAGTGATTCAAAATTATCTATTATTTTTTGCATGTTTTATATAATATTTTAAATTATTTAAATCTATTTCTTTCCCTTTACTGACGATGAAGAGACATAAACCTTCTGGACAGCGAAGCTTTTGTAAATTCCCTCTAAAATATCTGTTCCTGCATATCCTGCTAAAAGAGATATTCTATAGTCAAAGTTAAATATTAATCCTGTGAAAATTCCTATAACAACAGCAACTAAAACTGTAATGATATAATAACCCCATAAAATTTTTCTTCTTAATGATAAAGCCTTTAGTAAACCAATAAAACCTCTTGTCAAACCTCCAAGACCTCCTAAAGCTGCTGGCAAAATTAACTGCTGAATTAAATCTGAACTTACCATTTTATCTCTTTTTTATTATCAATATAAGGTTAAGAGTTTTTTAAATGTTTTTGATATAAGGTGTTGTAAACTTAAAACCACTTATTGTAAAACCTATTATATTTTTTGATACAAAATGTATTATAAATTATGTAATACTTAGGATTAAGTAATCATAGGATATTTTTTATTTATCCGCATTAATTATAGAATAAATCCTATTAATGGACTTGCTGCGAGATGTAATTGCCTCATACAAACTCCCATATGGTAAACCAAGACATTTTCTTTTTTATTATTTTTTTCTAATAATGGGTATAGATTTTCTTTTATGATTCTATTCTCTGTTTCATGAATCCTCCCCAGAGGTTCTATTTTTCTATTAAAAAAACATTCTTTTAAAATACCAAACATTGAATAAGCATCTTTTAATAATTTTTTAAGTTCTTTAGAATAAACAGATATTTTATTATTTTCCAGAAATTTATTAAGGTGGTATAATTCTCGCTGGGCATTTATTAATACCATAATAAAATTTAAGAGCATTTCAGTATTTTTTACAGGCAATCTTCTCTTAGCGATTACTCTTCTGCAAAAACTTTCGTATTTGAATATTCTATCTTCTACTTCATAAAATAATTTAGTATTTTCGTTATTGCCTTCTAATCTTTTTGCGGTTAATTCAAATAATTCTTCTATATTTTGAAATAGCTTTCTTAGTATATTATCAAATTGATTTTCAGAAGGTTCTGTTATATTTTCAATTATACAGTAATTCTTTTCTGTTTTTATAACATCAAAACCAATTATCTTGTCTCTAAGAATATTTTGTAAGATATTGTATTGCTTTTCGTTGTTATAATTAATTTTTATTCTGTCAAATCCAGAACTACATAGATTTCCTACCAAAACCCCAATAGTTATTTCAGAATCATTGATTAAGTTAACTTCACCTTCTATTTTTTCATTAATTGAGCTGTCTGTGCTGATTACTAAGTCTTTCCCTTTTTCTTGGACATCTATATCATCACCCTTTTTTATGCCTTCTTGCTTTACCCATTTAGATGGAAGGCTTACAACAATAGTTTGATTTGCAAGCTGGATAGCTTTTCTTTTCATATTCTTCTTTATTTTCTAAAATATATAAATTTTTCTATTCTTATATATTATAAGTTAGTATATATACTTTAAGGGTAAACTATATAAAAAAGTCTTCATTCTTAAAATTAATGAATGAAAGGAGGTAAATGAAAATGGGAGATACTAAAACATCAAATACAACCAGTGGTTTAGACCGTTTACTTGGAATTAATACATCTATAGCACAAGACGATAAAGGTACTGGATATGGTGCAGGAAATAACCAAGATGAGGCTAATAAAAGTGCGTATGATCATTGCCAAAGAGCAGATCGAAATGATTCTAACTATGTAGCAAAAAAATAAAGAACAACTTGTTAAAAAATTATTTTTTTCTTTTTTTCTTTTTACCACATACAATCGTTTATTACCTTTTAATATTTTATGAGTAAATACCTCCCAACTTACAAAAGATTTTAAGTTTGGTGGGTGGCAGTAAGTTTTATAGATAAAAATATAAGTCTATTTTTTATTATATTTCTATGAAAATCGTAGCAATTGGTGGTGGAGAAATAGGAAGACCAAATAATAATGGTGGAAGGTATCCTATTGAAACTCGAGCAATAGATAAAGAAATAATCAAACTTACTGGTAAGACTCACCCAAAAGCACTGTTATTACCCACTGCTTCTGGAGATTCTGAAGGATATTACTCAACGTTTGAAAGATATTATGGAAAGATGTTGGGATGCAAGACAGATGTTCTTTATCTAATTAAGGAAAGACCATCAAAAAAAGAGATAAGGAGAAGAATACTTTCTTCAGATATCATTTATGTTGGTGGTGGAAACACTTTGCGAATGTTAAAGTTATGGAGAAGATTAGGAGTAGATAAAATGTTAGAGGAAGCTGGAAATAGAGGAATTGTTTTGTCTGGATTAAGTGCAGGAGACATATGCTGGTTTGACTATGCAAATTCTGACTCTATGAAGTTTGGACCTAAGAAACAATTCAAAATGATTATGCTTAAAGGTTTGGGATTTATCCCTTTAATGAGTTGTCCGCATTATAATGTTGAAAAAAATAGGCATGGTTCGCTTAAAAAAATGATTCAGAAACATGGGGGTGTTTCTATAGCTTTAGATAATTGTGCTGCAATTGAAGTTATTGATGATAAATATAAAATTATTACTTCTTCTTCAAATGCAAAAGCTTATCGAGTTCATAGAAAGAATGGAAAAGTTATAGAAGAACCATTACCTCTTGATAAAAAATTTAGACCTCTTGAGGAATTAATAGTTTAGTATAATTCTTTAGATTTCCACTAGTCTAGGACTAGTGGCGTAATCTTTTTCTCCTTGGATTAATTAGCATGAATGAGCTTGTTATAGCTCATTGAATAATCAATGATAGCTGTAGCTTTCTCAGATAATTAAACTTTTCGGAGGTTAAAATGAAAACAAATCCTGTAGGATACAGCTCAATGGTTGGAGAAAGTTGGCACCATTTTTCATTCAAAGTGAAATACTGCCACCCAATATTTGAAAATCAAGAAGTTCGAGAAGCATGCAATAAATATTTGATAGAAGCTTTTGAAAGAAATAAGCTAAGGTACGAAGAAATAGGTTTTGATAGAGATCACGTACATGGAATGATTGATATAGGATTATACAGCAGACCACAAATAGCTAAACTTGTAAAAGGTTATGTAGCCAAGAAATTATTTAATCAATTTCCTGAAATAAAAAAGAAATACTTTTATGGAAGTGGTTTATGGAATCCTGCGTCATGGATTGATGCAGTTGGAAAAAATAAGGATTTCATGAAAGGATACATAAGGAAACAAAGATATTACATTAGGAATGTCAATCAATTAAAGTTAGAAGATTATTTTTGATTTGCTCATGCCACCAGTCTATAGCGAGCCACTATCAAATACGGGCGAGCGGTGACTGGTGGTAGTTGACAGATAAGCACAAGGAAAACTAGCCATTCTTTGTAATTTTAGTGGAGGCATTTTTATATTTAACTAAACAAATATATTATAATAGGTTTTAATATTTCGGGAGAACATATTAATGCTTATAAACAAACATTTGCCATATAATCAAATGAAAATTAAGCCTCTCTTAAAATTGAAAGATGCTCTCCAAGAGTTGGGAAAGTTTTATGAAATGCGTAAAATGCCTTCTAATGGAGAACTAAAAGAAATTTATGAAACAATATCAGAAAAATGGTACAAATCCAGCTGTATAAAACTTAGAGCAGATATTATAAGAGAAACTGGATTATTAGCTGAATGGGATGGAAATAAAACCCCTCAACAAGATTTTATAACTTTTATGCATGATATGGGAAATCTTTTAGATAAACTAGAAGAATCAGAACCAAAACATGCAGATATTAAAAAATATCAAAGAGAAGTTTATTCTGATATTGAAAAAGTTGTTGCAAATTATCGTGAAAGGGATTAAAAATCCTGAGCTTAGTATAATTTATCCTTAAATGCACAATATCTTTTCCTTATTTAACATTTATTAATTTGCAGATTAATTTCAATTTGTATTTATTAATTTTTATCATATGTAAAGTAAATCTTGTATCTTAAAATAATTTATTTTTAAACATCTTTAAAACATATCATAACTTTACCTTATTTATTATTAATTTTATTATTAGTTCATAGATTAATTAACATTAAACCAGATTAAAGTTGATTAAATAGATTTATCTTGAATTTGTCAATATTACATGTGTTTCATTAATTCATAGATTAATTAAATTATATTTATAACATTTTCAAATATACCTTAGATTACTTAGAGGTTAATTTTGATATTATTTTCAACATAGTAAATATTATAAAGCCTCAATTCAAAAATGTTTAATGTTTCCGCGCAAAAAGCCTTCTATGGCAGAAGAAAGAGAAGTATCAAATATACTTAAATATGCTATTCCTTATGAAAATGGAACAGAAGCTAAAAAATGGGGTCGTGAGAGAGAGATAAGCCATTATGCAGACAGAAATGTGAACTATGGAGAGTTTACAAAGCCAAATTATACACCAAGAGAAGTATATGTAAATCAAAATGGTGGTATAAGCCTTATTTTTGTAGAAGGTGCAGAACCTGAAATATTGAAAAAAGAAATAAGAAAACATATTGAAAATCTTTTAGAAAAAGTTAAAAAAAAGAATCTTGCAGATTATCTTGAGATAACTGCGCCTTCAAGAAATCATGAAGTTGAACAAGAAGTAACTATTAATTATAAAAAGCCAAAGTATGCTATTGAAAGTGCAATGCTTGATATATTTTTAGCAAAATATGGGAAAAATCTGTTAGATTATACTAGTTCTTTTAAAAAAAGGAAGAGGAAAAGGAAAATAGATTAGTATAAAATTGTTATTTATTCTAAAATTATTATTAACTTAAAAGTGGTATCAAAATCAGAAGATTTAAATATATAATAATTATCCTGATTTTATGGTAAAATTAATTAATATTAATAGAATTCCTCTGTTTGATATAGGCACAACATTAGCTGGGATGTATATAGGTTATAATCATGGAGTTGGTATTGAAACTAGTTGTAATTTAGATAAAATTTTAACAATGGGCCCGGCACTAACAGCTTTAGGCGTAACTCCTCTTGCTATGTTTAGTGGAAAAGCATTTAAAAAAACTGGTCTTGGTTCTCTAGAGCTTGGAATAGCTGACTCTGCAATAAGAATAAGAGCAGATAGTGCAATTTCTTCAAGTACTACAGCTAAAGATATTGGAGCAGAAACTCTTACAATAACTGGTAAAACAATTTTAGAATCTGCTGCAGGTTATGGTATAGGTTATGGTTTAGGATATTTGACTAAGATTTATTCTTAAATATTTAATAATTTAGGAGAACATTTTTAAATTAAATAAATATCTCTTAAATCTATGGAATATGATAAAATAAAGCCTGGACAATTTTACTGGTTTAATTCAGATGGTTCAGAACCAAAAAATAAGGAAAGAAAAGAAATTGCATATATTTGGGGTGTAAATAAAGAAAGGGTTATTTTTGAGTCTAATAACCAGATATCTTCAACTCAAAATTGTGAAACTTTTATAAAAGAATTTATTCCCAATAGAGATATAAATTCCTCTGAGATTTCTGACTTGACAAAAGAATGGGTTAATAATCTGGTTGCAATTCTTGGAAGAAAAATTTCAGAAAAATGAATCTTAAACATTTTTGTGTGTAAAGTAAATTTTTGATTTTAACATAATTTATCTTTAAACATACCACACTTTTCCTTATTTATCATTCATTTATGGATTGATATTTATTATATTTATGAGATTTTCAAGAACATATAAAGTTGTTAAAATGTTAAGTTTGATATTTGACTTAATATGAAAAAGTTATTAAACTGTTACATATTTTCTTTAGTATGAAAGGTGTGAAATTAAATGCTATAATAGCAATAGTTATTTTATTAGCCGGAATTATTGGGTTTGTGTATTACATTAGCCCACAAATATTTGGAAGAGTAATTGATTCTGTTGTTTATGATGGAACAAATGATAAAGTAACAACTGAAACATTCCCAGAATATCTTGAAAAAAATTCTTTAACAAGAGATTTACCTAAAGATGCTTCAGTTTTAGTAAGAATTTATAGTAATGAAAAAAGTTATAAGTATTATATAACTGGCAGAAGTGTAGAATTTATTGAAGATCAACAAAATAAAAAATCAGACATTGAAGTTGGCTTTCCATTAGAATATCTTTCACAATTAAACGGTGTTAATATGTGTGATGTTGCAAAAGAAATACATGGGCAGGAGGATTTATCATTTAAAATTAACATTGATAAAATAAGTTTATTCTGGAAATATATGGGTGTGTTGAAATATAGAAATTGTCTTGGTTATTAAATTTATGTGATAAAAAATATACTTTATATTTTTTAATTCATCTGATTTAAGTAGCACTAAAAAACTATTTCTTCGGCGATAATAATGTTTAAAAACTTCTTTTTATCAAGAAAGTTATATGGGGTCAAAAAAGAGTCTAGCGATGTTTATATTAGCAATAGTCTTAGTTCTTCCTTTGGCAAGTGCTGTTAGTGATGTTGCTTATCTTTATAAAAATGATATAAGAGTTGATCAAAACATAATCAATGAATTTAATTCTTTAGGCTTAAGTGTTGATAAAATACAGGAAAATAAAATTTCAACAACTGCTTTTTCTGAATATAAAATGATATTTGTTGGAGATGAGCTTTTCAATAATCCTTCAAGAATACCAATAGGACTAAAACCTACAATTATATCTAATTATTATCATGGAGCTGTTTTTGGATTAACGGATAGTGATGGCATTTCTCAACTAGCTAATAACCAACCTTTAAATGTTAATAAAAACGGGCAAATTTTGCAAGTTTACACAGATGCTTTCTATAGCGCTGGAAGTTCATTAGCAATACCTTATTATTATTTATCAGATGAAAATAAAGCTATAGGATTTACAAAAACTGCTGGAACTTATACAGGAAGTTCGGGTTTAGACATAGGAGATGTAATTTCATATGCTTCTAAAGGAACACAATTAGTAAATGGCAGGACGCTTAATAATAAAGTTTGTTTCTATGGTTTGGAAACCATTAAAAATGGAAAGAGAAGCAGTGATTACTGGACGCCTGCTGCTAAACAAATGTTTGAAGATTGCGCTGCTTTTGTAATAACACAGTGTAGCAATGATAGTGATTGTAATGATAACAATGCCCATACTAAAGATATATGTCTAAATCCTGGTAAGATAAATTCTCAATGTACTTATCAGAACATAACTTGTATAACAGATAGTGAGTGTAATGATAGCAATGCAAGAACAGTAGATCAGTGTATTAATGCAAATACTACATCAAGTTATTGCAGAAACACAGAAGTAAACTGTTTATACAATAGTGATTGCGGAGCAACTGGATTTATTAATTCAACTTTTTGCTTTAGTGATGATGTTTACAGAAATTTCCAAAATGCTACTTGTATAAGCCCTGGAACTTTACAAAGCCATTGTGATATAGAAGTAAATTCAAAGTTAATTGAACAATGTTCAGACACATGTTCAAATGGGCAGTGTGTTGATATAACCTGTTATAATGATGGAGAGTGTAATGATTCTAATGCTTATACTAAAGATATATGCTTACATCCTGGAACAATACAAAGCTCTTGTACTTATCAAAATATTACATGTATAACTAATGTTGATTGTAATGATGCTAATGCTTATACTCAAGATACATGTAAAAATCCTAACACACCTCAGAGTTATTGTGAATACAAAGACATAGTATGTATAACTAATGCTGATTGTGATGACAGTAATTATTTAACAAATGATATTTGTTTAAATCCTGGAACAATACAAAGCTCTTGTAATCATACTCTTGTAGAATGTGTTTATGATGCTGATTGTAATGATAATAACACAAGTACAATAGATAGTTGTGTAAGCAATATATGCCATCATGATCAAATAAAATGTTTTATAAATTCTGATTGTGGTGCAAATTCTCAAACTGGTTTATTTTGTTCAAATGATAATGTGGCTCGAAACAGCACAACTTATACTTGTTTAAGTCCTGGAACTAAAAATAGCTATTGTACTCAAAATAATCAAACCAATACAATAGAACAATGTAATGATATTTGTTCAAATGGGCAGTGTGTTGATATAACTTGTAGTTATGATAGTGAGTGTAATGATGAAAATGGAAGAACTATAGATAAATGTGTAAATCCTGGAACAAGTGCTTCGTTTTGCAGAAACACAGAAGTAAATTGTTTGAATGATTTAGACTGTGGAATAACTGGATATATTGAAGAAAACTTTTGTTTTAGTGACGATGTTTATAAAAAATATCAAAATTCAACTTGTATAGATCCTGGAACTTTAGATAGTTATTGTATACTTTCAGTAACTCCTCTTAAAACTCAGGAATGCAGCGATGGTAATAGTGAAACTTATGACTATTGCTCTCCCGTTATAGGTGATGGTGCAATATGTAAGCATGATTTTATACAATGTAGTAAAGATAATGATTGCGGGACAACTCAATTAGTTAATGAATTTTGTAAAGGAGAAGATTTATGGGGCAATTATAGTGTGCCTGTATGTTTAGATGAAGGAAGTATTGATAGCCAGTGTTCATCAACAAATGAAGAAAATTTTATTGAAGAGTGTGATTTTGGATGTAGTAATGGTCAGTGTATTCCACCACAATGTACACAGAATTCACAATGTGGAAATGTAAGTGTGTCAAACAATTGTATTGGAGATGATTTGAATGTTACAACTACAACTCCTTTATGTTTAAGTGGAAATTGCGGACAGAATAAAAATTCTCAGATAACAATTTGTGAGTTTGGTTGTAGTAATAATCAGTGTAATCCACCTGAATGTACTCAGAATTCACAATGTGGAAGCTCTACAGAGGAAAATTTCTGTGTGGGAAATGATTTGCATATTTTAACAACTAATCCTATTTGCACTCAAGGATCATGTGGAAACAGCACTGATGAAGAAATTATAAATTGTGAACTTGGATGTTCTCAAGGAGCATGTTTAGAAGGTGGGCATGATGTTGCTTTAGATGATAGTTTTGGAAATACTGGAATACAAATTAGAAAAACTTCTGGAGAGGTTGTATATGGTAATTTAATGTGTAATGAAAAATATAAAATAGATGTAGAGCCGAGAAACCTTGGAGACTTTTATGAAAATGTTACATTTAATGGAAGCATTGATGGATTGAATTTCCAGCATAATGACATACTTAATTTTGCTCCTGGAGCTTCTAGTATTAAGACAAAAATAATAAACATGACTCTAGCCCAAGGAGTATATAATATTAGTGTGCAGGCAAATATTAATGTAGATGATGATTTAGATAATAATAAAGTTTCAAGAAGTGTTAGTGTTATTTGTGAAATTCCTGAATGCAGTGAAGATGAAGATTGCGGAGATATTGAAAGTACAATTACATGTGTTGGAGATGATGTTGTAAATATAACAACAATTCCCCAGTGTATTTCAGGAAGCTGTGATGAAGACACTATTAATAATACAATAGAATTTTGTGAACTTGGATGTTATCAAGGAGAGTGTATAGAAGGCGGGCATGATGTTGCAATTGATAAAAACTTAGCAAATAGTATTGGAGGAATTAAACTAGAATATCCTAATGGAACTAATATACCAGAGCATGAAGCATTAATGTGTAATCAAAACTATAAAGTAATTGTAAATGCTAAAAATTTAGGTGACTTTTATGAAAATGTTACATTTAATGGAAGTGTTGGAGGTTTATTATTCAACCATAATTCAATAACTAATTTTGCTTCAGGAGATTCAAGTTTGAAAACAAAAACACTTAATTTCTCACTTATTGAAGGAATGTATACTATAAATATAAGTGCATTAATTCCAATTGATGATAATTTATCAAATAATAATGCAAATAGGCATGTCCATGTTTTATGTCCAGCACCACCACAATGTACTCAAAACTCTCAGTGTGGAAGTGTAAATGTGTCAAATAGCTGTATTGGAGATGATTTAAATGTTACAACTACAACTCCTTTATGCTTAAGTGGAAATTGCGGGCAAAATAAAAGTTCTGAGATAATAATTTGTGAGTTTGGATGTAGTAATAATCAATGTAATCCACCTGAATGTACTCAGAATTCACAATGTGGAAGCACAATTGTAAATCATTTATGTGTTGGAGATGATTTGCATAATACAACTATAAGTCCTTTATGTACTCAGGGAACATGTGGAAATTCAAGTTCTGAAACTATAGATTATTGTCAGTTTGGTTGTGCTAATGGACAGTGTATACCTTATAATCCAGAATGTGGTAATAATATTTTAGATGCTGGAGAGCAATGTGATGATGGAAATCTTGTAAATGGAGATGGATGTTCATCAACTTGTCATACAGAAACATGCCAGGATGTATGTCAAGCAAAACCATTTGCATTTGATTTACAAATAGACAGAAGCAGTAGTATGGGATTACCTTTTGGGTTTATTGGATGGTTTCTTCCAAGACCTCCTAAAATACTTATAGCACAAATATCTGCAACTAACTTTGTAGAAAAAGCTTTTAATAAAAATCCTAATACTTTAATTGGATTGACTACTTTTTCAAACACTGCTGCTAATATAAGAGGCCTTACAAATAATGAGCAGTCTTTGAAAAATGGAATATGGTCTATATTTGTGTTCGGCGGAACAAATTATTATAATCCTATTGTTCAAGGTGTAGATAAACTAGACACACCTGCAAATACAAACAAGACAAAGATAATTGTGTTCCTTTCTGACGGAAGACCAAATGGATTTGATGGAGTGATTAAAGCAATACAAGCAGCTAATTATGCTAAACAACATAATGTAAAAATAGTTACAGTTGGAATTGGCGGGCCTATTAATTTGAATGAAGAATTATTAAAAGATATGTCTAGGATAACTGGCGGAAGATATTACTTTGCAAGCTCTTCTATAGCTTTACAAGGAATATATAATAATTTAGCTGAAAATACCTGCCAAGAAATTTGTAGTGTTTAATTTTAATTATTTTATTTTTAATAAATTATAATATAGAAAATGGGTAAAGAAATAACACTTAAATATAAAATTGGAAGAATTGCACTAGGTGTTGCTTTAGGTGTAGCAGGTATAGGAGCAATAAAAGGTCTTGATTATTACAATGCCAAGCATCGAGATAACATGCCTGGAAATGCTGGATATTTATCTTTTGATTCTTATGGCTTAAATCAACTTCATGCAGAATTCAAAGAAGTCCAAGCTAAGCATGAAGAACTTATGCAAGAGTATAAAGATCTTGAGAAGATAACCAAAACTTTTAAAGAAACAATGGAAGATCTTAACTCAAGCCTAAAGGAAACAAACCTAAATGAACAAAATAATACAGTTCATTAAATTTAACTTTTATATTTATTAAGATGACTAGAGATAATTTGTATATAGGTTGTGGGGTAAGATCCTATCATATACAAAGTGATAAAATAAAAAAGTTAAGTCTTCAAGCAGTATTTATCCAATATTGGCTCAGTCACTAGAACAAGCAAATAAAAAACTTTCTACTTATTTAAATCAAGTTGGCTATCCTTTAAATTTTTGGGGCAAATTTGAGATTAGGGAATTAAAAGTTGGAAAAAGGACAATTCCTCTTGAAAAAAGAGTGGAAATCATTGAGGAGATTTTACCTAGTAGATTAATAAGATAATTTTTAATTAATGGTTTTTGTTGTTGGAATTGGGTAACAACAAAAACATATTTCTTCGACGACAATAATGTTTAAAAAGGAAAGTTTATGTCATACCTAAAGAGTAATACTAAAACAAAATGGAAAAAAATATTGCTTTGTTAGGAGTTTTGATAGGACTATTCTTGGTTTTATTGAGTTCTAGCTTTCTTGTCAGTGCTGTAACTGGGAAAATAGGAAATGGCAGAATGGTACTAAGTATGGAAGTTGGTGATACAATGAACAGATATGTTAATGTTATAAATGATAATAATGAGCCAGTTAATATCACTCTTTTTGTCACAGGTGATTTAAAAGATGAAATGAAATTAGAAGAAACAAATTTTATACTAGAACCAAATACTGAAAAAAAAGCTTATTTTGTGTATAAGGCTAAAAAAGCTGGAAGTTATGAAACTAAAGTAAATGTTCAGTTTGCTCCTTTAAATGCTAAAAATGGTGTTGGACTTTCTTCTACTATTATAATTAATGTTTATGGCCAGGGTGATTTACTTGATGATAATACAAATAATAATAGCACTGATTCTGAAAATAATACTTCTGGAGTGAATATAAGACCAAATATTGGAAGTGTTATAAAAAATACTGAAAATGGTAAATTTAAACCAATTTATTTGCTTGGAATATCAACAATAATTCTTTTATTGGTATTTCTAGGACTATTATACTTTATTTATTCTAAAAAAACGAAAAAGGGTGAAAAAGGAGGTGTTGCAAATAATGGCAATAAAATCAAAAAGGAAATTAAGAAATGAGCAGTTTTCAAAAAATATTATTTATAATTATTGCAACATTCTTAGTAATTTTATTTTTAAGTATAGTAAGTGCTAAAGATATAGCAATTATTCTTCCTAATTCTCAAACTCCTGCTGGAGAATTAATTCCAACTATAACTAGCCTTGGATATGATTATGATATAATTTCTGAAGCAGAAATAGCTGGAACTAATTTATCTTTATACAAAGCAATTCTTGTTGGAGAAGGAAAGTTTATCGCTCCTAGTAATATTCCTGTAGATAAATATAATTCTCTTGTAATGAATTCAAAACACAGAATAGATTGGGGATGGAGTGCAAGAATATCACAATATTCAAGCCCTACTTCACTAAATAAAAATGTTCAATTAATAAGCCCTATAACTCAAAATCTTCCAGATACATTTAGTGGATATAGTAGATTTGATCCAGATTTAGTAACATATGTTCTTAATGGTAAAAAACCCACAAATATTAAAATAGCTGTTTATAGAGGAACAGTTGGTAATAGTGTTATTGCATATTTATATCCTGGAGCTAAATTCTTAAATAATAAAGTTGCTCAGGGTAGAAGCCTTTATTTTGGAATGATTGACAGCAGATACTGGACTGATGAAACAAAAACTGCATTTGAAAATTCAGTTGTATGGATTGCAGACGGAGAAGATAATGATGGAGATGGCTATTATAGTAATGATTGTAATGATAACAATCCTAATTTGTATCAAAATCTTCCAGGTTATTTAGATAGCGATGGTGATGGATTTGGTTCTGGAAGTCAGATAATGATATGTTCTGGAGATGAACTTCTCACAGGATATTCAGAAATAGACGGAGATTGTAATAATTTAGATTTTAGTGTAAATCCTTTAGCGGAAGAAATACCTTATGATGGAAAAGACAATGATTGTTCTCAAGGAGATATGAGAGATGTTGATGGTGATGGGTTTGATGCTGAAATTGTTGGTGGTGAAGATTGTGATGATTTAGATGCAGAAATAAATCCTGATGCTTTGGACTTAAATATGAATTGTATAAATGATGCTCCTATATTTACTGGAGATATTGATGACTTGGAATGGTATGAAGATACAAATATCACACTTGATTTAAGTAATTATTTTGAAGATCCTGAGAATGACCATCTTTTCTATGGGATAAATGCAACATCTAATGATAAAAATATAACAGCTACTTTTCATGGAAGTAATGTTACATTTACAACTACAAAAGACTGGTTTGGTGAAGACTGGGTTGTATTTTATGCTTCTGACGGAGAAAAGAAAACAATTAGTAATAATGTAACACTAACAGTTTTATCTATGGCAGATTATCCTGTATTTAATATCATAGGAAATCAAACAATAAACGAAGATAATAATTTAACTTTAAACTTATCTCAATATTTCAGTGATCCAAATGGAGATGTTTTAGAATATTTTGCCGAATATCAAGAAGATAATTCACATTTAGATGTTTTAATTAATGGAAATACTGTTAAAGTAGTTCCTGAAGAAAACTGGTTTGGAGAAGAAATGTTATCCTTTAAAGCAAGCGATGGCGAGCATGAAACTATTGGTAATAATTTCAGCATAAAAGTTAATTCAGTTAATGACAAACCTGTTTTAAATATAGTAAATAAAAATATCTTAGTTGTTGCTGGTGAAACTCTACAAATAGAAACAAGTGCTGAAGATGTTGAAGATGGAAGTTTAGTTGTGAATTATTCTTCTCCTGTTGATGGTAATGGATATTGGGAAACACAAATAGGAAATGAGGGTAATTATAAAATAAATGTTAGCACTAAAGACAGCAATAATGTTTTTTCAAGTGATATTGTCAATATAAATGTTATTTCTAAAATAGTTATAAATGAATTTGTTTCAGATTCTGATGAAGAATGGATTGAGCTGTATAATACTGGCAGTACAAGTGTAAATCTTAATGGATGGGCAATTGAAGATGATACTGGTAATAATTATAGCTTATCTGGAAGTATAAACGGAAAAGGTTTTTTTGTTATTGATGATTATCCTTTCCAGCTAAATAATCTTGGAGATATAATAATATTAAAACATGGAAATTCTGTAATAGATAGTATAAATTATGGAAATTATGACGACGGAAATACTGAAGATAATTTACCAGCTCCTGGAAATGAAGAGTCTTTAGGAAGAATTACAGATGGTAATGAACAATGGCAGATATTTGCTCATCCAACTAAAAATCTTCCTAATAATGCCGATGTAATTTCTCCTATTATTTTATTATTATCTCCCAATAATACTGAAGTTATTAATGTTAGGAATGTTTTACTAAGATATAGTATTGAAGATAATTCTAATAATTTAAATTGCCAGATTTATACAAATACTCAGGGTAATTTCAAATCTATAAACACCCAAATAGTTAATTCAAGTACTAATGATTTTCAACTTACAAATTTAATTGATGGAAGTTATAAATGGAATGTAAAATGCTCTGATTCAAGAAATAGTGTTTTTGCAAATGAAAATTATACTTTTACAATCAGTGCTCCGGATGCACCTATATTACAGACAATAGGAGATAAAACTGTTCATGAAAATAGTTTGGTTACATTTAAAATTCAGGGAAATGATCCTGATAATAATATTTTAGTTTATACTGCAACTGGTTTACCGGAAGGAGCTGAATTCAAAAATCAAGTTTTCTCGTGGATTCCTAGCTATAATCAGTCTGGAATGCATGAAGTAACATTCAATGTTAATGACTCTGAATTTATAATAAGCCAGAAAATTAAAATAAATGTATTAGATACAAAAATACCTCCTAGTTTCAAAGATGCTACTCAGTGTGCTAATAAAAATAACAGTATTGCTTTAAGCATAGATAATCCTGATGAAGATGATGAATTTAATATTTTAGAAAAAATAAAAGTAGAGTTAAACATAGAAAATAATCTTGCTGATGATAGTGATTTTGATGTTGAAGTTCATTTGTATGATACAACTAATGAAGAATCAATTGAAAGTATGGATGATAGTATTGGTGTGGATCAAGGAGAGAACGAGGATCTAAAATTTGAATTAGAAGTTCCTAAGAAAACTGATGAAGACAATGAGTTTGTAATATATGCCTATGCTGAGGGGGAGAATGGAGAGTGTAATTCTGAGTATGTAGATGTAGATATTAAGAGAGAAGATGATTTAGTTGAAATAAGCAGTATAGATTTAAGTTCAACTAGTGTAAGTCCTGGAGAAAATGTATTAATGCAAGTTAAAGTGAAAAATCTTGGAGCTGATGATCAAGATGTTAAACTTAAATTAGAAAATTCTGAACTTAATTTAAGTTTTGAAACAGAAGAGTTCAACTTAGATAAATATGGAAAAAAAGATTCTAAGACAATAGAGTTTAACATACCTATACCTACAGATGCTGAAGAAAAAAATTATACTTTAACAGTAACTGCTATTTACAATGATAAGGTAAGTGATGAAAAAACAATAAATGTTGTAAAATCAAATACTAATTCCAATACAAATACTGATACAATGCTGATAAATGACCTTGGGAATATTAATTTAGGAAGTGGAAGTAATGAAGATTATTCTAATTATGAAAAAGTGGACAATGGTTTGATTCAAATTGGAAATAATAAACCTTCTACAACTTATTCAAATACAAATAATGTTCAGTATTCAATAAAAGATAATCAATATGAATTAAGTGAAGATTCTAAATATCTGTTTGTTGCATGGATTATTGTTGGAATTGGAATGTTTATATTAATTATTGGACTAGTAGTTGCTGTGATTAGGAGATGAATTCTGATAGAAAGTATAATGGTGATATTAATGCTGGTGAGTTGGGAGCTGATTTAATGGGGTTTTATATTGGGAGTGAGTCTAAAAGAATTTATGACAATTCCAAAAGGGCAATTGATGAAGGTATTGAATTAATTGTTGATATAAGGCAAGAAAGAAAAAGTCAAAGATATCTTAAACATGTTATGGGTTTGCCTGTTTAGTATTTTTATCATAACAAAACAATTTAAAGAGTAAATTATAAATTTTTTACAACTAAAGGAATATTTTTCAAGTGAAATACAGCATTAAAGAATATTATAGAACAAATTCCTAAAACCCCGGCAGATATTACAAAAATTGCTCCCATAATGTTAAAATCATCTAATCTTATTTGTTTTGAAAGAACAGCAATACCTAAGCCAATTACATAGGTAAACGCAATAATCACAGAAGTAGAAGCAACAATAAGATATTTTTGAAATTGTAAATCTAAAATATTTTTCTTTTTAGTTCCATCGTCCATTTTAATCACTAAAAGCCCAAGCCATCAGAATTATTCCAACGACAACAGAAAGTCCTGTTATTGGTAAACCAATTAAGTATTCTCTATTTAGGAGTATTGGAATTGTGCCTGTTATTCCAAATAAAGTTAATATAACACCAAGAACACCCCATATAGTTTTATTTTTCCCCTTAACCATTTCACTCCCTTTTTTTACTTTTTAAATTAAGATTCTTTGCTTTAAATTTCTTTTGTTTCTGTTTAAGCATTAATTAATCCCGTATAATCTCAAAAATCAAAACACTTATAAATAAACCTTTTAACGGAAAGGTTTACAAAATCAAAAACAATAACTTTAAAATAAACCTTTTAGAAAAAGGTTTCCAAAAGTCTTATAAACACCTTATTTCTTGAAATTGTGTAGACTAGGCCGGCACGTTAGCTCTGTGCCATTTGCTCGCGAGCTTTAAGCAGGCTGCAAGGAGACGAGTGACTCAAAGTTTATTGAGTCTTTATTCGGACGTTGATGTTTTGTCCTGTTCGATCGTGCTCCTGCAAACTGGGTCAGATCTTGATCGAAGCAGCCCTAACCAGGAAACATGGTGCTTACAGGGTAGCAAAGCGGAGAAAGATTAAAGGTAGCTCAATAAGTTTTGAAGAGCAGATCTCTGAGTCTACGCTGATTTTTATAAAAACTCATTTAAATAAACCTTAAACTTAGTATAATATACTTTTAAACATACAATACTTTTCCTTATTTATTATTAATTAATATTAAATTGTATTTATGATATCTCCTTTGTTTAAACCAAATCTCTATTAATATAACTTATTTTTAAATTCTGCAATATCTTTTCCTAATTTATCATTTATTTATAGATTAATTTCAACTTTCATTTATGATTAACCATTCTAAAAAACTATTTAAATTCAATTTAACTGTTTATTTTATGCTGAATAAAAAAGGAGTTAGTGATGTTATTACAACTGTTCTACTTATTCTAATTGTTTTGGCAGCTATTGGAATTGTGTGGATGGTTATATCTAATTTTTTAAATGCTAGCACAGAACAAATTAGTTTAGGAGTTGGATTTTCACAGTTAGACATTATTGATAACTCCTTAAAATATTTCCCAAATGATTCTATACAATTGAGAGTTAAAAGAGATTCAAATCCTGGAAATATCACTGGTTTAAGAGTAATAGTTGAAGGTTCTAATGGAGAGACTCAGGCTTATGATGTAGATATTGAGATAAAAGAGTTAGAGACTAAGACTATTAGTGTTCCTCTACAAGGAAAAGTAATTAATATTACTAAGGTTTCAATTGCTCCAAGAACTCCTATAAACAATAAAATAAAAACTGGACAGATTGTTGATGAAGAACATTTAAGCCAAGAGGTTGTTCCTGGTGAAGATCCTATTAACGCACTTATTATTGCATCACTTGCAGGTTATTGGAGTTTTAATAATGACAATGGAAATACTGTGATAGATAGTTCTAAGAATGGAAATAATGGAATAAATACTGGAGCTACCTTAGTTAGTGGGAAAACTGGAAGTGCTTATAACTTTGTTAGTTCAAGTAGCAGTCATATCAGTATTAGTGACAGTGATATTTTTAACTTTAATCCAAATTTTAATTATAGTTATGAATTCTGGATAAAACCAAGCACTATAACTGAATGGAATAGTGTTTGGACTCAACAATCGAGTACTAATCCTAATGATTTTTTTATTATATATGCTCAGACTACTACTGACCCTGGTTGGGGGGCTGTTACAAAAGGTATTAGCGCTGGAATAGGAACTGGTAGTGCTAATATCTTTCAGCGTACAAAAAATAATGTTATTGATGTGAATAATTATTATCATATTGTTATTACATACAATTCTTCAAAAGTTCAATCACAAAGATTTAATATATTTGTTAATGGAACTGATCAGACAGACACTACAACTACTAAAGGCCAAGGAGTTTTATCTACTCTGAATCCAGCGACAGTTTGGTTAGGTGGAAATTCTTACTGGGGCGAATATTTCAATGGTGAAATTGATGAGGTTAGGGTTTATAACAGGACTTTAACTGACCAGGAAGTCAGTTATTTGTATACACATTAAACCTTTTGCTTTAGAATAATTTATTTTTAAATTCTGCAATATCTTTTCCTAATTTATCATTTATTTATAGATTAATTTCAATATTCATTTATAACATTTTTAAGGATATTACTGAGTTAATACTACAAAAACTTATTTAAATAAACCTTTTAGGAAAAGGTTCCCAAAAACGAAAGTTACAAAACAATCT
>JBBSZB010000086.1:0-12393 GCA_038044965.1 Nanobdellota archaeon
AAAATCAATAAGCGTCTAGGACGCTGTGTGGCTTTAGCCCATAGAGGATGTCACAATTCCTTGGTGTTTTTCTTTTATTGAGTTGGTTTTTTAATCTGAAACCAATAACTGATTTTTTCATAAACTTTTTTGTTTTGATGATGAGGGGTTTTCTTTTTGTAATTGGGAAGGGAACAGTAAGCATAGTGAATAATGAAATTGTCGTTAATTCAATCTCTTTGATCGTCGCAAAAGAATGTACAGGAGTGGCAATGTACTCACTATTCATTGCTTTTGTTGTAGCATATGGTACCTCAAGAAAAACCTTCAAATATGGAGTTTTTGGATTGTTTATGCTAGTAGGATTTAATATCCTTCGATTGTTTACTATAATTACCTCGGCTTTTTTAAGCATAGGAATATTGAATTTTGTTCATGACTTCCTTTGGCCCTCTACTTTTTTCGTCTTCACATTAATCACAGTATTATTTTACATTAGGAAGAGCTCAAAATGAAACCACTTAAATTTTTTCTTATAGCTGCAGGAATTAATCTACTTTGTTTATAATTGTATATTTACAACCATTAAATCCTTTAAGGTTTGTAATAGGTTATATGACAAGCTTTTTTGTGTTTATATTTGGTTTTGGCTTAAAGGTTAGTATTACTTCATCAAAAGATGCGTTCATCCTCGCTACAACAACTGGAAGTCTAGTACTCTACCAGACTTTCTATGAAATTCTCACGATTATGTCTCTAACTATTCCTCTTTATTTGAACTCATGGAAAAAACTATTTGAGAAAGTAATTATACTTTTGTTTATAATGATTGGTTACTATGTTTTATTGTATGGTACTACAATCTTGCTTCTCCAGAATGGTTTTAATGTTCCATGGCTATTGACTTTTATAAAATTCAACACGGAATCTTTTATGATATTTGCTTTTGGTTTGATATGGTTCCTTGTCAATAAAGATGAGATTATGAAGATTATAAATAATCTGAACTATAACTTGCTAAAGCATAATTAATAAAATCTTAGGTAACATGCCCCCCACGAGATGTTAAAGTAACCAAAGAATCATTCACAATTTTCAAACAATCTTTTTGATTATTCCAGGTTAGTCTTTTTAGTGCTTTTTCATAAGGCAACCAAAGATATGATGAGTGCTCCCTATGATCTACTTTAACAATTCCATCAATTAATTCTACAGAATATAGCTGGTAACTTTGCCCTTTGTAAGGTCTGTCTGGCAGAACTTTTTTATAATCATATTTTCCAGATATTTTATGATTTACAATTTTGTTTATTTTTAATCCTGTTTCTTCCATTGTCTCTCTTTTTACTGCCATTTTTTTTGTTTCAAATAATTCTACCCCTCCTTTTGGAAACTCCCAGCCTTTCCAATGCAATTTTCTTTTTAGAATTAGATATTTTATGTTATTGTCAATTATCTTATATGCTACAATAAATAGGGCTTTTCTGTAAGGTGTTTTATATGGTAATTTGTAAGGTATTTTTTTGTAGAATTTCTCTATCATTGTAATTATAATAAAAAAATGCTTATAAATATTTACTATTTTATGGTTTAAAGCTTATGGACAACATCAAATAGATTAATTGCTTCGAATTTTAGAACTGAATGATCTGAATCAGATATGTGCATTTTTATTATTCCCATGTCACTTGTTATGCAGTTTAAATTCCAAATCAGTTTTCCATCTAAATTCTGGAGTATTGCTATTATTTTGTGAAGTTTATGCGTTACTGTATGATTTTTCATTTCATCTTCAACCAACCCCTTTAAAATGTCTAAATCTAAGTTTATCTGATCTTTTATTTCTCCTGGTGTTGAAGCATTTGAGGCTTCACTTTCTTTTATTTCTACTTTATCTTCATCAAGCTCAAAAGTTGCCATTTTTTTATTTTCAGGATTATAATAGTCTATCTGATGTAGGTTATTTTTTTCTTCAAAATCTAATACAAAGAAACCTGCTGCAAAATATGATTTTGGGTTTTTTGATTTAAAATTCCTGAATTCCTGTGAATTATTCAGTTTTTCAATATATGGTTGTATTTTCATCTTCTCTTTTCAATTATTATGTTTTTATTTTCATCTCTTCTTAGCTGATAGTGATCAAGGTAGTCTCTTCTTTCTTCCTTTGCATCACTTTTTGTGTCATATATTTCTGCATTTTCAATATTATTATCCCATGGACCTGTTTTTTTATCATCTGCATAATATTTTCCAGTTGATATTTGTCTTATATGATAATTTATCATTTTCCTCTTTTTATTTTACATTTATATGTCAGATATTTTCTCTAGTCTAGTTTGAATATTAGTTCTATAATAAATCATATTCCTAATGCCATTTGCCTCTTTTTTTTCACATTCTTGCGCACCTGCATTTTCTCTTCTCCATTCACCTAATCGAGATTCTTCAGATGGAATTTGAACAAGATACTCTCCAGGTTTCCCATTTGTTATTTTTCTTATATGATAGGTTCTCATTTTCTTTCTTTTTATTATTTATAATTCAACAAATGGAAAGAGTTTAGCCTCTAAATCCATATTGTGTCTATAAACTTTATTTAATGCATCAACAATTTTTTGACCAGTTTCTTGGTCATATTGTTTAGCTTTTTCTAAATTTTTATCCCAAAGTCCACTTGGAGGAGCTTTTTCATTTTCACCAATTGCAAATAAATATGATCCTGTATTTATATTTTGGATAGTATATTTTATTGGGACTCTCATTTTCTTTCTTTAATCTCCTCTTGAATTTGTTTAATAAACTTTTCTATACTTTTTGGTATTATCTTATCATAACTCCTATTTTATCTTTATTTTCAGGGTATAATAAGATTCTTGTTTCTTTTTTGATATTCATAAATTTTGCCAATTCAACCGGAATTCTTATAATCAAAGAATTGCCAGAATAACTTATCTTTGTCTCAACTGATAATCCGAAAACTCCCGCTTTTCTTTCTGCCTCTTCGATTTTTTTAGCATCTTCTTCACTAAACCATTGTTCTCCACATGATTGACATACCTTAGCTTTAAACTTACCAATATTCTTTTCATATACTTCATAATCTACAATTTTCCTTTTTAATTCTCCATTGCATAATGCACATTTCTTTTCCATTTTTTTTGAATTATGTTCTTTCCCTGATTTCTTGCCTTATGTTTTTTATAAAAGCATCTATACTTGTTTGTTCTATATTTTTTGAGCCTCTTTTTCTTACAGCTATTGTTTTGATTATATCTATTAACTTTATAATAGTTATAAAGATTTATAATCTCCTTTAACTATAATGTTAAATGATATTTAATATTCTGCAATTTTTGCCAAACAATGCTAGGATTAAATTAGAAAATGGGGCCCCTGATTTATTTAATTATAAAAATCTAACTGATTTAGGCAAGATTTTTAATATCCCTATAAAAAACATGAGTCGATATAGGAATGGGACAAGAACTCTGTCATTAGATTTATTCAAAAAATTGATAAAGTTTTCTAATACAGATGTTAAGAAATTTCAAGATAAAATAAGCATTAAAATTGGGAGAAGTGGAAGTTTTCTTAAAATTGGACCATATATTGAAATTGATTCTAAATGGGTTTATATTTCTCAATTGATTAATGGTGATGGACATATAACATCAAACCTTTGGTATACAACTTTTGTTAATCAAGATGAAGTATTAATAAAATATGTTCATTCCTTCTTTGTTAATTTGGGTTTGCCAAAAGATAGTTTTGATTTAATAAAAAGAAGTGATGCTAGTTTTCTTATAATAAGATCCTCTTTAATATCTGTAATCCTTAGTAAGATTCTTGAATTAGACGTTGGTAAGAAAAATATGATACATCTTCCCAAATTTATTTTTAAAGATAAACAACTTAAGATTGCAGCTGTAAGGGGAGCCTTTGATGCAGAAGGGTGCGTAAGTTTTAGCGGGACAAGAAGGATTTCAATAACATCTAATAGTGATATCTGGATTAAACAGCTTAAAGAAATATTGGAAGATTTAAATATAAAATCTAGAATTTTTGTAGATACTAACAATAAAGAAAAACCTCTTTATAGATTATTAATAACTCATATTATTAATATAACCCGTTTTTTTGAAATAATAAAACCAATTCATTCTAAAAGAAGTAAAAAATTAGAACAAATAATTCAAAGCTTTAATAGAAACTATAAAGGAAAATTTCATAAAGATATTTTATTAGCAATTGACAAGGGCATTTCTAGAAAAAGAAATATTGCAAATTATCTAAATCAAAATTTAATTTTAATTAATAATAATCTTAATTGGTTAAAGAAAAATGATTTTATATTTGCTAAAGATCAAATTATTACTAATAAAGGTTGTTTTTTTATTTATGCTTTAACGGACAAAGGCAAAACATACCTGCAAAATGGATCAGATTCTTTCTTTAATTAATTTTTTTATTTCTTCTATAAAATCTTCTATTTCCACATTATATTTTACTTTACCATCTCTCGTTCTAATGGCTAAGGTTTTATTCTTTTCTTCATTGTCACCAACTGTTATTATAAATGGAACTTTTGCAAGTGAAGCATCTCTTATTTTACCACCTAAAGGAACAGAAGATAAATCATAATCTGTTCTTAGCCCAGATTCTTTTAATTTTTCAATTATTTTTTCAGCATATTTATTATTTCTATCTGTAAAGTTTATTACTCTAACTTGAATTGGAGAAAGCCAGGTTGGAAGAGCTCCGTTTGTATGTTCTAATAAAATACCTATAAATCGATCAATTGCTCCATAAATAACTCTGTGAAGCATTACAGGTCTTTTATTTGAGTTATCTTTATCAGTATAAGATAGATCAAATCTTTCTGGGAGAGCCATATCTAACTGGATTGTTGCAAGTTGCCAGGTTCTATTTAATGAGTCTTTAACATGAAAATCAATTTTAGGACCATAGAAAGCACCATCCCCTTTATTTATTTTATATTTGACTTTTCTTTTTTTTAAAACATTTTCTAATGCCTCTTCTGATTTGTTCCAAATTTCTTCTGACCCAATTCTTTTTTCAGGGCGAGTAGAAAGTTCAACATGGTCAATTTTAATATTGAATTTTTTATAAAAAAGATCAATTAAATCAATAATTTTTACAATTTCACTTTCCAATTGTTCTTCTGTGCAAAAAATATGAGCATCATCTTGTGTAAATTGGATAACTCTAAATAAGCCTGCTAGCACTCCTGAAAGTTCTTGCCTATGGACAATACCTAATTCTCCAACCTTTAAAGGCAAATCTTTATATGATTTTGGTGATGATTTATAAACTAACATTCCCCCAGGACAATTCATTGGTTTTACTACGAATTCTCTTCCTTCATATTTTGTTAAAAAAATATTTTCCCTGTATTTTTCCCAATGCCCTGATACTTTCCATAATTTGGAGTCTATAATTTGAGGTGTTGAAATTTCCTGATAACCTGCTTTCATATGTTCTTCTCTCCAGTAATTTATTAATTCATTTTTTATTACTAATCCATTATTGTGCCAGAAAACCATTCCTGGAGCAACTTCACTAAAACTAAATAAATCGAGTTTTTGCCCCAAAATTCTATGGTCATTTTCTTTTAATTTTGAAGTATCTAATTTTGATTTTGATATTTCTCTTAAAAGTTGTTTATAATCATATACCTCCTCTTTGAGAATAAAGTTAGGAATTAAGCTTATATTGATTTTATATGATTCTTCATTTATTTTTTCAAAACCCTTTATGATTATTTTACCATCAATCTCTTTTGTGTTTTTTACATGAGGTTTAATACAAGGTTCTGGGGGTAAATTTCCAATAGTTACAACTTTTACTTCCTTAAACTTTTTCGGAACAACATTTTCATAAAATTCTCCACATTTTTTCAAAGCTTTTTCTCTGTCTAAAGACTCAATAGTAACTGGTAAATTAGATTCTCTATTTTTATTTGCTTCACTTTCTAATAATCTTAAGAAGTCATTGTCTATTTCATTTTTAAAGCTTTTCCAATTTAAGATAGCATTATTGTCTTTAACTTCTGAAATACTGATAAATTTTGAATTTAAAATTTTTCTTGCTGTTTCATATATTAAATGGCAAGAAGTTTCCATTCTTGCATCAAGACTAATAACATTTTCTTTTTCTTGTCTTATTTCCTTCCCAATTTCTCTTTCACTAATTTCTCTTGATAATTCACTTAAAGGATGCCCTTTGACTTTTAATTCAAATTCTTTATAATACCCGAAGGGTGCTCTTGTAACTTTATATTTTAGTTTTTTTAATTCAGTTTCTGCTTTTTCTAAGATATTCATGGCCAAATCTGGATTTCCAAGATTTGATGAGAGGTGTGCATAAGGGTATAGGACTATGCTATTTGTTTTTACCTGTTTTGAAATATCTTCTATGTTTTTAACTAAGTCATTTACCAAGTTTAAAGTATCTGATTTTTCAACAGCTGTTAAAATAACTAGGCATTCATCCACTCTTATTTCTTTTTTTCTTTCTTCGCTTAACTCTTCTGGCTGTTTAAGAGCTTTTTTTAATGGTTTGAAAGTTATGTAGTCGCAGTGTAAGGAGATTATTTTCATATTAATATTAGAAAATTTATCTATTTAAATTTGGTGTATGTTATCTTTCAGTTATACCTGAAACTACCAAAGCTAAGGCATTAAATGCATCGACGAAAGTAGCATTCATCTCAGGGTTTGTTCTTACTAATCTTATTCTGTTATTTCCATCAGAATTATATTCTTCTAAACATACTTCAAGTCCTTTGCTTACTGGTACAAAAACGTCCATTGAACCATTGAAGTTTACATGTACGTTTATTCCATTTACAACTAAACCTTGAGTATCTGTCCGTGATAGTATTCTATTTATTTCTGCATTTGATTTTTGCTTTATTTTTCTTAGAGTTTTAAAGTCTATTCTTGCGAATCTTTTTTTAAGGACTTGCTTTGTATATCTTATTACTTCAGTTAACCCTTCTTTAGTTAGTTCAGCTCTTGCTTTTAATACATAACCTCTTCCCGAAGTTGTTCTTCTAAAGTAAAATGTTGGCCTTAGAACAAATCCATTGTCTCCTATTGATGTGTCTTTTTTCATTTCAGGAGTTTCTGCTAGATAAAGGATTCCCACCAGATTGTTAGCTTTGTCTTTTATTTCTCTTCTTGTATCAGGTATTTCTTTCCTTTTTTCGTAGTGGTCTTCTATTTTTATATCTCTTATTAATGTTTGCACCTCTTTTACACCCTTATGTAATCCATGTTTAGCTAATTCTTTCTTTACTTTTACTAGTTCTTGTATTGTAGCATAATTGCTTGCTGGTTCTACTTCATATCTTTTTAATGAAATAACTGGTGGAGTTTGATATGGATGAGCAGATGGATGGACAATTAGTGGTTGTTGTTTTACACTTGATTGTGTGGCTAGTGGACTTTTTGAAGTTTCAGAACACAAAATATTTGTATGATAATACCACCTCATTTATATAACTTATTTTTTTAAGTTATAAACATTTATGCATTTTATTAGTTTTTTAAGTTTTGATTTTTAACTCTAATTTATGTAACCACTATATAGTTAAGATAATAGAAAGATTTATAAATGATTTATGTTGTGATTGATTAATTGTATCAATCATAAAAGGTTTTATGAAAATTTTGAGGTGAAATGAAACTTAAAGAAAATTTGAACAAGAGGAAACAAGAATGTTATATAATAACTATAGACCTAATAAAATTCAAAAGAGAGAAAATGAAGGAGATATTTCTAGACGGGAGTTTCTTGATGGAATGAGAACATTCTTTACAGGTGTTGTTTATGTTTCTGCTATTGGTCCTTTTGCTAAAACTGCATGGGAAATTGGTGCTGCTAATCAAGAAACAGTTAGACAATTGCAAAAAGGTTTAGATTTAGAATCTGAGCTTAAGGTTAGACAACTTAATGGAAGGACGAATAAAATTAAGGAGGAAAAAGAACAAGAAAAAAAAAGAGCTTATGAAGAATTAAGAAGAAAAGAGTTGGAAGAGCCTAGTTTGTTTGAACTTGGAGAAGGATCTGATAGTTTTAATGTTGCTAGAATGCTTTATGGAGAGCAAAGAGGAGAGTTTAGAAATCAAGATTTGTTAAAATATACAGCATCTGTACCTTTAATAAGAGCAGATCTTAGTGGCAGGACTATCCCAGAGGTTATTTATGCTTCTAGATTTGATCAAGATAATAAGATAACAACCTATGCTTTTTCTTCAGTTAATCCAAATGACTTAAATAGAAAATATTTAGAAAATCCTTTATGGGATGTTAAGAATAGTCCTCTTGATAGAAAAGCTTGGGAAAGATGTTATTATGTTGCAGAAGATCTTCTGAACACCAAGGATGTTGCAGAAGTAACTCATTTTTGTACTAATAATCCAAAATGGGCAAGAGGAAAAAAGCCTGTTAAAACTTTTCAGTCTGGAAAAGGTAAATTAAAATTTTATTATATTCCTGAGCATTTTAAGAAAGCTTAAAACTAATTTTTTTAGAATAATTTACATATTTTTTTATGATAGTCGTGGAAAAAGTCTAGAAGCATAAAGAATATTCAAGCTGTTTATTGCTGGTCCATTTGAATTATCATGTTTAGGAGGTCCAATATATGCTGAATCACCGATTTTAATCCTTATGCCTTTATGAGAAGGAGCAGGATTAAATGGACCTTTATCTTGTTTATAAAAAACAATTGGTATTCCTTCAAGAGTAATTTTACAATCTATTAAACTACCTACACTCATAACTTCTAATTGTTCAGGTGTTATTTGTCTTTGTCCTCTTGTTATAATTAATTTAGGATTCTCTCCTTGCATATCTTCTAATGCTCTTGCCCAGTATTTTTCCATATTTTTCTAAAAACTACCCATTTTTAAATATTTCTATTCTTAATTTTTATAAATAAACCTCTCAACGTCTTTTTTTGCAGATTCTCTCTTTTTTTGATGTTCTTTTAGAAATGAATTTATTTTTTCAATTGTGTATTTTTTTAGCTCTCCTGTTAAAAGTTTTCCACTTTTGTAGTCTTTTTCTATTTGAGCAAGTTTTTTATCATCTTCTTCAAAAAACATTTTAAGATATTGGAAACAAACATCAATGTCTGGATTTCCACCTTTTTTTCTGTGCTCTTCTATTGTTGCTTGTCCTCCTGAAAAAGCATATTTGTTTATTTTTCTTTCAACTTCTTTAGGAGAGTCTGTTGTAAATATGGTTATATCTTCTGAAGAGGACATTTTACCTTCTGTTCCTGATAAAGGAGGTAAGAATATACATTGTATACTTGCTGGTTTGTAATACCCTAGCTTTGGCATTATATCTCTTGTTAATCTGAAATGTGGGTCTTGATCAATTGCGTGAGGAATTAAGCATGGAATATTTTTTCCTTTTATAACACTTGGTAAGAATGTAGGGACAGCTTGCATACTTGTATAAAAGATACTACCTATATTTGCTTGATCAGTCAAACCGAAAGAAGATTTAACCATTGAGAAATTTATTTTCTTTGCAACTTTTATAGCTTCTTTATACATTAAATTAGCATGCTGGGTATCAATTATAAAATGTGTTTTTTTTGGATCAAAACCAAGGGCTATTACATCTAGCATATTTTCATTAAGATATTTTTGTGAATCTTCAAAACTTAAATCTTGCTTAAATAGGAATTTTTCTTCATCTGGAAATTGAAACCACAATTCAACACCAAATTTATCCTGTAACCATTTTGTAAAAATCCAGGGCAATAAATGTCCTAGATGAACAGGTCCCGAAGGTGCTCTGCCTGTATAAAGAAAAAATTTATTTCCTTTTTCATATTCATCTAATAACCAATTTAAATCTCTATGAGCAAAGAAAACTTTTCTTCTTAACATATAATGAATTTCTTTTGTATGTTTTTCAATTCTTTTTAGAGTTTTTTCATCTATTTTAGAAACCCCAAATTCCTTGATTAATTTATTGTAATCTATGTTTCCTGAAACTTCCCAGGGGGTTACCTTGCTTGTTTGTGATTTGGTCATTTTTATCTTGTTTATCCTGATTTTATTTATTTAAATTTAAAATGTATAATATCTTTACCTTATTTGTATGAATTTATAAGTTGTCATACTGTTAATTTTATTTTTATCTTACCTCTTTTGTTTTATTTGATTTGTTCATATTTTTCATATTATAATTAGTTTTATTAATTTTATAAAGGTTGTCTTGAGAAGACTTTATTTCTTCTTTTTAATATTGATTTAAATCACATCAAAGAAATCTTTAAATAGGTAATTTGGTATAATTGATTATGGATAAAAAGAGATGGGTAGTGATTATATTAATTGTAATATTTGTAATGTCTTTATTTTTAATAAACTTTGTAAGTGCTGATATTTTTCTTGTATCACAGCCTAAAGAGGTTTATAATTATGGAGATAATCTTGAAGTTTTATTGGGAACTGATGGAAATGAGGGATGGGTTAGTATAGACCTTATCTGTGCTCAGGGAAGCAAACCGTTTTATTTCCAGTATCTTTATGGCGAGACTGAAATACCTATTACTATGCCTTTAACTTCTAGTTTTTTGAAAGATTTGACTGGAGAATGCTATCTTTCTATGATTTTTGAAGGCCAAGCTAAGAAAAGTTCGACTTTTTTGATAACTAATAAAATAAATGTTGATGTTAAATTTAACAGAGAGGATTTTTTTACTAATGAAAATATAACTTTTACAGGTAGTGCAAGCAAGGCTAATAGAGAGCCTGTTAGTGGATCTGCTAAAATAACTATTGGACAAATGGGTTTAGAGTCAGTAGTTCCTGTAGAAGCGGGTAAATTTTCAGGATATATTTTATTTCCTGAAAAAACAAAATCTGGGGATTATAATATGGATGTTTTTGTTTATGAGTCTAAAGATAATCAGATTACAAATTTTGACAATAAGACATTTTCATTAACTGTTTTGCAGATGCCAACTAGTTTAGAAATTAATTCTTTAGATAATGCTAATCCTGGAAGTGAAATTGACATTTCTGCAATGCTTTATGACCAGGCTCATGACCCTATGAATGATTTTTCTGTTGCTATTAATGTTATTGATGTTAATAGTCAGAATGTTAAGAGTGCTTTACCAAAAACCGGAGAATCAGCCAAATTAATCATTTCTAAAAATGCTCAATATGGATATTGGAATATAACTGCTGAATCTGAAGGGATAAAAGCAAATAAGGTTTTTTATGTAAAACAAAATAAAGAGGCTGAATTTGAAATAATTAATAATACATTAGTTGTTAGAAATGTTGGAAATGTGCCTTATGATAAAATTATCCAGATAAGTATAGGTAATACAACAAAAATTCAACATCTGAATCTAAGTATTGCAAGTTCATTGCTTTTAGAATTGACAGCTCCTGATGGTGTTTATGATGTAGAAGTTAATGACGGGGAGATAAAAAGTAATGCAAAAGTTGCGCTTACTGGTAATGTTATTGATGTAATCTCTCCTTATGGAAGTTCTGGATTGTTTGGATCTATAAATAAAGCACTTTTTTCATGGATATTTGTTTTTTTAGTTTTAGGATTGTTTATTTTTATGTCTGTTAGAAAGGTAATTAATAAAAAATCTGTTTTATTTTTTGATGGTACTTTACCTAGGAAAGAAGAAGCTAAAGGAGGGGTTGTTAAACTAAGTTCTTTTAGTGATCATAATTCTTCTGATTTATCCTCAGGTAAACACAAAATAGAACATATTAGTACTGAAGCTTTGCCTTCTCTTGTTTTAGATGGGGAGAAACAAGATTCTTCAGTTATTACATTAAAAATCAAGAATTATGAACAAATAAAAAGTAGCAGGTCTAATGCAAATAGTACTATAGAAGAAGCTGTGAAAGAAATTTCTGAAAATAACGGGAGAATTTATAAAAAAGAAGATTCAATTGTAGGTATTTTTGCTCCAGTTATTACTAAAAGATTTGATAATGAACTAAATGCAGTAAAGGTTGCTAAGAAAATGTTAAGTTTACTGAATGATCATAATAAGAAGTATACACAAAAAATTAATTTTGGAATTGGAGTTAATAACTGCAATATAATTGCAAACAAAGACAAGGGCAAACTTTTATTCACTCCGATAAATAATTCAATATCTGGAGTAAAAACAATTGCTGATTCAGCTAATAATGATCTTCTTTTAGGAGAGGCAATACAAAAAAAATTAGGTGCTAAAGTTAAAACTGCTCCCCATAGTAATATGGGAATTAAAACTTATGCAGTTTTAGATGTAATTGAAAGAAAAACTGACGATGCTTTTATCAAGGGCTTTTTAGACAGAAACAAAGAATACAAAGACGACAGGCCTAGATACCAGAGATAGAT
>JBBSZB010000086.1:12493-15432 GCA_038044965.1 Nanobdellota archaeon
TGAATACACTTCTGAACTCTAATACAAGATTTTTCTCACAACCTAAAGATTTCATTTTATTTGAAACTAATTTTGTTAGTTCATTAGAAGTATTTTTCATATGAGATTCTATTTCATTTTCTATTTGCGCTCTATGCAAAGGAATATCCTGATTTCCGGACATTTCTTTTATTTCCAGCCAGTCCTGCATTCCTTCAACAAGAGCTTTTAGATAATTCCAATTATTGTTTTTTTCTTGCAAGCCATTTGAAGTTTTTTTAGAAGCCATGTTTAAAATTTATACACAATCTGGAAAAGATTGGTGTATCAGCAGAATTTAATAAATCTATAAGATTTAGGAGCCACTGCTAAATGAAGTGAACAATTCCCGGTCCTCATTTCGCAACTCTTATTCATGTTATACTTAGGAATTATGTCTTTAAAAATATTTCTGAACTTATTCTTGTTTTTTAAGTAGTAAAAGATTTTAAGATATTTTTCCTGATTTTTCGTCTTTTACTTTTCTTATTTTGAATACTGATAAAGGATATACTATAACTTTTAACAATCCATATAATGGATGTGATGGGCCATTAATTAAATGTAAGTGTGTAATATAGAGCAAAGGATTTTTCTCTCTAGGAGTTATTTCATTTCTTACTTCTTTTATATGCGGTAGTAAAGATACTACCATAATCATTCTTCCTATTCCAGACACTAAAAATATGAAAAGGAATACGTTCATAAAACTTAAATGAAGGTATTGGGCTGTTAAACCTCCAAGAGAAGCTCCGATAAATACTGCAATTCCGTTTAATAAACTGTAATAAGCAACAACTATTCCTCTGCGCTGAACAGTTACAGCATCATAAATAAAATTTGATGCTCCAAGATTAAATGCAGCCCAGCCTATTCCAGATACTAATTGTGGAACTAAAATAAGATAAATTGGATTAGAATTAAATAACCATAATATTGGAATAAATGGAACAATTATACTTCCAATTCTTAATAATTCTCTATTACCGTATTTATCTGCAAATTTACCCCATAAGGGCATCATAATTACAGAAAATATGCTTGCTGAAATATTTACTAAAGTAAACCAAGTATAGTTGAAGCTTAAATCTTTTAACATATATACTGCGAAAAAAGGTCCTGCAAAACTTACAGTTAGGTTTACTAAAGCTACATATATTGCAAAATGTCCAAAGTTATTAAACGGAGCTTTTTTTATGAACTGAATAAATGAAAAATAATATCCCTTCTCAAATTTTATTTTTGGCATATAATGTCTTGTAAAATAATATGCTGAAATTGATCTTCCTATTGCAGAAATTATAAATAATGCTATAAATCCATATATTACAATATCTGTTTTTTTAGTGTAGTCTAACCATAAAGCTGCTGCAACTGTTACTATAATTGCTATTGTTCCATTTATTCTGTTTCTTTTAGAAAAATAGCTTCCACGCATTTTTTCAGAGGTAATTTCACCCATCATTGAAAACCATGATGGAGATACTATTGAACCAAATGTTATGTTAATAATGTATGAGATAATTAGGAATGGGACAATAAATTCTGGAGCAAACGATCTTAAAAATAAAATTCCTGCAATGATGAATAATAACCAGCTTGCTGCTTGTAATGCAACAAAAGTTACAATTAATTTCTTTCTGTCGTATTTTTCCATTAATTTGCTACCAAAAATTTGAGTTATTGGTCCAAATAAACCTGGAAAACTTGATAAAAAACCAATTTCTGCATTAGTTGCATTTAATGCTAAGGCATAAGGAGCTACATAATTTTCACCTGCTCCTCCTGATATTGCAGAAAAAGAACCTTCAGTTATAGATAATTTTCTTGTTTTTTTAAGTTTTTTTTCTATTTCAGCATTTTTTAGAGTTAATTCCTCTTTTTCAGAATCATCCAAAATTATCACCTAATATACTAACTTTTTATTGCATTAATAAATTTTTTGTTATGTCTGTGTTATCCCATAATTATTTCCTAACGACAAATTAATCTTATCTTGGTTTTTCATATATTATACACTCTCCCTTGCTTTTTCTTTCTTTCGTATGCTTGTTTTGGTGTTTCTAACTCTTCAAATCTAAGACTTCTATGAGGTCTAACTTCATTGTACCAAAACAAGAACTCTTCTTTTGTTTTGAAGGCTTTTCTATGGTTATCATAACATTCAAACCACTTCTCAATCTTACCATTAGACTGGGGATGTTTAATCTTTGTTTTAATGTGTTTTATTCCAACCTTTTTTAAAAATTCCTGAAATTCAGAATAACCATTCATATTGTTCATAAATTGAGAACCTCTATCTGAAATACACTGCTCAATTCTTCCATATTCTAATGCTAATTTCATACCTTCTATTGACCTTTTTGTCGTTGGTGATGAACATTCAATTAATGCAAGAATAAATCTACTTGCATCATCAATAACAGCAAATACCCAAACTCTTCCGTTATAATGCCAATCAATATGAACTGCAGTTAAACTATGCAATCTTTGGTATCTTATCCAATCTTTCTTTCGCTTATCTCTATCTTCTTTTTGTTTAGCATAACCTAATTCAATTAAGATTTTATGAATTTTATAATGACTTAAATGTTTATTTTCATCCCTTTCTATTAATCTTTCAAGAGTGTCAGCTGACACCCTATATTTTTCATAAAATCTTTTTACTAATTCTCTTTCCCAGTTTTCTATAGGTATCATTGGTCTTCCAACTTTCTTTCCTATAACTGGAATAGTTTCTGTTGTTAAATATTCTTTCCATATTTCATCTACTCTTCTAACAGAAACATTTGCTATCTTCCTCGCCTGATAGCTAGTTTTACCTTCAATTTTTGCTCTTAATGTATCCATGAGCTTTTTTCTGCTAAATTTCATGAATTCATTATTGTTATCCTTGAGAACTATTTTTCGGATAACACAGT
>JBBSZB010000087.1:0-2679 GCA_038044965.1 Nanobdellota archaeon
TATATTAGTACGTACTTAGTACGTAATGGTTCAAGAAGAAAAATTTATTCATAAAGTGTCTAAAGGTAGTAGATTTAATCAGATTTATATCCCTTTGGGAATGAATGGTATTTTTGAAATAGGAGATATAGTTGAAATTAAGTTATTAAGGAAAAAGGTTAGTTTTTATTATTCAAAGAATCTTAAAAAATTAAGTAATTATAAAGAAAACCTTGCAAAGGAGTTATTTTCTTTTTTATCAGGTTTTAAAGAGATTAAACAGGCATTTATTGTTGGTTCTTTTTTGACAAGTAAAATAGATTATAATGATATAGATATTCTATTGATATCTGATAAGAACATTGAAAATGAAGTTTACCAGAGCCTAATTGAGAAATTTAATATTAAATTTCATGTAATAACTATTCCAGCCCATAGATTTGAATACTTAATTTATTCATGTCCTTTAACGAGAAGTATGCTTTCTTATTTCGTTTCAAATAAGGAATTTATTTTACCATCTCAAAATAAATTAGATATAAACCATATAAGATTTTTATTAATGACTCCTGAAGACTTATTAGAGGTTAATCTTGGATCGAGAGCTTATTATGACAGCATTAGAAGGCTTATTACAATAGAAAGTTTTCTTGAAAATAAACCTGTTGATATTTTAAAAATAAATAATCAACTAACTAAAATAACTGGTGAAAGTTTGTTTTCTCTAATCAAGAATAATGAAATAATTGAGAACGGTCAAATTAAGTTTTTAAGAGAAATAATTAAAAGAAAACTTGATTTAATAAAAAATAAACTTAATAAACTAAAATGAGCAAAAATCAAAATATTCATGAGTTGACAAATATTTTAGCTATAGCTCTTAGGCATAAAATAGGAAGTATTGTAAATAAAGATGAAATTTATGCCCAGAAATATGCTAAAGACTATGAAATGTTTCTTAAAGAAGCTGTTAAAATTTCATTAAGGGAAAATTGGAATGATTCAGATAAGATTAAAATAAAAAATGAATTAAAAATAAAATTGAAAGATGAACTTGAAAAAAGGGAATTTATTGATAATAAAAAGTTTGATATAATAGACGGGGAGATTGATAATATCCTAGGGGTTTTAAAATTAGGATGAAAGAAAAAATGAAAATACCCAAAAAACATAAAGAGATAATAGAAAAACTTATTAGAAAATATAAGTCTAATAAAAATGTTACAGGTATTTTATCTTTTTGGAAGTTTGGCCAAAGGCACAGCAACTCCCAAATCAGATATTGATATCGAAATTATATTTAAGAATAGAAAAAAACCCTATAAACTTTTACATAAGAAAGTAAATGGAATAAAGATTGATTTAAGCATTTATTCATTAAGAAAATTTGAAGAAGATTTTTCAAATAAGCCTTATTCAATGTATTCTGCATTAGGTGGTAAGATATTGTATGATCCAAAAAGTATAATAAAGAAAAACCTTGAAAATATTAAAAAATACTTTGGCAGTAATAAAGAAATAAATAAATTCTGGCAGAAAAAAGAAAAAAAGTGGAAGGATGCTAAGAAGAAAGGTAAAACAGATAAGGTAGAAAATTACTTTGATATAATGAAAAAATTAGATAAAATGAAAATAATTAAATAGGCTACTTCTAACTATTTTTAATGTAAACATGGCAAAAATAAAACTAATTCAGTATAGAGAAAAATGCATTGGATGTAATGTTTGTTTTGAAGCCTCGCCTTCAAACTGGAAAATTAATAATGAAGATGGCAAAGCTGATTTAATCGGAGGAAAAGAAACAAAAAAAGGAGTTTTTGTAAAAGATATTTCTCTTGATAAACTTGAAGAAAATAAAATTGCAGAGGATAACTGCCCTGTTGGAATAATTCATGTTGAACAAAACTAAAAATAAAATAGCATAAAAATGCTAGTTTTGAGCAAAGAGTGGAATGGCATAAAGAACATGTCAAATATTGTGGATGTAGGGAATTTCCAAAGAAATTAGAAGAAGAAATGAAAAAATTGAAAAATTAGGCAAAGATATTGGATTATTAACAATCATTTTAATTGTATAAAAACAAAAAGTAACATTTAAATACCTACACATATTACACATAATACAAATATACACTAAAAATGGTAAATATAACTTTATCAGTTCCTGAAGAGCTGAAAAAAGAAATGGATAAATTTCCGGAGATGAACTGGAGTGAGATAGCGAGAGCTGCGATAAAACATAGAATACTAATCTTAAGTAAGATAAGAGAATTTACAAAAGACAGTACTTTAACTGAAGAAGATGCTTTAAGACTTGGAAGAAAAGTTAATGCTTCTATGGCTAAAAAATTAAAAAATGAATATAATCCTTGATTCTAATATTTTGTTTGCTGTATTAATAAAAGATGGTAAAACAGCAGATATTTTAGTTAATCCATTTTTAAAACTTAATGCTCCCGAAATACTTTTTGAAGAATTTTCTAAATATTATGAAGAAATCATAAACAAGTCACATAGGAATAAAGAAGAATTTATTAGCACTTTATCTTACATTAAAGAATTGATTACTATTTTTTCGAATTCTACCTTTTATGAATTTATTGATGAAGCTGAGAAAATATCTCCTGATCCGGATGATATTATGTATTTTGCACTTGCCATAAAATTAGACTGCCCTATCTGGAGCAATGATAAAAAATT
>JBBSZB010000088.1:0-9415 GCA_038044965.1 Nanobdellota archaeon
GTAAGGCAATAGCACACAACTTAAGGCTATTGCATTAAAGAATTTCAACAGAGCCTACTTACTGAATAACTTTTTAAACTACCCAAATTTGCTTATTCATAAGGCTGCATAGCTTAGCGGTAAAGCACTGCTCTCATAAGGCAGGGACCCCGAGTTCAATCCTCGGTGCAGCCATTAAAAAGAGTTGATTGGTTGCTGGATCAAAAATCCGCTGGAGGTTTTTAAGTTCAACTCTCGGTATAGCCACTTATAATAATATTTAAAAATACTATCTCAATAGATTTAATATGCAACTAAAAGCTAAATATCAAATAAAATTGAATTTACTCTTACTGCAAAGACTGCTAGCTTAACTAAAAACATGCAGTTAAATTCTTTTGAAAATTAAAATATAAGATATTTCTGCATGCCAATTAGTTGCTAAAAGTCGAAAAATAAAAAATAAATAAAACAAGGAGAAAAACAAAATGAAGACAGAGACAATGGAACAAAATGAAAAAGTAAAAACACAACCTAAATTTCAGGCATATGAACCTGTATCAGGACAATACATACAAACAATAAATTTCCTCTTGCTCTTAGATCTGAAACTGATTTAAAGCATAAAGAATTTAACTTTGAAAATTGGTATGAAACAATGGGCATGTAATTGCCCTTGTTATTCATAATCCATTTAATCTAAAATCATCATCTTTTCTTCTAGGTAGAAAATGAAGATGAAAATGCATTACAACTTGCCCTGCAGCAGGGAAATTATTTTGTACTAAATTAAATCCTCCGACATTCTTATCCTGCAGATGAATTTCAGCAACATTCTTTACTGCATCAAATAATTCTATCCCAAGTGTAGAAGGTAAATCCATTGAATTAATAAAATGTTTTTTTGGAATAATTAAGGTATGTCCTTTTACCTTAGGATTAGCGTCTGGAAATGCAAAAAAATTATCATTTTCATAAAGTTTGTTTACTTTTATTTCTCCCCTTATCATTTTGCAAAACACACAATCAGCTTTTTTATCCATAAGAGTTAAAAACCAAACAAGTTTATAAAATTTTAGGGCCCATCGTATAACGGTTTATTACATTCGGCTGGCAGTCGAGAAATTCGGGTTCAATTCCCGATGGGTCCATAAAAAGAATTGATTGGTTGCAGGATGGAAAACCTGCTGGTGGTTTTCAGTTCAATTCCCGATGGGTCCATAAAAAAGAAAAGTTAAGATTAATTTTTAAGTGATAAAAAATATTTTTATTTCTCCGTCGGTAAAAAACAAACAAAATCTTAATAAAAATTTTTAAAGTGTAAAAATTACATAAATTTATAAACTTAAACAAACTAATCATAATAAGAGGTGTTAGAAAAAAGAAAAGACTTATCTAATTCAATTATCTTAATAGTTAATAATATTTGTTTCCAAGGGAGGTGAAAATATGGCTGCTAAAAAAAAGAAAAAAGCAAAAAAAAGATAATAACTTAAAAGTTATTCTTGCTTTTTAATTTTTATTTATTTTATAATCAAAATCTAATCATAAAACAAAAAGGGGGTGAAAAATGAAGTGTAATTGCAGTATAGGTAATATTGTGCTTGGTATAATAATCTTAGTTTTTGTACTATGGTCAACTGCATATTCAGAATGGATTATAATTGCAGCTTCTGTATTACTTATAATACATGAATTGTGGCACAAACATCATTGGATAAAAAATTCAGCTCCAATAAGTTCAAAAGCTGTGAATAAAAAAAGAAAATAATTTCTTATTTTTTAATTGCTAATTCTCTTTTATTTTTCTTTAACCCTTGTTTCAACAACTTTCCCTAATTTCAAAAGATTTTCTCCAGAAATAACTTTTTTAATAATATCTTTTAAATCTTTAATTTTAACTCTAACCTGCTCAGTACTATCTCTATCTCTAATAGTAACACTATTATCCTCAGGTGTTTTATCATCTATCGTTATACACATAGGTGTTCCTATTTCATCATTTCTTGCATATCTTCTTCCAATGCTTCCTGATTTATCATAACTAACATTATAATCTTCTCTTAAATCATCAACAATTTTCTGAGAGATTTTCTCATACTCTTCTTTTTTTATAATTGGGAAAACAGCTGCTTTTATTGGAGAAAGTTTAGCAGGTATTTTCAAAACAATATTATCCCTGCTTTTATCATAAACATATGCTTTAGTCAAAATAGCTAAAAAAACTCTTTCCATTCCAAATGTAGGTTCAATTACTCTTGGAATTATTTTAGTTTTTGTAGATTCATCAAATATTTCCATGCTTTCTTTGCTTTCTTTTTCATGCTGTTTCAAATCATACTGTCCCCTATTTGCATTTCCAGCAAATTCATAAGAACCAAATGGAAACATATAATCTATATCAAAAGTAGCAGAAGAATAATGACTTAATTCATCTTTAGTATGCTCTCTTATTTTTATTTCTCTTAATCCTAAAGAATAAAACCATTTTATTTGCTCAGCTAACCAATAAGCATGCCACTCTTCTAGTTTATTTTTCTGCACTAATTCTTTCATAGAAACTTCTTTCAGTTTATCACTTCCAGATTTTTGTGTTTCTTCATCTAAAAACATAAATTTAATATTCAAATGTTCATCATTTAATAAATCACATTTTTTTTCATCTGGATGTATAAAAAATTCAAACTCCCCTATATGAAACTCCCTAGATCTAAAAAGAAAATCTCTTGGAGCAATTTCATTTCTAAAACATCTTCCGAGTTGTGCAATTCCAAATGGCAACTGCATTCTTGAAGTCTGTTGAATTAGTTTAAAATCTAAGAACATTCCCTGAGCTGTCTCTCCTCTTAAATATGCCTCAATTGGATTTAAAGCTCCAATAGAAGTTTTAAACATTAAACTAAATTCTCCCTTAATATCATACTCTCCTCCACATTCACATTTTACTTTGCCTACTTCAGATTTATCAATTTTAGTTGCTTTTCCACATTTTTTACAAACAACAGCAACATCTGAAAAACTCGCTATATGTCCTGAAGCTTTCCAAGTTCGTGGATGTGAAATAATACTACCTTCCATTCCAACCATATTATCTCTTTTTCTAACAAAAAAATTCCACCAATCTTGTTTAATATTATTAAATAATTCAACTCCAAGCGGCCCAAAATCCCAAAATCCAGCTAACCCTCCATAAATAACACTAGAAGGAAAAACAAATCCTTTAGCTTTGCAAAAATTAGCAAGCTCTTCTATGCTAATATCTTTTTTCTCATCCATCACTTTTTCTTCAAAATCAGGCTTTTTATTATCTTCCATGATGTTATTTTTTAACTCCAAAAGCTTTTTCTCAGCCTCTTCTCTAGTTTTACCACCATAAGCAATGCTTTTGCTTATAACTTTGTCAGCTTTCCTAACACTTTTTCTAATATAGAAATACTCTTTTCCATTAATTATTTTCTTAACAATAAACATAAAGAATTACACACTACAGATTATTTAAATTCTACTTTCTTAAAATTATCTCTTTTCAATAATCTTAATAAATTTCTTAACAGATTTTTTTGTTCTCCAAGGAGGCCTAAATCCCTTAAAACCTTTCATAGCAACTTTAATATCTCTTTCCAAATCAACATCTTCTTGATGAACATGATGAAAATATTTCTTTTCCTCATATAAATCAGCAAGATACTCTTGTTCAGGCTGACCTGGATGAGGTATAAGCAAGGCTTTTTTCTTCCCAAGTTCAATCATATTAGATGTAGTGCTAATTCCAGCTCTTGTTATCACAAACTTTGCTCTATTCATCATTTCTTCCTGATATTGAGTATTTAAAAAACTATAAAATTTAATATTTTTTCCAAGATTCTTAGTTATATGAACATCAGGATTTGCTCCTGCAATAACAATATTTCCTTTTAATTTTCTGCATTGTTTAATCAGTTTATTTTGAAGAATAGTTCTCTGAGGTTCAGGCCCTGAAAGAGAAATAAAATAATCTATATCTTTTTTAAAATGTTTCTTCTTTATTTGGGAGAGAACTCCAATATAATGCAATTCTTTCTTTATATTCTTGCCATCACTCATAGTACCTTCAAATCTTTTTTTAGGAAAATCTGGAACTATAACTATACTATAAGGTTTCATAATAAATTTCATAACCTTGTTAATTGGATACTTCAATAAGTTATTATCAAAATTAAGTGTATGGGTAATAATCACAGAGTTACTTAACTTGTCATAAAGTTCAAATCTATTATCACTTATAATCCAATCATATTTTCCTTTCTTTATTATTTTATTTATTTTCTTCCTAGCTCTAAGAATAGAAGCAGCCATTTTATGCAAATTCATAGCGCAGCCGAGCAGAAAATAATTCGAATAAACTGGTGGGACATAAAGACTGACGACATCAAAATAATTACATCTCGCACCAAATTTGTCTTTTAAAACCTTAAGAGCCCTGCCAGTAGAAATAACATCAATACTATGGCCCCTGCTTAAAAGTCCTTCTATAAGAGGAATATCTCTTGTAGCATGCCCTAAACCCCAATCTATCACCCCAAAAAGTATTTTCATCTTATCTCTTATTTTTTGTACTTAACATCTAATAATATAACAAAAATCTAATTTATAAATCATAACTTATAAGCGGGGACCGGGAATCGAACCCGGGAAAATTCGCTCTGCAGGCGAACGCAGTACCATTGTGCCATCCCCGCACAAACTCTAAAAATATCAAAAAACAACTTTATTTAAACGTATTGATAATGTTAAGTTCAATATCAAGCTTAATATTTTCATATATCCTTAAAATGTCATAAATACAATATTACCTAATCTATAAATAAGGCAAAGGATTGTACATTTAACATAAATGACATCAGAATACAAAATTTGCTTAACAGGTAACAAGCTTATTCAGCTTTTTCATACTTCTTATTACGATGAGTTAATATTTTATTCAAAGAAAAACCAAAAAATAAAAAAATATAATAACTAATTATTTCAGAAATAGAATGTTTTCTATTTTCATAATCTTTTATAAAGCTATTTGGATCAAAACTAGAATAATCATCTTTTCCAGTATTAATTCTCTGTCTATAAAACTCACGGGCTTTAGCTGTCATTATTCCTTCTATCTTAAAATGTTTTGCACTAGTCATGCCTAAACTAAGTCTATAAGTAACAAGTGTTTCTGGGATAAAAGATACTTTAAGACCGCTAGATATTGACCTCAAATGCAAATCATAATCTTCTGAATAAATCATCTTAGGTCTGTAAAATACCTGCCCAGTATTTCTAAACATAATTGAAGAGTGTATGACCAAAAGAGGGAAAATTGAAATAAATTTTTTAGGAAGTTCACTAAAAACTGAATGGACTAACTTCTCGATAAAAAAGTTAACAATTCTAAAAATAAATTTCCCGTTCACATCAACAAAAAGTGCTGTGCAAGAAACCATAAATGAATCTGGATTTTTCTCCAAGAAATTATACTCTTTTTCAAGTCTTTCTGGAAATGAAAAATCGTCATGATCTTGCATTGCAACATATTTACCTTTAGCGATTTTAAGTGCTTTATTCCTAGATCGAGAAGTCATTAAATTTTTTTTATTATTAATTATAATAATTCTTTTGTCTTTTTTCTGATATTTTCTCATAATTTCAAGAGAATTATCAGTTGAAGCATCATTAACTAAAATCAGTTCAAAATCCCTAAATGTCTGATTTAAAATACCTTGAATTGCTTCATCTAAATATTTTTTATCATTATAAACAGGTATAATCACAGAAATCACAGGTTTTTTACCATAGATTTTAGATTTAGCCATATTTAAAAAAACTAATAAAAAGTATTTAAATTGTTACATAATATAAGTCTATCATCAAACCCAACATTTTAACAACTTCCTATGTTCTTGAAAATGTCATAAATATAATACCAATTAATCTACAAAAATAAATTATAAATAAGGAAAAGTATTGTGTGTTAAGAGTAAATTATGTTAAGATACAAAATTTACTTCACATAAAGAAAATGGTTTAAATCTTTTTCTGCTTAAGTATACAAACTTTGCAGGCTTTGTATTTCTTATTTTTAAAATAAGATTGTTCATTGCTATGTATTTTGTATTTCTTTTTAATTAATTTTCCAAGTCTGCAATTCCTAGAATGATATGTTTTAGTTTGAGTACTAGCAACATAATCAAACTTAGGAATATTTAACTTTTTTCTAGGAGTTTTAACATAAACTGTTTTTGTTAAAGTTTGAGTAACTGGTCTTTCAACAGTTCTTACAACATCTCTAGGGACCTCTTTTATAATTTCCTTAGTAACAGGTCTCTCTAAAGTAATTACTTCGGTTCTTTTTATTTCTTTAACTAATTTAGGTTCTAAAAGGAAAAACAAAACAACTGTATAAACAATAATAAGAGTAAATCCCAAAAATAAAGCATAAGGTTTTAATAATCCCATAAAAAAAACAGCTACAAATTCAAATATCACAACAAAAATACCGATAATAAAAGCGATTAATAAATTACCCTGATTCCAGATATGTTTTTCACTAATAATAGGCTCTAATTCATAACTTTTTCTTTTAACCTCCTGATCCATAACTAAATAAGAGATTTAATATTTATAAACTATTATAAAATCCCCTAAATGCTTTTTTGATTTTTGGTTTAGACAAAATTTCTTCAAGATGCTGTTTTAAAAAACTCAATGCCCATGTAGTATCATTCCAAGTCAGATAATGAAATGTCAGTAAAGTTGTCAGCTCTTCTTGGCTAGAACCATTTCTCAATGCATAGCTAACATATGCTCTAGAACCATCTTTAGTTCTTTCAACAGAAGCAACACACTCTTCATAAGGAAAAACTAACTTCCCAAAATCCTCAAGGTAACCCTTAGTTATTTGTATCTTTTCTCTACATGATTTTTCTTTTCCTTGTATTCTCTTATCAGTTTTCATTTAAATACGCGCTCCCGACAGGATTTGAACCTGCGACCCCTAGCTCTCTTCGTTTATCATTTCCTCCAAAAATAAAGGAGGGTGATGCTTTAGGGAACCTTGGTGCCCTAAGCTTAGAAGGCTAGTGCTCTATCCAGGCTGAGCTACAGGAGCTTCTTGTAATAATATCATCAAGAAATCGTATTTAAAACTTTTTAATACCTAATATCTAAACTAATAAGAATCAAATCTCAAAATTCAATCTCTAATCTCCAAGTTTCTGGAGAGACTTTTTTTGCCTCTTCAAGCATTTCTAAATCCTTTTTCAAGTAAGGAGTAATTCTTTCTAGATAATCTATAATTTCTCTTTCATTTAAAAATGTTGAATAATTAATCATAATAATACTAATTAAGCATACTTTAAAAGGATTATTACACAACTTACTTAAAAACACAATAATCTTTAAAAACAAAAAAATCTTCAATAAATAATGATTGCAACACTAGAAACACAAGTAGAAGAAGACATTGAATTCTTAAAAAAATTAAACAAAAGAACTTGCAAAGTAAATGTATGTCATGAAGGAGTCTATAAAGGATATACTGAACTCGATTGTAAATATGATGAAAAAATAACAGAAGATGAAATAGCAAGAGCATTAGAAATACTAGAAAGAAGAGATGATTTAGTAATCTATCCCACTACAACAAATTTTGGATTTTCAGTTTCTTTTGAAATAAGTAGAGGAACTAAATCAGTTCCAAGTGTAAAAGCTGAAAAAGAAAGAGTATTAATCTTTTCAGAAAGACAGCTACCTGAAGGATATGATTTTAAAGCATTATCACCACACTTTCTTTCAGAAAGGAATAAAAGGCTGATGAAATGGTATGATTTTGAAATAGATCCTAGAATGAACGATAGATCTCACTGGGATTATTAATTTACATTTCAACTCTCATAAAATCCTTTGCAAGTTCAGTATTTTTGAAAACTTTCCTAGCAGTATTAAGCACTTCATTTTCATTTTTTTCATATCTTTGACTAAGGTGCATTAAAATAAGTTTCTTAACTTTTGATTTTTTAGAGATTTGAGCAACTTGTTCAGCAGTTAAGTGATAATAATCTTTAGCAATTTCAGTTTCATTCATAAATGTAGACTCACATATAAACAAATCAGCATCTTTAGCAATCTGAAAAATATTTTTATTTATTCTAGTATCTAAAACAATTGCTAGCTTTTTTCCTTTCTCAAGATAAGTTATTCCTTTAGCTTTTATTTTCCTGCCTTTAATAACAATATCTTTTCCTTTTTTCAGCAAAGCTATTTTAGGATCATCACCAATTTTTAATTTTTCAAGTTTCTTTTTATCAATTCTAAGTTTATCCTTCACAACAAATCTATAAGCTAAACAATTCGTATTATGCTCCATTGAAAAAGCTTCGATACAAAAATCTTCGCTATCAATAACTTTTCCAGATGAAATTTCTCTTATGTTTAATTTAATTTTATTAACATTAACAAATAAACCAAATATTTTATCCATATACACCTTAGTTCCTTTTGGCCCATAAACCTCAAGAGTTTTTTTATAATCATTAATTGCCAGTGTTTGTAATAATCCAGGAATACCTAAAACATGATCTCCATGCCAGTGAGTAATGAATAATTTTGTTAATTTGCAAGGATTTTCTTTAGCAATTCTAAACTGCCTTTGAATTCCCTCTCCGCAATCAAATAAAATACTTTCATTTTTATATTTCAAAAACACTCCAGGATGATTCTTCTTAGCAGTAGGAATAGCACTTCCACTTCCTAAGAACACTATCTCTATATTGGATACCATTAAAGTAAAAGGAAAATTGTATTTATATATCTTAATAAAATGTTAAGTCCAATATCAAACTTAACATTCTGTATAATATTTTAACAATTTCATATATCATTAAAAATATCAGAAATATAATGTTAATCAATTTATAATAAAACCAATAAATAAGGAAAAGTATTGTATTTTAAGAATAAATTATGCTAAGATATAAGGTTTACTTTACATAAAAATAAGCTTATCTAACTTAAAATTAAACAAACTTATTCTACATTAAATAATTAAGCAAATTTGCAAACTTACCAGTAAGCTCATGACACCACAAGAATTCGGTGCCCATGAAAATTAAAAAAACTGGACTACTTTTCCTCTTTAAGAGCAGTTGATGCAGGAGATATAAAAACAATTGTGTCCCCCCTTAAAAAGGTTAACCCTATGCTTCTTTTTAATTCATTGTTATGCATTTCTTTGGCATTGTCTAAAACAATGTTTATATGGATATCAAATGCAAGCAATGTTCCTACTAATTGCTTATCGCTTTTCAACTGCACTAAAATTTCCTTACCTTTTGATTGATTCAAAAGGTCAAGTGGTCTTTCGATACCGTTAACCATAAAATCTTTTCTAAAACTAAGTTTTTAAATCTTTACCTCTTGG
>JBBSZB010000089.1:0-9199 GCA_038044965.1 Nanobdellota archaeon
TTCTGCACGATATCTAATATTTTCATGAATAAACTCTTCTACATCTTCTTTTTCAGTCTCAATAGATTTAAAGTAATCAAAAAGGTAATTGGTTAAAATACCATTTGCATTTAGCCAATTTTCCAAATCAAAATAACCAGACCATGCACCAGTATGATTATAATGAGTATATTCTTCTGCAATACTTTTAACAAGTCCGTGAATATCGCTTCCCGGGCTAGCCCTTTTTACTAATACTTCCATATTTATATTTCCCATGATGAAATATTCTTGATGGGATATTTAAGGATTATTATGTAGAAGAATAAATGATAAAATAATAATTAATGCACTTCATGCATTTTATCATAAATGTGGACAGCAAAATCTTTTTGAGCTGTAAGCCAGTTATCAACAGGATTATTTTTTGGATATCTTGGAGAAATCATTTTAGCACGATAATCAATCAAGTTATGGATAAATGATTCTACCTCTCTTTCTTCATTTCCATCATAAAAAATTCTAGAAAGAAAATTATATAATATCTGATTTGCAGCCAACCAATTATCACCATCATGATTTTTATCATTAGGATTATTCTGAAAAGAATATTCTTCTGCAATTCCCCTAATAGTTCCTTGAATATCACTCCCCTTAGAACAAAAATATACTGCTCTGTGCAATGGCGCTTCCATGTTTTTTTCAGTCAAGAATTATATTTAAAGATTTATATAGAAATTTACATCTCTTCCATGACTTCAATTCCTAAAAGATAAAGCGAATTTTTTAAAGTATTTCTGAAAGCTTCAACTAATTTTAATCTAAAAAATTCTTCTTCTGAACCTAAAACTTGTGAAGAATGATAAAATTCATTAAAAGATTGAGATAATTGGAAAGAATAATTAGCAATTATGCTTGGATTTAAATTTAAAGATGCTTTTTTAACAATTTCTGGGAATGAACTAATTAATTTTACTAGTTTAATTTCAGATTCATTTAGATTTGGTATTTCATATTTGTTATTTTTTTTATTTTTTGCTTTTTTTATTATACTTGACGCTCTTGCATAACTATACTGAAGGTATGGGCCTGAATCTCCTTCAAAATTCAAACTATGTTCCCATGAGAAAATAATATTTTTATCATTGTCATTTTTTAACATTGCATATTTTATTGCTCCTACAGCCACTTTTTTAGGATCTCCTTTTGTTTTTCTTTTTTTAATTTCCATGGTTGCTCTTTTGATTGTTTCATTATAAAAATCCTCTAATAAAACTAGTTCTCCTCTTCTTGTGGACATTTTAACATTTTTTCCACTTTTACTATCTTGAAGTAAAACAAAAGAATAATGAACTACTTCTGGACACTTGAAATTTAGAAGCTTTAGAGATTCTGCAATTTGTTCAAAATATAATTTTTGATCTTCTCCAAGAACAATTATATTTCTCCCGTTTTTTCCTTTAAGCTTATTTAATTTTTCAATTGTATATGCAATATCTCTTAATCCATATAAACCAGTGCCATTACTTCTTGCAAGAACAAACATAGGAGATTTCATTTTTCTTACTAATTGAGTATGTGATAAATTCAAAACTAAACGATTTTCATCATCTCTAAATAATTTACCTGTAGATTCAAATTTTTTTAATAAATCTTCTGAATATTTACCCACATATTCTGATTCATAATCAAAATAATCAAATTTTATACCAAATTTATCAAATATTTCTTTTTGTCCTTTAACACATATATCTACAATTTCTTTAAATAAAGAAAGTGTTTTTTTATCTCTTGATTCAAATCTTTCCAGCAAATCAAATATCTCTTTTTCAATTTCAGGAGATTTTTCCAGTTTTTTTGAGATTTTAATGTAATTGTTCAGCATATTTTCAAATTTATCTCCTTTCTTATAAACTAAAGCCAGCATTGCTATTTGTTTTGAAACATCATTTACATAATAATGAATTTCAACATTATTTCCTAAGAATTTTAAAATTCTTACAATTGAATCACCAATTATTGAGTTTCTTGCTCTTCCTACATGGGGAGAGGCATTTGGATTAACACTTGTATGCTCAAGAATTATTTTTTCTCCATTTTTTTCAGAACCGTAATTATCATTTAGGGCTTTTGCAATTATTTCCTTAGAAAGTATTTTTTTATCAATAAAAAAGTTGACATAAGGTCCTTTATTTTCTATTTTTTCAATTTCTTTTGTTTTTGTAATATTTTTATTCAAAGTTCTTGAAAGCTCTAGGGCAATTTCTGCAGGGTTTTTTCTAAGGGTTTTTGATAGAGTAAAACATGGGAATGCATAATCTCCCATTTCCTGGCTTGGAGGGATTTCAATTAGTTTTTCAATTTCTTCTTTTTTTAGTTTTGTGTTCTTTGCTAATATTTCAATTATTATGTCTTTCATAATAAACATAAATAAAACTGATTAATAAAGTTATTTGAGTGGATTAGAATGGGCAATTAGGTTGGTAAGTTATGATACCATTTTCTAATTTTAATTCATTGCTGCTTCTTAAAACAGAGACTTTATCTTCAATTGTAAGTGATCTATAGTTTGTCCGACATAGACCTCTAAAAAGAGAAAACATAAAATGCCTCATGGATTCACTATTATACATAACTGATAGTGTTTGAGTTCCAAATTCCCTAATAATTGCCCTTATATCTCTAAAATTTTCTACTTGTTTTGCAGAAATTTCTAAACCTGCAAGTGCATAAGCAATACTTCTATGGTTTCCATCGCAAAGAAGATATTTAACTCCTCTTTTAGTTTTACATATTAAATCTTCTCCAAGTTTTGCAGAATTAAAATCCATTATTCTAAATTCAAGGGGAGTATAATTCTTTTTTATTTTTTCCAAATCATACCTAAAGTTTTCTATTGTATATGAATAAGGATCTACTACAAAAATAGGGAGTATTTGCTCTCCAGATTTAAGCCTTTGATAATATTCATTTAGTTTTTCTATATTATGGATTACTGTATCACCTGTCATAACTTCGGATGGCTTTAGAGATAATTCTTGCATAATTGGTAAGATTATAATGTAGTAGTTATAAATTTTTGTTTAATAGAAAATGTTCGCAGAAATAGTTTTATTATCCCACACTTGAACCACAATTTGTGCAGAATTTGCTTCCTGCATGTATAACTGTGTAGCATTTTGTGCAGATAGAAGGTCCTGTTTTTTTCTCAATTTTCATTCCGCATTTTGGGCAGAACTTTTCATGGCCCTCTAATTCTATTTTGCATGATTCATTTGGGCATAATACAGGCTCTTTTTTTTCTATAATTGTTTTAAATCCTGCTTTGCCTCCAGAAACCAGTTTTGAAAAAGCATCATCAATAGCTCCTTCTTTCTGAAGTTTTCTTAAATCTCTATTACTCGTCATTAAAAACCACCTCCGGGTTTTTTATCCTGGAACCACTAGATAAATCTAGAATAAAAATCACTCTTAGGTTTTTATCCTGGAACCTTATCATTTTTCCCTCTTTTTTATTTTAATTTAAAGATACAATATCTTTACCTTATTTACATTTAATTTATTTAATTTTTATTTTATTATACTACTCTTTATCTTTCTATTTATATTATTTGTGATCATTAAGCACGCCATACTTTACCTTATTTTACAGATATTATAATTGTGTCTTAATATTGCTCTATTTATTATTTGATTATTGCTCTATTTATTTCTTTTCTTTATTTAAATTATTTTATTTAATTTTTATTAAATTTAATATATCCCTCTTGGTTTATATTTATCTTATATTTATAGTATATTTTCCTCTTTTTATCTTGTTTTTTATTTCATTTTAATGGAAAATTGTTTTATAAATTTAATTGTAATAGCTATTTTTATGAAAGAAAAAATTAAAATTTTAATTTGATGTAGTAAGATACCATGCCATATCAGGTTCATCTGTAGGATCACTGGTAGAATCATCATAATGGACTCCTTGAGTCACACGCCTTTCTTTTGGTATTCTCTTCCTAAAAATTTCTGGATCATTAATTATACCCATTACTTCCTCTCTTTTTGAACTATATTTTCTAAAATCATAACCCCTCCAGACATAATCCTTAAATCTTAACTCAAGTTTAGTTTCTGTATCCTCACCTATTCTTAATTCTTTAGCAAGATTAGTTTTTTCAACATGAAAAAATCTAGTAAGTACATCAACCCCAACTGATGCGAGATCTTTATTTTCTAACATTTTATATTTGAAGATAATTATTTACTTTAAAAAGATTTATATGATGTTTAAATTTAATTGTAATTAATTTTAAACAAAAAACCGAAATAATTTTTGATTTATATAAATATTTATAAACTGATTTATTAATCCAATCTTCAGCAATAAAATTTATTGGCAAAAAAACAATATAAAATGAAGATAACAAAACGTGATTTTTTAAAAATTAGTGGATTAGCTGCTTTAACAGCTATGGGATGTCCTAGTCCTATTGGACTGCCTATAAGAGACCCTAATGTAAAAACAGATGTTCTTGAAATAGATTATGGAATTAGGAAAATGAATGTTGGGATTTGGTATAATCCTGATTTTTCCGGAGAAAGACCTTTTATTTTAAGCTCACACGGATTTGGAGCAAGTACTATTGACCTTAGCTCTGCAAATAATTCACTTGCAAATAAAGGATATGTTATTTTAGCTCCAGATCATGAAGATGTTAATACTTCTATGACTGTTAGTATGCTCAAAGATTATTCTGATTCACAAGAATTTCAAGATACTGCTGAACAATTTGGAGGTATTGAATATTATGTGAGAACACTTCTTTTCTCATCTCAACTTGATTTAGAGAGCAATGAAAAAAGCATACTAGGAATTAACTTTGATGTTTTGGCTAATTTATTTTTAAATGCATTTGACCAGGTAAGGACAATTCCTGAATATAATGACTACCGGATTATGGATATGCTTAATTTATTAAAAAAGAGTTTTACAGGAGATATTGAAGATAACAGAGTGAATGATATTTTTGGCGGAGCGTTTTATGATTCAAGAATGAAAGATATTTCTAACTTGGTTGATTTTTCAACTGGGGCTAATATAATGGGAAATAATCCTAGTTTTAGAAATGCCCTTGATGAAAAATTTAATGGTACTTTAAAGGTTGATGCAAATAAAATTGGAATTATGGGATATTCAATTGGTGGAGGAACAGTATTTGAAATTCTTGGTGCAGGAGATGTTTGTAATGGAAATACATATTACGATTCAAGAATAGGTCCTGCTGTTGCTATTGGTCCAAATATTGCACTTAACCATAAAGAAAATTTCTCAAATATTAAAAATAATATGCTGATTTTAATTGGTGATGAAGATTATTTGTTAAAAGGTGTTGCAAGAAGACAGCCTATGCTTGGAGGAAGAGGAGAGGTTGTAGTTTATAGAAATTGTGGGCATACAACCTTCTCAGATACAGCATGCACTCCAATTAATGAAATACTCATAAATTTGATGTCACAGTTCTCAGATGACGGAAATTGTGAGGGGCATGAACAAGTTACTCCTTCAGCTCATGAAATTATGGGAAGGTTTTTTGAGAGAGAGTTTGGAGCAAAAAGCGAAACTGATTTGATTAATTATGCAAGACAAGATCCTACAGTAAGATATGCTGTAAGTGATCCTATTATTCCTGCTGAATTTGAAACTGAATTTCCAGAATATGCAGGGCAGATTTAATAATTTATAAATTAAATTTTATTAGATAAAATAAAGATAAAAGAGTGTGATTAAAAAAATGAAAAGGCGTGATTTTTTAAAAAGAGGACTAGCTGGATTAACAGCAGGCATTGCTAGTTCAGGTATTAAATGTCAAATTCCTCTAAGAGACCCTAATGTAAGAACAGATGTTTTACATCTACCATATGGAAATTATCCTACAAGAGATATGTATGTTGGTGTCTGGTATAACCCTGATTTTACAGGAGAAAGACCATTAATTATAAGTTCTCATGGTTTTTCAGCAAGCTCTATAGACTTAGGCTCTGCACATAATTATCTTGCTAATAAAGGATATGTTGTTTTAGCTCCAGACCATGAAGATGTAATTAATTTTATGAGTGCTGATGGGCTTAAGAGTTATTCAGATTCTCAAGAATTTCAAGAGGTAATTAATCAATTTGGAAGCGTTGATAATTATGTAAGAACATTAGTTTTCTCACCTTATTTAGAATTACAGGAACAAGAAAAAGGAATTATTAATATTAATTTAGATTTAATTGCTAATTTATTCATTGGGGAAATTAATAAGCTAAGAGAAATCCCCGAATACAGTAATTATACAATTAGGGATAGTGTTAAATTAATATTAAAGTCTGTTTGTGCAGATGTTGAAGATGTTAGAGTAAATGATCTTTTTGGTGAAGCTCTTTATGATTCAAGAGTTAAAGATATTTCAAATTTATTAGATTTCTCTATTGGAGATAATAGAATGGGGAATAATCCTCAAGGTAGAAATGCTCTTGATGAAAAATTTAAAGGGGCTGTAAAAGTTGATGTTAATAAAATTGGTGGAGTAGGATACTCGCTTGGGGGAGGAACAATGTTAGAACTTCTTGGAGCAGGAGATATTTGCAATGGAAAAACTTATTATGACTCTAGATTTTCAACAAAACCTATGGTGCTTATCGCTCCTGCTAGTGCACTAAATCATAAAGAAAATTTTTCGGAAATTAAAAATAATATTTTATTTTTTGGGGGAGATAAAGATTTTTTGACAAAAGGAATTGCAAGAAGACAGCCTATGCTTGGTGATTTAGTTAGTGGAAGCAAAGAAGTAATTATTTATGAGAATACTGGGCATTTAACTTTTTCAGATACAGCATGTGAAACTGCATTAGCTCAGATACTTAGACTTATTCCAAGAATGGAAGAAGTATGGGGTAATTGTGATTCTCATGAACAGCTTGTTCCTGTCAGAGATAAATATCTAGAAATGTTTTTTAACAGAGAATTTGGATTAAAAAGTGAAAGTAAACAAACTGGATTAATTGATGAAGCTCTTCAAGAATCAATAGTAAGCTATGCTACAAGTGAGCCTATTGTTGAATCAGAATTTGAGGCTTTATTTCCAGATTTATATGCAGGGGAGATTTAATTTTATTTAATTATTTATTTTAAACACCAAATATCTTTACCTTATTTAAGTTGTTTTAATTGATCTTTGCTTATTTATATTATTATTCAATCCTAATATTTTAATGTTAATCTTTTTACTTATATTTAATATTTTATTAAAAATAATCAATACAAAGCACTAATTATTTCTTCATCTTGGCAATTTGCTGGATTTGCTAGTGATTCCATGTGAGAATTAAAACACTCTCCACTACAGTATCCACCATGTAATTTTCTTTTATTTTGGGGATTAGTAAAATAACATAAAAAATTTGTTTCTAAACCGCAGCCAGCACATTCTCTTGTATTAAATGTTTTTTCCATAATATAATCTCTTTGTGGATTTTCATATTCTGGAATCTCGCCTTTAGGTATTTCATCAAAAGCTTGTTTTAATCTAGAACTATTAACTTTTGCCCTTTGTTTTTGAAACTCTCTTCTTTTATCTTCAAGATAAACTATTACATCATCATCTTTATACTGAGAATTTCTTATTTCTAAATAAGGAGCTGGTTTTCTTTTTCTTATCCAGGGAGTTCTTAGAGAAATAATGTTATCTGGTGAAGTTTGATTGTCCATTATTTATATACCTTATGAACCTTTTAGAAAAAGGTTCCCAAAAACTAAAATGGGTAAATTATTAAATAAGGGGGATTATATATACTTTATTATTACCAAATAAACCTTTGGAAGGGTTCCGAAAAGGTTCTGAAAAGGAACCGAGCCTAATGGCTCAAAGGTTTCCAAAACGAAATAAATAAAATAAAAATGACAGAGCAATGTATTATATGCAAAAATGAAATTGAAGAGGTACTTCCAGGAAAATTTAGCGGTACAATAGTTAAAATTAATAAAAATACAAGCACTGGAAGAGGTTATGTTTGTAGAGATTGTCAGAAAGAATACGGGGATAAACTTAAAGAAATAATTGATAAAATTTAGTATTTTTAATTTTAGTATAGATATATTTATATAAGTTAATTTTTAATAATCTTTATAGTTAAAGAGGTTAAAATGGATGTTTTTGATGATAATAATTCAAAAGTAAAAAGAGCTGTTATTGCTGGTGCTGCTGAAGCACTAAAAATAAAAAAGAACACAAATAATAGTGAAGAAGAAATAATCCAAAGTATAACAAAAAGAATGGGTGAAATAATTTCTAGGATAGATTAAAAAGGTAATCTTTATAAGTAAAATAATCTGACTTTTAGTATTGCGGGAGTGTCAGAGTGGTCAAATGAGCAGGACTTAAGAATGTGGTAAGCCAGTTCTTCAAAAACACTGGTAACACTACCTCTCCTTTTATGGAAGGAGTGTACTTAAGAAATCCTGTGGCTTAGTGCCTTCGTAGGTTCGAATCCTATCTCCCGCATAATAAAAAGAACCAAGGTTCTTCTTATGACATCTCCTTTTAATAGCCAAGGTTCTTCTTATGACATCTCCTTTACTTATGAATCCTGCAACCACAATAAAAACTCAAAGGTTTTTTATACTCTAAAAAATATAATAATAAAGAGGAAAAATGTCAGAATTTATAGGAGAGATTCTTAACAGCACCCTTGGGCAGGGAATAACTTATTTTAATAATGTTATTCCAGAAGATTATAAAATTTATTACACTTTTGCTGTTTTTACTCTTCTCATAACACTATATGCTTTATTTATATGGAATTTTTACAAATTATTATCTAAAAGAGATATACTTGAATTAAATTTAGCTCAATACAATAATTATGATGATGCTGTTATAAAAAAAATACTGGCATTTCTTTTATTTGTTCTTGAATACATTATTATTCTTCCCATACTAGTATTTTTCTGGTTTTTTGTAATGGCATTTATTATACTTTTACTTGCCAAAGATATGTCAATAGTTGAGATAGGTTTAGTATCTGCATGTATCGTGGGAGCTATAAGAATAACTGCATATTATAGTGAAGACTTATCAAGAGAATTTGCTAAACTTTTCCCTTTTACAATACTAGCTGTTGCATTTATAACCCCTGGATTTCTTGATGTGCAAAATTTAGTGAGCAAACTTACTGATATTGACAT
>JBBSZB010000090.1:0-4604 GCA_038044965.1 Nanobdellota archaeon
TTTAAAGATTAAGATATGGAATTAAGACTAAGATGACGACAACTTGACAGTATCAACAAGAAGATAGATTTAAAAACACCAGCTTTTCTATAAATAAATGAATATCCAAACTGAACAATCACAAACAATACCTGAATTTAAACTATACAGAAACAAATTCAGAGATTTAGTAAATGAATCAGAACACCCATATACACAAGAAAAAGTTCTATGGAAACTAGTAGCTGATGATTTATATTTAGAAGCAGAATCTATAAATGGTAAAGATAAAGAAAGAAAAGCTTTGCTATATCATCAAGTAGCACATATTTATACAGCTGTAAGTGAATTTGAACTTGCAAACAAAAGTTACAAAAGATTAACTGATAAAAGTTTAGAACTGCCTATTTCTAATAATTAGTCTTTAACAACAAAATTTATAATATAGCTTTATTTTAGTATTTCATAAAAGAGGAAAAATGACCCAAAATAATTTTATTAAATGGCTTTCTGAATTAGATAAAAGTTCTGGAATGACTGCTGGAGGCAAAGGTGCTAATCTTGCTGAAATGTACAACTCAAAATTCCCAGTACCTCCTGCATTTATTATAACAACAGATGCATACAGATTTTTTGTTGAAAAATCAGGAGCTAAAGAAAAGATTGATTCTATTCTTGATTTCATAGATGTAGATAATACAAAGGAACTTGAAGAAAAGGCAAAAGAAATAAGACAGTTAATAACAAAAGCAGAAATGCCGGAGGAATTAAAAGAAGAAATTGTTGAGTCATATGAAAATCTTAATGTAGACAAAGAATCTTTGAAAGATGCAAGCAGAGATGCATTAAAAATACTAAAATATTCTAGTGAACCTGTTTTTGTAGCAGTTCGCTCATCTGCAACAACAGAAGATTTAGAAGGCTCAAGTTTTGCAGGTCAGCAAGAATCATATCTTAATGTTAAAGGAAATACAGAGTTAATTGAAAGTGTAAAAAAAGTTTTTGCAAGTTTATTTACTGCAAGAGCAATATACTATAGAAAAAAAAGAGGTTTTAGTAAAGAACAATTTGCACTAGCAGCAGTTGTTCAGAAAATGATAGATTCTGACAAATCAGGAGTTATTTTTTCAAACAATCCTGTAAAAGAAAATGACAATGTTGTTATAGAAGCTGTTTTTGGTTTAGGAGAAGGAATAGTTTCCGGAAGAATAAAACCAGACAATTATGAAATTACAAGAGAGTTAGAAATTATTAGCAAAGAAATAGCTTACAAAAAAGTAGCAATAACAAGAAATTCACAGGGAGATACTCAGGAAATTAATTTAAATGAAGAAAAAGGAAGGCAACAGGTTTTAACAGATAGTCAAATAAAAAATTTAGCAAATATTGCATTAAAAATAGAATCTCATTACGGGCATCCTCAGGACATAGAATTTGCAGTTGAATCTAATGAAATTTTCATCGTTCAGTCAAGACCAATAACAACTACATTTAAAAAAGAAGAGAAGGAAATCAAAGGTAAAGCAATTCTTTCAGGTTTAGCAGCTTCTCCTGGAATAGCTTCTGGAAAAGTTAGAATAATACATAATATATCAGAATTATCTAAGGTAAAGAAAGGGGATGTCCTTGTTACAGAAATGACTAACCCTGATATGGTAGTCAGTATGCAAAAAGCTTCTGCAATAATAACAGATGAAGGTGGGTTAACAAGTCATGCAGCAATAGTTTCAAGAGAAATGGGAATACCTGCAGTTGTTGGAACAGAAATCTCAACAAAAAAATTGAAAGAGGGACAGGAAGTTACTGTTGATGGTTTTAGAGGATTGGTTTATGAAGGCATTGGAAAAGAACAAGCTGTTGAAATTCTGCCAATAGCACCAACAAGAACAAAAATAAAAGTTATAGTAGACTTACCAGGAGCTGAAGAAAGAGCTGCAAAAACAAAATCTGAAGCAATTGGACTTTTAAGGTTAGAAGGAATAATTGCATCAAATGGAAAACATCCTTTAGCTTTTGAAAAACAAAAAAAACTAAATGATTATTCAAAAATACTTGAAAAAGGAATTTCCCAGATTTCAACTCCTTTCAAAGAAATATGGGTAAGAACTTCAGATGTTAGAAGTGATGAATTTTCAACTTTAGAAGGGGCTTTAGAAATAGAAGGAAATCCTATGTTAGGAGATCATGGAATAAGATTTAGCTTAAAACATCCTGAAATACTAAAAGCAGAGCTAAAAGCAGTTCTGGATTGTGCTAATAAACATAAAGACAAAAAATTTGGGATAATGATACCTCAGGTTATTTCAGTTGAAGAAGTAATTAAAACAAAAGAAATGGCAAAAGAATTAGGTCTTTTAGGAAAAGTAAAAATAGGTATAATGGTTGAAACTCCTTCTGCATGTTTAATAATTAAAGATTTGTTAAAAATAGGACTGGACTTTGTTAGTTTTGGGACAAATGATTTAACTCAATATGTCTTAGCAATAGACAGAAACAATGAACAAGTTCAACACTTATTTAATGAATTACATCCAGCAGTACTCAATGCCATAAAAAGAGTTTTAAGAACTTGCGAAGAATTAGGAGTAGAATCAAGTATTTGCGGGCAGGCAGGAAGCAAACCTGAAATGGTTAAATTTCTAATTGCAAACGGAATAACAAGTATTAGTGTAAACGCAGATGCAGCTCATGAAATATCTAAATTAATTGCAAGTGTAGAATCAAAAATTACCATAGAAAATAAAGAAGATAAAACACAAGTTGTTAATAAAACTAATTACCTTAAAAAAGATTTCAAAAAACCGTTCAATAAAAATAACAATTTCAAGAATAAAAATAACAACCAAGAAAAATATAAAAACCCAATTAAAAAAGTAGAAGAAGTTGTTAAAAAAATAGAAGATTTAAAAGAAAAAATATTAAATTCTGAAGATGATGAAGATGAAGATAATGAAAAAATAACTCAAGAAATTGATAATAAAAAAGAAGAAAGCAATCAAAAACATGAAATAAAAACTTCTGAAATAGCAGTTCCTTCTTATGTAGAGAGTAATATTTGGAATATTTTAGAAAACAATAACAGTAATAAAGGTCATAAAAATAATGAAGAAAGTAATATTAATGCAATAAAAGAATTATTTGGAGAAACAATATTAGAACTCCCAAACAATCAGTATTCTCAAAATACAAATGCGGAAGAATATGATCATTTTGAAAATAATTATCTTCAAGAAAAAATAGAGCCAAAAGAGGAAATAAATATAATTAATAACAATAAGATAAATGATAATGATAAAAAATCAATGGATGAAGTCCTAGATATTTTTTAAATCACAAAGGCAAATACTTTTCAATTTTTCTTCTAAGCTTTGGATAAGTATACTTATTTTGAAAATCAAAATAATCCGAAAACTTCAGTTTTCTATTTTCAAAAAATAAAGCAAAAGGAGAATCTGCAACATTTAACACAATTAATTTTTTTCTTTTGCTATCAATATGAAATCTTTCTTTCATTATTGGCACAAGCCTTTTTCTAACAACTATTATAACATCTGCCCACTCAATATCTTTTTGATGTATTGGATTAGGAGCTTCTATCGTTGCTCCTCCATACCTAGTGTTATAGCCATGCTCTTTATTCCTCAAATATCCTGCAAGATATTTGCTTCTATTCAGTCCCTGAGCACATACGCACAGCACTTTTTTTCTTTTTCTCATCTCTCCTCTCCACCAAAAACAATACTTTTAGTCTGATCTAAACAATACCTGCACAAAGCAATGTTTCTTTCTATTTCTTCCTTATTATCAACAGAAACACTAGTTCCATAAGTGTATTGCTCTCTTTTCTCAATAACATTTGATTCCTGCCTCTCAGATTCATCATAACTTCCAAGAGTTTCAATAAACTTATCATCTAATTCAATTTTTTTCTGCTCTTTAAGATATCTTATAAGTGCAATTGTACACTCTTGATTTCTGCTCTCGTATCCAAATTTAATTGAAATTGCTAAAAAACAATGATAAATGCAATAAAAAACCGCACTCATACTCCAGTCAGAGAAACCACCTGTATCAAAATATCTGATTGCCTTTAAATTATGCTCTGCTTTAGCAATATGCTTCTTTGCCTCTTCTAAATCAACTTCAGTTTTAACTATTCCCCTATGTTTCCTTGCCTCTTTTAATTCATTTTCAGCTTTCTTCAGACACCAGTTTAGTTTATTTTCTGCATGGCTCATTTTAAAATTTTTCTAATAATTTAGTTAATTTTTCCTGCCCAAATAAAATAATGCCATTTTTTATTATATCAACCATTACTTTATTTTTATTATTAATATCTTTTCTAAAATCTTCCTTGCTTTGTAATATCAAATGAATTTTCTTATTTAAAACCCTATTTTTATCCTTTATATTCTGATTTATTTTATTAAATTCTCTTTTATCAGCAACAATCAAAATATCAATATCTCTTGCAGATTTTTCATCTTTTATAATAGAACCAAACAAAACAACAAATTCTAAAATATCTTTTAAAGCACTAAATTCTTCTATCCATTTAGCATAATTCTGGGCTTCTAATGTTAAAGCCATTTCAATTTCCCTTTTAGCCACAGAATTATTCATAT
>JBBSZB010000091.1:0-1536 GCA_038044965.1 Nanobdellota archaeon
AAGATACAAACCCACAATAAATTGTGGAGTTTTCTGTCAAGTATCTTGACATAATTAAATCAACTAACTTTTTTAATTCTAACAAGTAACATCTTTACCTAATTTAACATTAGTTATTATTTACAATCAAATGTACCCAAGATATTTTTAATTTATTTTAAACATCACAATAACTTTTCCTAATTTAATACATTTTACTAGTTAATTATAATAACTTATAGGCTACATAATAAAATTCAGCAAAAATATAATGAGTATAAGAATCAAAAATAATAATTTGGGAAAAATAAAGTGAATAATCTAACACTAAGATTAACATTAATTCTAATAATCTAAAAATGGTAAATCAAGATTTGAAATATCAAAAATGTAAAGTTATTACCTATTTTCAATAAGTTATTCCAGTAAGAAATAAGTATGCATGACTTATAATTAATTAATTAATTAATTTTATCTTTCTCAATTACATCTTTAACTAATTTAGCCATAACAGAAATAAACTCATCTGTTTTTGACTGCCATTCATCTATTTGAGCTCCTTTTATATCACTAACTTCCTGGTGATTTATGCTTCTGTGCAACATGTAAAGATCTCTATACCATAAAACATATTTCATTTTCAGCATATTTTTATCAACAAAATTTTCTTTGAGAAGAGAAATTATATGTTCAGGAGAAGGAGGTGAAACTTTAGTAGCCATTAATGCAGCTTGTGAAGAATCAACCATTGCCCAAAATAAACCCTCTACTGCATTTAGTGTAGATAACTTACTTCTTCTGAAATGTTCAGGTGCTCTTTGCAGTGCAGTGTATATAGCTTCAGGACTTATTCTAACTCTTCCCTGTTGCAACAAAGCTTTTAATGGATTAAAAAATCCCCCAACATCAACCAATGCCTCTCCATATCTTAAAACATTAACAACAAGAGGATCTCCTTTCAAAAGATCATTCCAAAAAGTAGTAATTTTTGTAGTTGTTATATGTAATTCTTTTTTATATGGATTAGAAGCAACTAATTTGCCAAGCTCTTCTCTATACCATGCAATTAATTCCTGATCCCACACAATACTTGCATCATCTATAATAATTATTATATCAACATCAGAAGTTGAAGCAGCAGAATTTTTTGCACTGCTTCCGAAAAGTGCAACAGCTTTAATCATTTTGTCAAATTTTCTGTATGCTTTAACAGCAAAATCCATAGCTATCTCTTTCTCGCTTTTCAAATCAACAGTTGGAAACCTCTTAAAATTTTTATTAGACTTTTTATTCTTCACCATTTTCCTCTTTTTACTTTTTATTTTATTTCTTTTGTACTATTTAAATTGTAAATATACAATACCCTTACCTTATTTATTTTATTTAACTAATATCTATTAATTTTATTAATTACCTCTTTTTTTCTCCGTTTTGGAAACCTTTCCTAAAGGTTTATTTGGGAACCTTTTCTAAAGGTTCATTTGGAAACCTTTCCGTTAAAAGGTTTATTTTTATCACTCTAATCAAGTAAATTTTCTTTTTAAATTTACTTATTTC
>JBBSZB010000091.1:1636-4934 GCA_038044965.1 Nanobdellota archaeon
TTTTTAAATTTACTTATTTCTCTTTTTATTTACCCCTCAGCTGTTCTGAGCTCCTGAAAATCTTGATCTTTCACTTGACATCTGCCCTCCAAGCTCTCTTGGTATAGATGAAAATCCTAATCCTCCATAAATTTGAAAATGATAATCAGGAAAAACTGCAGAAGGAAATTGCTGATACCCTCCCCCAGTATTCCAAACTGCCTGATTCCAATAACCCCCAGAAGCAGAAACAGGAGATCCAAATGCTTCTAAAATATAAGGTAAAGGACTTTGTCTAAAATGTTGTGGAAATCCTGAAGATTCATTTATTAGCATAGTATCTTTGCCCAAAACTCCTGCTTTTTCCAAAGCTTCAAGATGTTTTTTAATAGGAACATTTCCCATTCCAGGAGCAAGATGAGAATCACTATAACCAAAATTATCAGTTAAATGAACATGCTTAATATCTTTACCAAGAAGTCTTGTAGCTTCAACTAAATCTTCATCTTTAAATCCTTGTTTCTTTAATATATTTAAATGTCCTACATCCCATGTAACACCAATAACTTGCTCAGCAGCTCTTTTAGCTTGTTCTTCACCCATACCAGATTGCATGGCTTTTTCAACAAATTTATCTCTAGCAGTATGAACTAATTTTTTAAATTCTTCTGGCTTTGCAAAAGCCATTCCACTATAAAGATTTTCAATACTCACAATAGGAGCTTTATCTTTATACTTATCATAAGAATGCCATGCAACATTTGCAAAAGTTTGTGCTGATTTTTCCATAGCAAAATCTTCTACTGCCTTAAAAACTTGCGGAGCTGAATTTTTTCTTGGGTCACTATAAAGCTGATCTAATTTAGTAATAGCATTATCTATTATACTGCTTCTTAACTGAATCTCTTCTGCTTTTGCCTGAAAATAATTATTTCCAAATTTTTCTACAATATTTTTAGGGTGATATTTTTTAGACTCCTCAACCCAATCTTGAGCAAGTACTTTCAATTGTTTTTTTGTTTCATCATCCGAATATTTATATGCCTGCTCAAACATTGCCCTAAAAGACATTTCTGTATTTTGCAAAAATATATCTGCTTTAGAAATTTGTCGTTGAATAAATTTAGCCTGGTCTTGATCAATCATAACCTTTCCAGTTTCTTTTTCTTGTCTTACAAAATTAGCCAGTCCATTATTAACATCAACAACAACCTCATCAGTAGTTTTTTTAAAATTTGCCAGTTCATTAATCCTATTTACCCATTGAGAGCTATTAGCTATTTCCAACTGATCACTTGGGGAATATTTTATTGGTTTACCAGTTTCAGCAATAGCTTGAGGATAAGCTCTTTCTTCTTCTCTAAAAGCTCTGTTTACCTCTCCAGTTTCTTGATTAATTGCAACAAGCTCATTTTCTTTGAATTTTTCTTCTCCTTTTTCAAGATTTCCTCTTATATATTGAGTTCCAGGCATATTTGCAGAATGTATAGTAACAGGCAAAGGTGAATCAGGATCAAGTTCATGAGCTTTGTCTATAACATCCTTTAATTGGCGCTCAACAATATCTCTGTTTAATTCAGAATATTTATTATTAAGTATTCCAGATGCCTCTATATCCTGAATAGGTGCATGCAAAGAAGCTTTAGCCCCTGTTAATTTATTAAGTCTGTTCATTTCTTTAAAATGTTGTTTTGGTATCTGATCAAAAATTTGAGTATTAATAACACCAACTTCAATTTTTTTAAAACCCTGGTTTAACATGTTTGTCGCTTCAATAATCTGTGCAGCAGTATCTGCTTTCAAAGGTGCTCCAAGAACTCCTGCATTAACTCTATAACCAAGAAAATTACCATAATTACCATCAAGACTATAAGAAGTTCCTTCATAAAAATTTTCATAGCTAACCATTTTAAATAATAATCCTTTTAAAAAATAAGCAAAACACCTATTTAAAGTTTATTTAATAATCCATATTCCTTCAAAAAACCATAAATGTAAACTTAAATTAACTACACCAATTCATAAATGATTGTTCTTAATTGAAAAGTGCAATAAATTACATATTAAAATATTATTTAATTAAATATATTCGATAAAATCATAGTATCCTTTTGAAATATAATAAATTTGTTTTAGGGGCTACATAATATTAATATTTTCTTTCTTATAAATAAATTGTTTATTTTACCGAGTATAGTTTAATATTTTCATTACTTTCTTTATTTTTGTAGCCACTAACAATTATGAATAGTTAATTAAGGTTTAGTGTATTTAAGATTAAATTGTTTTAAAATAAAGATCTTGTTTTAAATTATTTCCTGCCTAACTTATACTTTCTATCTTGAGATTCAAAAATACCCTCTCTTTTATCTCTAATCTCATAGCCAGCTCTTGCTTTTTGAGACATTGATTCAGTACTCTCCCCACTTTTACTTATATCACTCCTATGCCATGCACTTGCTCCAATTTCAAAACCAGTATCATGTCTAACAATTCCAATATCTCTTTCTGGTCCAGAATCAAGAGCTACATATCCAACAGCTTCCTCTGTTACCTCATTATACTGATTATTTTCATCATTTCTAGAAGTTTTATATGAAATTTCTTGTTTTTCATCATCAGAATCTTCTCTTCTCATCAATCTAAATTCAGAAACACCTTTTTCAAGATTTTCAGCTCTTGCTACTTCATCTTGTTCAAAACCAGATAATGATTTTAAAAAAACATCAAGTTCTTTAAATCTTATATCTTCTGTTGCTTCAGGTGTTTCAACCTCTTCTTCTAATTTACTTTCAGAACTTTCAGAAAATTCCTCAGATTCTTTATCCTTGTTATTCCTTTCAGTTTTGGGAACCTTTCCTAAAGGTTCATTTGGAAACCTTTTCGCAAAAGGTTTATCTTCGTCTTTAAGAAATATCTTTTTAAAATGTTTACTTTCCTTTTTGATAACCTTTAATTTTTTCGTTTTTCTCAAGAGTTTACCCTCTTTAACCATTAATAACTTAACGTAACAGAATATTTAGACTTTTTGTTCCAAAAAATCTATCAAATTATTTAATTTAAAAACAATAAATTAACCGATCTTTTCCTTTTGAGGTATAAATAATACTTGCTTCTTGATTTTCTTACCTTTCATAAAACAATATATTGCTTTACATTTAAATGTATAATCATAATTTATAATTCTTGTTTAAAAAATCTTTTTATTTACTATTAATAAGGAAATCTAGACAAAGCTTATAACCTTATTTTTATTTGTATTTCAATGATAAACAGAAGATTCAAGGCAAACAGGCCAAAAATAATAGGAAGCACAGAC
>JBBSZB010000092.1:0-3362 GCA_038044965.1 Nanobdellota archaeon
AAAATGAAAAATATATCAGAGGAAGTTCAAACTTGCCAATCAAGGCATGATTATATTCCTAATCGGATTTCTTTCAAATAATTCACATAAATATATCTCAAGAAGTAATTTAGAGTTAGCTATTCAAGATTTAATTGATGAATCTGAATTATGCGAAGCAGATAAAGTCAATATAAAGAGAATATATGGAACTAATCCTGAAGCATTATTAAGAGCAGATAATAAATATATTAAAAATTTAAAGCCATATCTTGTTCCATTTATCAATTAAATAAATTTAAATAAGTAATAGAATTATGTAGTACATGAGTAAGAATAATGAAATTTCAAAAGATAAAGTAACCTTTAATATTTCTAAATCCAATAATTTTTCAGATTGGTTTAGTGAAATAATACAAAGAGCAGAGTTAGCAGATATAAGATACAATGTTAAAGGATTTATTGTTTTTCAGCCATGGTCTGTTTTATCAATGGAAAAAATGTTCCATTTTATGGAAAAAAAACTTCAGGAAAAAAATCATCTTCCTTATTATTTCCCAACTGTTATTCCTGAGAATAATTTAAAAAAAGAATCACATCACATAAAGGGATTTACTCCAGAAGTATTCTGGCTTGAGAAAATTAAAGGTGAAGATAAACTAGCTTTAAGGCCAACTAGTGAAACAGCTTTTTATCAAATGTTTTCTATATGGATTAGATCATATAAAGATCTGCCATTTAAAACATACCAAAGAGCAAATGTTTTCAGATATGAAACAAAAGCAACAAGACCATTTTTAAGAAGTAGAGAATTTCACTGGATTGAAGCTCATTGCGCACATGAAGATGAAAAACATGCTCTAGCACAAGTAAATGAAGATATGCAGACAACTAAAGAAGTTTTACATGATATTTATGGACTGCCATTTATATTTTTTCAAAGACCAGAATGGGATAAATTTCCAGGAGCTAAATTCACTTTTGCAGCAGATGTTTTAAATCCAGATGGTAGAGTTGTTCAACAACCATCTACGCATTTATTAGAGCAAGAATTTGCAAAAGCATTTGATGTAAAATTCAAAGATAAAGATGGAAAAGATAAATATGTGTATATAACTTGTTATGGTCCTGCAATTTCTAGGATATTTGCTTCAGTAATAGCTGTTCATGGGGATGATAAAGGTTTAAGATTCCCATGGAAAATTGCCCCAGTACAAGTTGTAATTGTACCATTTTCATTAGACTCAAAAATAATAAAAAAAGCTGAAGAGATAAAATCTATTTTGAATAAAAATGAAATAGATGTCTGGATAGATAAAACTGATAAACGTCCTGGGGAAAAATTCTATTACTGGGAAATGAAAGGAGTTCCACTAAGAATTGAATTAGGTGAAAAAGAAATTAAAGCAAAAGAATTAACAATTTACAGGAGAGATACTGACAAAAAAGAAAAAATAAAAGAAAAAGATCTCTTAAAATATATAGAAAAAACCTCAAAAGATATAGACAAAAATCTTACAGAACAAGCTGATAAGTTATTTGATAATAATATATTAAATGCAAAATCCAAATCTGAAATTAAAAAAATTATAGGATCTGGAAAAATAGCCCGATGCGGGTTTTGTTCAATTAACAAATCTGGGGAAAAATGTGCAGAGATTATTGAAAAAGAAATAAGTGCAAGTGTTCGTGGCAAAAATTTAGAAAATGAAAAACCAAAAAGCACAGAAAAATGTATAATCTGTGGGAAAAAAGCAGATGAAATAGTTTATGTTGCTAAAAGCTATTAAATTGCAAAAATATATAAATTTTTATTAATCATTAATTTAATCTATTTTTATGAACAATAAAGGATCATTAAGTGAAGTTTTATCGGTAACATCTATGGTAATAGCTCTAATAGTTTCCCTCATATCTAGTTATTTATTTTTATTAAATAAGATTACTTTTGAAATTCTTATCTGGATTGTAATAGGATCTATATCTGTTGTTGGAATTTTTACATATCAAGAAATAAAGGGGGAATTTAAAGATCAAGAATGGGAACAAAAAAGATTAGAAGAAAAGCTTAAAATATACAAAAGGTTAGCTATAATAGAAGAAAGATTAAATAATTTAGATTTAAAAAAGAAGAAAAATGGCAAGAAGTAAAGATCCAGTAGATATAGTATTAGACATAATAAAAGTAATTATCATTGTTATAATCGGAGCTATAATAATTAAAGCCCTTTTATCAGCTTTTTAATACCTCTCAACTTCACTTTCAAAAATATCTCTGAATTTATGTAAATCATCAACTGACATTTTACATCCAGTAGCATGCTTATGCCCTCCTCCAGAAGAGTTTGGAATTTTTTTTAAAGTATCAAGAGTTATTCTTCTTACATCTATTCCTCCACGAATAGAAACATTTGCATTATTTCCTTTAACATAAGCAACCATTATTATTTTTCCAGGAAACCTATATGAAAGTTCATTTGAAATATCTGCACTTAAACTCATATCCCCGCCATACTGAAAAAACACAAGTCTTTTATGGGATCTTGCAACTCTTTTTGCTTTTTCAATTATTTTTGTATAAAATTTATTTATCTGTCCAAATCTCTTAAAAATATTTGCATTCCTAGTATCTTCTTTTAATAAATCAAAAGGAGATTTTGCACTAAACAAAAAATTTATCATAGACATTACACTGCTTGTTCTGTCTTTTAATGAAAAATTTAACATTAAAGCCATTTTCCCAATTTCTGTTTCATATAAAACTTCAAAAGCAGAATCTGGATTTTTTCTGGTTAAATGAGGATATTCTTTAGCAAAATCGCTATAAAAATCCGGGATATAATTATCTGAGATACATCCTATGACAGAAAGCCAAGCATCTTCTTTTTTTCTAGATATTTTATAAGAAATATAGCTTACTGGTTCTCCAATGCTTCCTTTTTTAAATGGATTATAATAAGTTAAATTTGAAAATTTCTCAGGAGCAGGAACTTCATGATGATCTATCCATATAACAGGAAGATTTCTTAATTTTGCCTCTTCTAAAAATTTATTTGAAACACTTGGTTTATCTAAAATAAAAACATAATCTGAATTAAACTCATCAATTCTTTTTATATAGCTTTCATCTAACTCAGGAAAACTTTTAATAGCCACACCCTTACCCCTATCAATATATCTTCTTAATAAAATAAAAGACAAAAGCCCATCTGCATCATTATCAAAAAAGAATACAGGATTTTGAGCTTTTTCTAGATGTTCTCTTATTTCTTCAACTTGTTCTTGACTTAACATAAAATAAAGAGAAAAAAGAATGTTAATAAACCTTTGGAAAACCTACTAATTAAATCATAACTATTAGCCCATTTTGCATAAGCCTGCCA
>JBBSZB010000093.1:0-8067 GCA_038044965.1 Nanobdellota archaeon
TAGTTTAGCTTGTTTTTAAGCCTTTTTGGTGCGAAAAACCCTCAATCACCTAAAATTATATTTAGAAAGCATCAAAGAACAAATTAACTTGAATGAAGAAATTGAAATATGGGGAGAGGCTGGAACTGAAGATTCTGTTAATTTTATTAAAATAAATAATCTATGAAAAAGGGCGAAATATGGCTTATAAAACTGCCTGAAAAAGGTGGGAAAGAGCAAACTGGAATAAGACCTGGTTTAATCATTTCTAACACAAAAACCGGTATGATTATAACTATACCAATAACTTCAAACATCCAAGCATTAAAATTTCCACATACAATTGAAGTTAAAAAATCGAATGAAAATGGATTAGAAAAAGATTCAATACTTCTAATATTCCAGATGCAGTCTTTAGACAAAAATAGATTTATCCATAAGATAGGTGTTCTTGATGAAGATTGCATGAAAAATGTCAATGAGATTATAAAAACACTAATTGAAATTTAACTAAATCTATAAAAATCTGATTGTTAAAACAGAATTTTGTCAATTTCATTCTGAAAATCTTCTCTCAGTTTATAACTATTAGCCCATTTTGCATATGCCTTCCACCCTTGAAAACTTTCCATTAATTTATTGTTGCTTATCAGTCCTTTTTTGCAAATCTCGATTTTTCTCTCCATATTTCTTATATTTCTTTTTCTTAAAAGTCGGAAATAATAAAAATTTCTAAATCCTACAAAATCAACTCCCTTGGATAATGAAACAATTTTAGATTTATCTTGATGTAATGCTAATTTTAATTCTTTATTCAAAAAGTCATTAATTTCTTTTTTCCAAGATTTAATTTGCGACCTTGAATTATGCAAAATAATAAAATCATCTACATACCGTATATAGTATTTAGCTCTTATTTTGTGTTTTACAAAATAGTCAAATTTGTTAAGATAAACATTAGCAAAAAATTGTGATGTTAAATTACCAAGAGGCATCCCTTTACAAAATGTGTCATTTTGACTGTTATTTTTTAATATTTTAATAATAAGACTAATTGTTTTTCTATCATTAATCTTTCTTCTCAATATACTTATCAAAATGTTATTGTCAACTTCTTCAAAATAATGTTTTATATCTGCTTTTAAACAATAACCTTTTATTTGGTTGACATTTATCCAGCCATTTATCCTACCATTTCTCGAAACTTTTCTCTGGAATTTTTCAAATCTTTTTAATGCAAATAAATTTCCTTTGCTTTTTCTATTTGCACAAGAATCATAAATAAAAATCTTATCAAAAATAGGCTCTAAAATATTGACAATAGCATGATGAACAATCCTGTCTCTAAAATCAGCTTTGCTTATTTTCCTAGTTTTTGGGTCTCTTAAAATAAATGTTTTTAATAGCTTGGGATAATAAGTTTCGTTTTTTAATTCTTCTTGCAATTGAAGTAAATTTCCAAGAGTGTCTTTCTCAAATTCAATAACATCCAATTTTTTTGTTTTGCTTTTTCTTGCTTTTCTCCAAGCTAAAAGCAAATTATCAAGTGAATAAATTTTTTCATAAATATTCTTATAAGTATGCATATTACCCTAATCAATAAAATAAATGTCTTGGTATCAAAAGCCATTCCAACAAAGCGCCCATTTCTGTTAAGGTTCCTGTTGCCATTCAACCCATTGTTGTAGTTGTTGCCAACATAAAGCAAACGCCAAGTGTAGCCAATTAATTAAAAGTAAATCACCAAAGTTTCATATTTCACAGCAAGGTTACTTAATGTCACTTTTGAATTTTATGGCTTTATTATTTATCTAATTGATAATATAAAGCTCTATTAATTGGCGTGTGGCCTTAATAATGCTCCTTTGAAAGAGCAATACCAAGACTAAAAGAATTGTAATTAGATATTTTTAAATTTAATTGTTATTTGAGCCTTTATTTGTATAATTCATCCAATCTTTTTTCAAGCTCAGAAGCATTACAAGGTGCAACAAATTCTTTTATAACTCTTCCTAATTGTCTCTTATTAGGTATAGGCAAAACTTTTTGTGAAGCGCCTTCGGCGCTCTTTTTACGCACCCCAACAAAGCGCCCACTCCTGCCAAGGTCCCTGCCGCCAATCAACCCATCGCCGAAGTAGCAGTAGTTGCTGCCAACATAAAGCAAACGCCCTAATGGTTGTTCACCCAAATCATTGCAATGCCAGATACCTATCTTATTTCCATAAACTTCTTCAAATCTTTTAAGATAAGCTTCTGCTCTTGCTTCATTCCCAATAAAAGGGATTGTTTGGGGATGCTTTAACGCATCTTTAATAGCGACTACTCCACTAGTTGAACTATTTAAGGTGTTATTATCAACAGCAAAAACATTTAAACCATCTTCTAAATCCAAAAGCCTCTGAAATTCATTTTGAGGAACAATTCCTGCTCCATTAACCAATTTTTGTTTTTTTGCTTTCTCAATATTTTTAGGCTTAGCAAGATAATTAGGTATATGGGCATATACAACAACTGCATTTCCTGCCTTTGTTTTTCCAGTTACTCTAGCACTGACTGAATCATACCGACTTTGCCAAATCCTTGCTCCTTTTGGTGAATAAATCCTTGCATCAATCAAAGAAGGCATGAATAAAGGACTATGCTGTTTCTGACAGTTACTAAGTGCGTCAGAAAGATTATTATTATAGAATTCTTCGCCTTCAATACTAACTGGAACATTTAAAGTATTATTTTTCATAATTTATCTAAAAAATATATATTTATAAATCTTTGGGTTAGTTTAATTTATTAGTGGTTACAAACTTAAAATTAGCCATAGATTTGGCGAAAAACTTTAAATACTCAAATCTTAACAATAGTTAAGTATAAACCTTTTAGGAAAAGGTTTCCAAAAATCATAATTAAAATGAATCTAAAAAACCAATTCCCTATATTTGAAAATCAAAAAAACCTTGTTTATCTAGACAGCGCTGCAACAACTCAAAAACCAAAATCGGTTATAGAAAGAATAAATTCATTTTACAAAAACGAAAATGCAAATATTCACAGAGGACTCTACTCTTTAAGTGAAAATGCTACAAAAGAATATGAAAACTCTAGAAAAATAATTGCAAAATTTATTAATTGTAAGGAAAATGAAATTATCTTCACAAAAGGCACAACTGAAAGTTTAAACTTATTAGCATATACAATTCTAGAATTATTATCAAAAGGAAAAAATGAAATAATCTTAACAGAATTAGAACATCATAGTAATATAGTTCCATGGCAGCAATTAGAAAAATCATTTGGATTTAAAATAAAAGTGATTCCAATTAAGAAAGACTTAACTCTAGATTATAATGCTGCAAAGAGAATAATTAACAATAAAACAGCTATAGTTTCAATATCTTTAATTTCAAATGCACTTGGAACAATAAATAATACTAAAGAAATAATAAAATTAGCTAAAAAATATAATGCCTTAACTATAATTGACGTAGCTCAGGCAGTTTCCCATATAAAAATAAATGTTAAAAACCTAGGGTGTGATTTTTTAGCTTTTTCAGGACATAAAGTATATGGCCCAATGGGTATAGGTGTCTTATATGGAAAATATAACTTATTAGAAAAATTACCTCCTTTTAATTTTGGAGGAGATATGATAGAATCAGTAAGCTTTGAAAAATCAACATTTCAAAAACCTCCATACAAATTTGAAGCAGGAACGCAGAACATTCCATCGGCAATAGCTTTAGGAGAAGCAATTAATTTCATAAATAAAATAGGAATAAATAATATTCAAAAACATGAAAAAAGTTTATTAAATTATACTTATGAAAGTCTAAAAACAATTAAAGGCATCACAATATATAATCCTAAGAACTCACAAAGTATTATCTCTTTTAATCTAAAAGGAATTCATTGTCACGATGTTGCACAAATATTAGGAGATGAAAATATATGTATAAGGGCAGGCCATCATTGTGCAATGCCTTTAATGAATAAAATGAAAATATCAGGAACTTGCAGAATATCTTTAAGTATTTACAACACAAAAGAAGATATTGATAAATTAATACAAGGATTGAAAAAGGTTAAGGAGGTTTTTAATAAGTAATATGGAAGAAAAAATATTTATAAAAAATAGAAAAGGGCAGAAAGTATCTATATTAATTGAAAAATCTAAAAATCAAAAAGGACTTGTATTTGTTATGCATGGTCTTGGTGGAAGAAAAAATCAGCCCCATATAAAAGCAATAGTAAATCCTTTCAAAGAAAATAATTATGCCATAATAAGTTTTGATACAACAAATTCATATGGTGAAAGTGAAGGTAATTTTGAAGATGCAACCGTCACAAATTATTATGAAGACTTAGAAGATGTAATTAATTGGGCAAAATTTCAAGAATGGTATCAGGAACCATTTTGTCTTGTAGGCCATAGTATAGGAAGTATGTGTATATTACTTTATACTGAAAAGTTTCCAGATAAAGTGAAAGCATTGGCACCAATTTCAGCACTAGTTTCAGGAAAGTTGAGTTTAGAAACTAAAGATTCGGAAGGAATGGATGAATGGAAAGAAAAAGGAATAAAAGAATGGAAGAGTCATTCTGGTTTTATGAAAAGATTAAAATGGTGTCATATGGAAGACAGAATGAAATATGATGTATTGACAGAATCAAATAAAATAAAGATACCAGTTATACTTATTGTTGGAGAAGATGACATAGCAACTCCTTTAAGACATCAGCAAATACTATACAATTCATTAAATTGTAAAAAAGAAATACATATCATAAAAGAAGCTGATCATAATTTTAGGGGAGATAATGAAGAGAAAAATCTCAAAAAATTATCTGAAATATTAAATAACTGGGTTAAAAATTTAAAATGACGTTAAGCATGTACAAAGAACAAATTCTAGAATTATACAAAAATCCTAATAATTTTGGAGAGCTACCTAATTTTACAAATGAACATCATGAATTTAATCCTTTATGCGGTGATGAAATAATAGTTCAACTAATAATAAAAGAAAATAAAGTAAAAGATATTAAATTTCAGGGCCATGGATGTGCTATAAGCATTGCATCTGCCTCATTGTTAACAGATAAAATAAAAAATAAAGACGTCAAAGAAATCCAAAAGCTAAATTTTGAAGATGTTAAAAAGTTACTAGGAATAGATATTACTTATCAAAGAATTAAATGTGCAACTCTTGCTCTAGAAGCTGTTAAAAGAGCAATAAATAGGGGATAAAAACTAAAATAAAAACACTTAAATACTCTAAACAAATTATAATTTCATGAGGTCATTTAGTGCAATAATTGAAAAAGAAGAAGACATGTATATAGCTACATGTCCTGAAATTGGAACTGTCAGCCAGGGCAAAACAATAGAAGAAGCTATAGCAAATTTAAGAGAAGCAACAGAATTATATCTGGAAGAATTTCCTGTAAAGATAAGAAATAGGGCGCTTTTAACTACTTTTGAAATTTCAAATGTCCAATCTTAAGAAAATATCTGGTAAAGAGTGTGTCAAAATTCTTTGTAACAAGTTTAATTTTGAAGTTATCAGGCAGACAGGAAGCCATATAATTCTAAAGAAAACAACAGAAAACGGAAAAGTTGGAACAGTTGTGCCAAACCACGAACAGCTTAAAATAGGTACTCTTAAGGGAATTCTTAAACTTGCAAAAGTGTCTGAAGACGAATTCTCAGAGTATCAATAAAAACACTTAAATATACATTCTTAACTATTGTTAATAACTAAAATGACAGAAAAAACAATACTAGAAATAAAAAACCTCCATGTAGAGTTAAACTCAAAGGAAGTTGATGCTTCAAGAAACCTTGGTGTCTTAAGCGAAGGAAAAAGCAAAGAAATCCTAAATGGAATTAATTTAAAAGTTTCAAAAGGAACAATACATGCAATAATGGGGCCAAATGGTAGTGGAAAATCTACTTTAGCAAATGTAATTATGGGAAATCCAAAATATCATGTTATAAAAGGAGAAATATTATTTGAAAGTAAAAACATTCTAGAATTAAATGTAAGCGAAAGAGCAAAGTTAGGCATATTTATGAGCTTTCAATATCCTCAGGAAATAGAAGGAATTACAATTTCTAACTTTCTAAGAACAGCTTTAGGAAATTTAAATGAAAATAACAAAAAGCCAAGTGTAATGGAATTCAAAGAAATTTTAGAAGAAAAATCTAAATTATTAAATCTAGATAGCAAATTTTCAGAAAGATATCTAAACAAAGGCTTTTCAGGAGGAGAAAAAAAGAAATCAGAAATTCTTCAAATGTCTATTTTAAAACCAAAACTAGCTATTTTAGATGAAACAGATTCTGGTTTAGATATAGATGCAATAAAAACAATTGCACAGGGAATTAAAACACTAAAGGAAGAAAATCCAAACATGACAATTTTAATAATTACACATTATAAAAGAATTTTAGAATATCTAACTCCCGATAAACTTTCAATAATAATAAAAGGCAAAGTTGCTCTTGAAGGAACTAAAGAACTTGTTAACCAATTAGAAGATAAAGGTTATGGTTGGATTGAGGAAGATTAATTACGAGATTATTTTAATTAATTCAGTTGTAGAAATTATGCTAACAATATCTTGATTCTTTAGAGCTTTATCATCTGACTAGATAGGAATATTTTTAGAAAGAGAAAGGGCAAAATATTCCATATCATCTTCATCAGGACATTTATCTTTCACCATAGGAATAAATTTTTCGAATTCGGACATAGAAATAAAATTAATTCTTGAGAATATTAAAGATAATGCAAGTTGGAAATCTGATTCAGAAAGTTTTGATTTTTCAAGTATTTCCAGTTTATGCTCTTCAAATTCTTCTGTAAGATATTCCGGAGCAAATAAAATAATTTTATCAGAAAATATTAACTCTCTAGTCTTACCTAACCAAGAAATTATAGCAGAAATTATTATGTTCGCATCAATCACCAATTCCATTTAAAAATTTCCTCTATCTTTCTTTAAGAGTTTTTAGTTAAATATTTCTTATGAAGAGAACTTTTTATCTTTCTTCCTATTTCTATAGCATCATTTTCTGAAAGTTTTGATTTTGAGGCTATTGATTCAAGAATCCTTAGCTGAACCACTTTCTCTTTAATCGCAACTCTCGCTACCTCAGACCAATTAATAAATTTAGATTTGTCCATTTCTTTCTTCAATTCTTCAGGAACAGATAATGTAATTGTTGGCATTTTATACTTATTTATTTAATATATTTATTATATTTAATGCACATAATATATTTAAATCTTTCTATAGTGTGCTATTGTCAAGTTATCATCATTTATATATTTGATTAAAATAAATTATTAAAGAAAAGAAAAGAAAATAAGAAAAATATAAAATAAACAAAATAATATAGTTTTATTGATGTTATTTCAAATAATCTTTATATTGTAAGTAATTATAATTGTATCTTAATATTGCATATTTATAGATTTTTACAATAAGTGACTTTAAGTTTACAGTATCATATTCTTCTTAATCTTCTTCTTATCCTACTTTGATAATCTTGTTCTGTAAAAACAGGCTCACATCCTCCAACAAGTGTATCGGCATGCCTTCTTCCAGCTTCTTCTGCTTCTCTTAATTTTCTTCTTTCTTCTCTGCTCCAACTTGCAGAATCAGTTCTACCAAGAAATGTGAGTATATCTTTTTGGTCGTAATCTTTTCTAGAAGACCTTCCACCTTCGTTTAAAGAAGAGTAAAAAACCCCAAAACCAAAAGTTAAATTTTTTGCCCTATATATTTCCATATTAATATTACAACAAAATACTATTTAAATTTTTATATGAAAATTTATTATTAACTTTAGGTAAGAAGATTATATAACTTACTTAAAATACCCGTTAAGGAGTTAACATTTCTATGAACACCTTCTTCTGATAATCTTTGCTCACCAAGAATCCGCATAACAGAATTAAAACCATTTGGAAGTTCAGGTATATAAGTATAATAGGTATAATCTGAAGACAAGGGATAAATTTCAATATCTACCATTTTAATAATTTGTAAAGTATAAACCAATATAAAAACTTTTGTGTTCAAA
>JBBSZB010000094.1:0-4484 GCA_038044965.1 Nanobdellota archaeon
TTTATGAATAAATTTTTCTTCTTGAACCATTACGTACTAAGTACGTACTAATATATAAAGGTTTCTCTTTTATTCACTCGGATTCACAACTTTCAGCTTATTGTTCTCTTGAAACTTTGTTTTTTGCACAACAACATATAATTTATCATTTTCTCTAACTCTCTCACTTACCTTGAAAGTTATTACATCTCCTGCTTTTGCTTCTTTAATTCCTGATTTATCATTTACAAACATTTCATTTAACTTAGATTGAATAACGCCTGTTGTATTTCCCGTAATTAGAATTTCATCTCCAACACTAATCTTTTCAGATTGAATATGAAACTCTCCAATACCTGTTTTAGGAAAATAATGTTTTGCAACTCCAACAAATATTTTTTCTTTAGTTGCTTTACTTCCATAGACTCCACTCCACTCTCCTAATTTTTTACCAAGATAATATCCCCCATGCCAAAATCCTCTATTATACACAGATTCTAATTCTTTTGTCCAATTTTTTATTTTTTCTTCAGTATAATCATTGTTTAAAACAGAATCAGCAGCTTCTCTATAAGATTTGGTAACTGTGTAAACATAATCTGCACTTCTTCCACGCCCCTCAATTTTAAACACCTTAACACCTGCATCAATTAATTTATCAATAAAACCAATTGTGCATAAATCGCTTGGAGACATTATATATTTATTATCAACAACTAACTCATCCCCTGTTTCTTCATCAATTATTTTATAGCTTCTTCTACAGTTTTGTAAACAAGCTCCCCTGTTAGCCGAGGCATTGTAAGTACCAAGAGACATATAACATTTTCCACTTACAGCAACGCATAAAGCTCCATGTGCAAATAATTCAATTCTAACTAACTCACCATTAGGCCCCTTAATATTTTCTTTTTTAATTTCTTCACATATTTTTTTAACCTGGCTAAGGGTTAACTCTCTAGCTAAAACAATTACATCTGCAAATTTAGCATAAAATTTTACAGCTTCTATATTTGAAACATTTTGTTGTGTTGAAATATGAACTTCTAAACCAATTGAATTAGCATAACTTATCGCAGAAATGTCAGATGCAATTACAGCATCAACACGAGCCTTTTTAGCAGCGTCACAGATTTTTTTCATTAAATTCATATCATGATCATACATTATAGTGTTTAAAGTCAGATAAGTCTTAACATTTTTCTCAGAGCATATTTTAACAATCTCATCCAAATCTGCAAGAGCAAAATTATTTGCAGCTCTTGCCCTCATGTTTAATTGTTCTACACCAAAATACACAGAGTTTGCGCCTGCTTTTACCGCCGCCTGTAGACACTCAAAATTCCCAGCCGGAGCCATTATTTCAAGGTCATTAATTGATTCTTGACTATTGTTAACCATGAAAAATCAAAATAAGGTAAGTTTATAAAATTAGTGAATTGAGCAATTTTTCTCTTTCCCCACAACAACTTCCAAATTATTATAATGGCTGCCTTCAATTTCTTGAGCAGATTCTAATCCAGCTTCAAGATATGTTTCATACTCTCTTATTTGGTCTGGAGTTGCATTTGGAAATAAACCTTTTATTTGATCTTCTGTTCCAATTTCCTTTTCCGATTTTTCTCCTCCAAGAGTTTTGTTTACTTCAGCCAAAGCTTTGTATCCTAATCTTAATTCATCTTCAAGTCTTTTTACTTCAATTTCATTTTTCTTCCTTTCTGTTTCTTCTTCATCAATAATTTCTTCAACATTTTCTCTATAAATGCCTTTAGTATAATCTCCAACCTTTTTTCCTGCTTTATATAAACAATTACCCAATCTATAAGGTAAAGTTCCTTTTTCTTGTGAACCAAAAAACATAGAAAGTGGAATTATAGAGCCTGCAAAGCCTACAAATCCAAGTATAGAAGCTCCTTTAGCCGCATCCATAATTCCTGAATCCTCTTGGATAGCAACCATATAACCTAAATAAGCACCCCCAGTTAAACCACTGAGTGGGAAAGTTAGTGTACTTAATACCTCAATGTTTTTAAAATTAGATATACATTTATACGCTCTAGGACATTCTTTATCCATCATCTCTTCCCATTCGTTTCTTACTGGTTGAATTCTTTTTACATAATCCCGATATGTAATTCCAGAACAATTACCTCTTAAATGCTCAAGTCTTCTTTCAAGTACTAAAAGTTCTTCACTTGGCTTTTCTCCATAATAGGCTCTTATTTTTTCAGTAGGCATACTTCCAATTATTGGAGCAGTTGCAATGTCTCTTATTGTTCCAGCAGTATTGTATACAGCTTTTTTTGCTATTCTTCCAACTACTTTAATTGGACCAACTTCTCTTTCAAGACACCCGTCTTTATTTTTTAATCTTTTCATAGTAGTAACATAATATAACTATATTTAAACATTTATGGTAATATAATACTACCATAATATAGAATAGTTTATATAGATTCATTTTTTCTTAAAGCTATGGATCTTGAAATATTAAAGAAAATAGGGCTATCAGAAGGAGAAATAAAAGTCTATTCAGCTTTATTAGAAATAGGAGCCACATCAATAAATAATATACATGAAAAAGTAAGTATAGACAGAAGAAATATATATGATATTCTCAACAAATTAATTGAAAGAGGTCTTGTAAGTTATATAGAATCTAATAAAAAAAAGATATTCCGAGTATCTAACCCGGATAAAATATTAAGTTATATTGAAGAAAAAAAATCGAATCTAGATAGTATAAAAACAGACGTTGAGAAAATTGTTCCATCAATGCAAGAAGTTTTTAAATCAAAAAAGCAAGAATTATTTGCAGAAATATTTAAGGGTTCGGAAGGAATGAAAGCTGTCTGGGATGATCTGTTGAATTATGATGCAATATATTGGATAGGTTCTGGAATGTATGTTCCCAAAAGATTTCCAGCCTATTGGAAAGATTGGAACAATAGAAGAATAAAAAGAAAAGTAAAAAGTTTTCATTTATTTAGATATGAAAAAAGAAAAGGGGTTGATAAAAAATTATTTAACACTTCTAAATTTCTTCCAAAAGAGTTCTCAGGAAATCCAACTGTAACTGTAATTTATGGGGATAAAGTTGCTCAGATGATTTTAGGAGAAGAGATTAATGTATTTGTCATAGAAAGTAAAGAGCTTGCAGAGAATTACAAAAAATATCATCAGTATCTCTGGGACCATGTTGCTAAAAGTTAATTATAAGATAAATTAGTGAAATACAAAAATTCCATTAAACTAACCTAAAAAATTCAGACTTTACTTTTTCAAAAGTTTCCTTATTAATCCTCGCTACTTTCTTATTAATAATATTCTGGCTAATTGTAAAAAGTTTATCTACTTTTATCCTGCTTGGTTTTGGTATATTTCCTTCAATTAAGTCTTTATTTTCAACTAAAATAGAATATTTTAAATCTTTAATATTTGAAGTCATTCCACAAGATATAATATCTTCACTAGAATCATTATCTATGTTCTTTGATAATATTAATACAGGTCTTTGTTTTATGCTACTTAAATCAGAAAATGGAAAAGGAACAACAACTATTTCACCTTGTTTATACATTTTATACACTATCCCAGACTTCATCCTCTTTATTGCCCCATAACTTCTTTGCTACTTTTTCAGAATGTTTTAACAAATAGTTAAAATCCTCTCTTTTAATTTTCTTAATTACAATAGTATCTTCATTTTTTGTAATGAAAAGTTCATCTCCTTGCTTAATTTTTAGAGATTCTCTCATGCCTACAGGTAAAGAAATCTGCCCTTTATCTGTTACCTTAATTATTTTTGTTTCCATTTTATTAAATCAATAAAGTAAGAATTTCCTTACTTATAAGTTTTTCTGTTTTAATCTTTTATTGTAAAATTACTTGAAAATCTTATTCAAATTTTTGCTCTCCAAAAACTCTTAGAATATACTTAATCTCATCAATGATTTTTTGCTGGTCTTTTTTATCAGACATTTTGACAAACTTAATTAAAATATCAATCAATTCACCTTTTTCTAATAATTTTAATTTATATCCATCTGTAATAAAATAAAACCTATAAGATTCATACCTTATCTCCTTTATTAGTATTCCTCCAACCTGCCCAACAATTTTTCCTTTGTGGGGATGTTCTTTAAGAGAATATATTAAACTAAAAATAACAACAGACTCATTCTTAAAAATTTTATTTATTTCTTCCTCTAATTTTTTAGTAATTCTTACTTGCGCCATCTTTTTTTGGCATTCGCAAGTGCTTCGTCTATAGAAACAGTATTCTCATCACTCATTAGTAAATCGTGCAATTGCCTTTCTCTTGCGCTCTTAATTAACCTCTTTAGTATATCAGAGTAAGTTTCTCCTTTATTGCCAAACTCTATTATTCCCTCTTTTACTTCTTTTGATATTGCAATTGTTGTGTTTTCCATTTTGTCTAAGTTATAATAGTTATAATAGTTATAATAGTTATAATTGTTATAGTTTATAAGTTTTTCTGTTTT
>JBBSZB010000095.1:0-6921 GCA_038044965.1 Nanobdellota archaeon
CTCATTAATCCTATAATTTTAAGTAAGGTTTCTTGTCTCATTTTAATTATCTATTTAATAGATAATACTATCTATTTTAATATATAAATCTTTCGGAACTATAATTTTAATAAGATATTTCCAACTTCAGTAATTTGTTATTAATATCTGATATTAATAACAAATTAAATGCATCTCGTTTTAACTCAAAGCCATAAAAATCTTAATATCACACTTATCTTTATCACAAAAATCAATTAGAAGTCGGACTTCTGTACCTTCTTTTTATAAGATAACTTCCGCCAGCCATTCCTAACAAAGAAACAAGGCCAAATCTTCCACATCTATTATCAACAGGTAAATTTGGAAAATCTAAAGGATTTAATGGATTTGTTCCAAAAATTATTTCATGTCCATCACTAACTCCATCACCATCTGTATCATAAACAGTAGGTTGAGTTCCGTAAGTATTAACTTCCTGTCCATCACTTAAGCCATCATTATCAGTATCCCATACTAAAGGTTGTGTTAAATAAACATCTGTCTCATCAACATCACTAATTCCATCTCCATCTGTATCATTTAAAGTTTTAGTAACACCATTAACTTCTATTGTAGAATTTGAAAAATGATCTACATAACCTGAAATAGTTGAGTTAACAGGATCTCTAGAAATAATTGTAAGTAGTTCAGTTCCAGTACCTGTAGTTAGTGTAACACTTACAGCAGTAGGATCCATTATATCTTTACCAAGATAATTAAGAATATCTTTATTAACAGGAAATTCAACTAAGTGCGTGCCACTATTATCAAAAATAGTACCACTAGGGCTACTCTCTACCTCTCTTACAACAACATTTCCAGCTTTAGCACCAATAACAAAATTTGCTCTTTCATAAATAAAAGGAGGATTTCCAAATGGAATAGACACTGAAGTACCTGCAGGTATAAAATGATCTAAACCAGCATCTGTAACAAAAGAAAGATTTGAAGTAAAACTTTTAGCACCGCCAAGCAAACTAACAGCACTTTCTAATACTCCATAATCAATTTTTCCTTCACTTCCGCCAACTCCCCCATTAAAATTAGTTAGCGCAAACCTTTTATCTGGAAAAAGAACCATGCCAAACTGATTATCAGGCCATAAAATATAAGAATTTAAAGTACCATTTTCAGTATTCCAGACACGCAAATCAAAATCAGTAGTTCCATCTAACAAATTGTTAGCAGATAAACTATATGGAATAAAAGCATTTTCCTCATCTATTAACATCAAAACATTTGACCCAGACCAGCCTAATGGGAATAATCCGTCAGAAGTGTCTATTCTTGTAACATTATTAACTGGTTCATTTTCATAAAAAATAGTTTTATTAGCAATAATATTTTCTAAATCGGAATTTTTAGTTACATAGATCCTCATTCTTGGAGATGCTGAGCTAAATCCAAGCCATAAAAGACTATTTCCACTTAAATTAGGTCTTGCGTAAAATGAACCTTGCTGGGGCCAACCATTTGCAGGAAGTGTCATATCAACAACTTTACTAAAATCAGCTGGGTCTGCAACCCCATCTTTCAATGGATAAGCATTTATAACTGATAAAAGGCCATCTCCGCTGCTTGGAATAACATTAACTAATAAATGATATCCAAGAGTAGAATGATTATACAAAACAGGGTTATAATAGCTTTCTCCACTTGCTGGCTGCAAAACAATTCTTGGAGACATTTTTGTATCATCAAAAAATTCATTAATTGCCCCATTATCACTAAAATAAACTCCAGTATTTGTTGCATTACTACTGCCTGTATCCATATTCCAGGTTTTAAAATGTCCGCCAGTTGTTAAAGGAATTTCACTAGCCGAATTACCTACATCAACTCTATAAAGATCAGCATTTGCAAGTTCTTTTCCATCAGGAATACCATCAGGAATACCCCCAGGACCAGTAACATCAGGGCCATCTTGAACTGTTCCTCTTATAAAATATAATCTATCACTCATTAAATTATGCCCAACAGCAAACTCATACCTTCCATTTTCATGAGTAACCTGGCCTGAAACAAATGTTTTTACACCAGAGCCATCTGTAACTTTATCAGGATGCGGGTCATAAAATGTAGTAACTACTCCTGGATTAGTTAATGGATCATAACCTATTTGTAGTCCATCAGGAATTAAATTTCCATAAAGACTATCATAAACACTTGGGTTTGATCCTCTAGATGTTTCAAAACTATCTGAAGCACCATCATAATCACTATCAACCCCTGTATTTTGAATAGCATATGCACTTGGCAAATAAGAAAATAATCCAACTAAACCAGCAGCTCCTAATCTTCCAAGTTTTTTTCCTGCACTAACTAAATTATTATAAAATCTAGAATCAGAATTCTTTTCATAACTTTCTCTTGATTCCATTATTTTTATCAGATATTGAAGCTTATAAATTTTCCTATGATTTTCTGAATTGGTATAAAAATAATAATTAGACTTGAAAACATTAACAAACCAATTTACCTAAAGAATATTATTAGTGAATCCTTCTAATCACGGCAAGCTATAGGGTTTAATCGATTAATGAATTATTATTCGCTTTTTTCTAAAAGCCATTTCCAGACTGGTTTGACAATCACTTTCTTATTTCCTTTTATTACTATCTCCTCTTCCTGATCATAAGTTAGAATTATACCTTCTTTTAATTTGAATTTATCTATTGCTTCTGTTAATCCAGCAATTTCTCTCTCTTTATTATCTCTTGTTAATTCGTAGCAACATTGAATAACTTGAGTAATCTTAGAACCTTTTTTAACTACAAAATCGCATTCTTTTTTATCTGAATAATAATATATCTCTCTCGCTCTTCTTTTTAGCTCTATAAAAACAATATTCTCAAGAAGTTTGCCATTATCTGGAGTAACTCTAAACCCCAAATATTTCGCCAATCCATTGTCAATGCAATAAACTTTTTTGTTATAATACATCTGCTTTCTTAGAGAATAATCAAATTTAAAGATTAAAAAAATAATAAAGCTATTTTCTAAATAATCAAAATAATCTTTAACAGTTGTTGAACTCCCAAGACCCAAAATCTTTTTTATTGAGTTAAAGCTTATTTCTTTAGAAATGCTGTTAATTGCAAGATTGGCTAACTCTTTTAGACTTTTTTCATTAGGTATTTTATATCTTACTAAAATATCCCTATAGACTATATTTTCATAAAGAGTTTTTAAATAATCTGTATTTAACTCTTTAAGATATTCTGGAAATCCGCCACTAATAAAATACTCTGAAAAATTCTTTTTTATTTTTGCTCGTGATACAGTAAGATACGCTGACTTTTCATCAATTTCAAACTTTTTTAGAGATAAAAATTCTTTAAACGAAAAAGGGAACATCTGCAACATAAGATACCTTCCTGTAAGATGAGTTCCAAGCTCCTTACTTAACATAGAAGCATTTGAGCCAGTTATGAATACTTTTTTTCTTTCATCATGCAATCTTCTAACAAACCTTTCCCATATAGGAATATTTTGTATCTCATCAAAATAATATATTTTCTTCTCTCCATACAATTCTATAAATAACTCTTCTAATATCTTAAAGTCTTCAATCTTAAAATTAATTAATCGCTCATCATCAAAGTTAAGATAATACCCTGAATGTTTTTTTCTTATCTGAAATAATAATGCAGACTTTCCGCATCTTCTTATTCCTGAAATTATTATAACAAAGTCATTTTTAATATATGACTCAACTTTAGAGAATATCTCTCTGTCTACTAAGTTCTCCTGCTCTTGCCTGCTGTTTTGGTCAACTATTACTTCCTTTAATTCTGTTCTATCCATGATTTTGCTATGTTTAAGGTATTTATAAACATTTCCATTGATAATGGAAATATAAGCCACATTATTACTATTACTAATAGAATTACAATACTCAAATAAACATTTTACATAAGGATTTATAGAAGAATTATTCAGATTTTACCTAACTATAACAAACTATGGGAATTTCTTGAAATTTCTTTTCAATTAAAACTATCTTTAAGAAAATCAAAAAGTCCTTGTTCCTTTTTTAAAATCTATTAATTTTTATACAAAATTATACTTTTCTGAAAAATATCGTTAATAAAAATATCAAATTTAATAAAATAATAAGTTGAAATAGGTTAGTCACAACACTTTTTAGTAATAATACTTAATTTTTTATCACTTATATTTTAACAGTTGCTATTTAATTATTTTTTAGTAAATATGGTAAACTGTTGTACAAACGTATTAAGAATAACTACTTATGGTTTAGTGTATTTAAGAAAAGAATGTTGTCAATATCTATTAACTTTCCTAAAATTACTGCTACTTTTATACTTATTCAAAAGTTTTTCAACTTCTTCTATAATCATTAGTTTTTCTTGATAGTATTAATAAATGTAAGTATCTCTTCCTTAAACTTTTCAAAATCCCCTAATCTTTCTGAAATAATTTCAAAAACTAATTCATCATTAACAATTGCATATTTATGGACAATGATATTTCTAAAACCTTTCATTTCATCTAAAATAACTGCCATTCTTTTTGAGATTACTTTCTTATTTTCAAGTTTAATAAAAATATCTGACTCTTGGGCAGGTATGCCAAGTTTCAAGCTAGAAACAAGAATATTACAGATATCTAAAACAGTTTCTATAGAAATCTGAAGAATCCTCTCACAAGATCTCTTTTTCTCAATAGAATTAAGGTATTCTTCAAATTCACCTGGCTTAACACTCTCAAGTTCGTCTAAATAACTTTCTAATTCCTTAAATTTTGCCAATATCCTCTTTTTATCCATTTTCCACTCCTCCTAAACACATATTATAAACTTTCTCATAAAGATTAAACTCTTTAATAATATCAAATGCAATTTCATAAAGAGAATCCTCATCATTACAAAATAATATCTTTCCTTCCTTTAGAATCCTAACCCTTATATAAACCGGGAGTTGTTGAAAAATATGTATATCGAGTTTATCGCTCGCATTATTTAGGTATTTAATTCTTTTATCAGTCATCTCTTTATTTGTCATTTTTCTGTTTAAAAAGATACAAAGATCAATATCCCTATGTGGTTCGCCTCTTGCCATTGATCCAAATAAAGCAATAGCTAAAACATCTGCATCTACTCTAGCCTTTTCAATAAACTTTAAAATATTTTTATCTTTTAAATTAATCATGAAATAAAAACCGCATACAAAGTTTAAATATTTAACTAGCTAAAAAAATTATCAATAACTCTGCTTATCTTAGACTTTATAATTTCTCCCCTTAATACTTTAGTTTCTTTCATTTTATCCTTTCCATACCAATATAGTCATAATATGCTTTTTTAAAATCCTCAAACCTCTTAATAACAGAATAAGCAGTATCATAAACAAATCCTAAATCCTCATCTTTAACATAAATGACTTTGCCCTTTAAAACTTCTTTCTGAACATACAATGGTAAATCTTGAAAAATCTGGACATCAAAATCATCTGAAAGCTTACTCAAAATTTTAAGCCTAAATTTAAATCTCTCTTTTTTATCCCCCACATAATATACTGCAAAATCATAATCAGAAAGTTTATTTGGCCTTCCATAAGCATAAGAGCCAAATAAAATAATAAACTTCACGCTATCAAAATCAGACATTTCTCTAACCTTATTCAAAAAATATTTAATTTTATCCATAAGAATATATAAAACTCAGCACTTTAAATGTTTTGTGAATACTTTATATGAACCTTATGATTAACTTTAGATACTTCATTCGTTAGAAAAAGAGTATTTTATAGTTTAATAACTTTCATTAGCCTACCCCACAGCTTAGTATGGAGTATAATGAATCAATCATCATTAAACTTATTAATAATTTTATTCAAAAATTCAAAGACCTTTTCTGCATATTCTTTATCTAAAATCTTTCCATAATAAGTGACTGAATTTCTAAAATACCTTAATTCATTTAAGAAAGAAATCTCACGTTCAGAAAATTTAAGTTCTTTAAGATAAGCGATTTCTGATTCATGAGCATAACTTCCTGACGAAGAATATCCATTAAGAAGAAGTTTTGCTCTTATTATTTCCATAATAATATCATAACAATCTTTTATTATAGAATTTGCATTTTTCTCATTGATTCCTATTATCTTAATTCTCTCTTTCAGCCCTTCCAATGAAACTTTAGATTCTTTAAGTAAAAATTCTGCTCTTGGCTTATCTTGACCAGACTTTCTAATTATGCCTTTCTGTATATAGTAATCAAATTCCTTCGGCAGTTTCATAAATCAACACTTCCTGATAGTATTATCCCATTTAGTATACTATCTCTTAAATCTTTATGAATTTCTTTAAATGAAGAATAAAAATTAATAATTATTTCTCTTTCTAACAGTTTATCAAATTTTAATATGTTTATCTCTTTACCTTTTGTTCCTATAACTGCAATGTCAATATCAGACTTATATCCTTCAATTGTATTAGTCCAAACATCATCACCTCTTGAATAACTCCCAAAAAGGATAATGGTGCATCCAGGAAAACTATCACCCAAAAATTTAGCAAATCCAGATTCATAAATCATCTTCAGGTTTTCAACTCGCTTTAAATCAATTGCATTTTGATTATCTCTATTAAATTCAATTGAAAGTAAATTTATACTGCCTTGTTTTTTAATTTTTATTAATCTTTCTTTTTCTAAATTTTGCAAAGCATTCGAAACAGCCGTTGGGGACCTTTTTAATAATCTGGCTATTTCTCTTAAATTCATGCTTGTGCCAGCTTTTATACATAAAAACTTAAATAATTCTGCTTGCAATCTTGTCCATTTAATATGATACATGTCCATATTAAATTACACATGTCCATTATACTTTATAAGCTTTTCTATCTTTTTTGTGCAAACTAACTTAAAGCTACAAA
>JBBSZB010000096.1:0-17939 GCA_038044965.1 Nanobdellota archaeon
CTATAGTGTTAAGTAAATAATCAAACTTAACATTTTCATATACCCTTGAAATGTCGTAAATATAACACAATATTAACCAATTTATAAATAAATCAATGGTAAATAAGGTAAAAGTATGGTATGTTTTAATGATAAATTATGTTAAGATACAAGGTTTACTTTACATATAGTAAAGTTTATCTATAATACTTTACTTTTCTAATTATGAAATTGAACCTTTTTCTAAAAGGTTCCCAAAAATTTAAAATGAAAAATCTTAAACCAAGCATGAAAGAAAACAAAAGATATCTTTTACTTAAAGGCACATTTAACAAAGAAGATGCTGAAAAATCTATATTAAGATATATTGGTATTTTAGGATATGCAAAGGCATCTCCTATGTTTGTATCAAAGAATATTCTGGCTGTAAATAGGAGCGAATTAGAAAAAGTAAAGGCTAGTTTTGCCCTAACGCAAGGCATAGAAATAGCCAAGATTTCAGGAACTTTGAAAGGCTTGGGGAAGAAAAAGTAAGTATTTCTTTATTAGTGGTAATAAATAGAAAGGTTTATAAAATATAATTTTTGGTAATAATCATGGCATTAGACGAAGCATTATCAATGGAACCAATAAAAGAAAAATTAAAAACTCTAAGTGAATATATGCCTAATCAAGATGATATAACTTACATTTTTGGGGCATATTTAGCAGATAGGTTAAATGAAGAACTTGTTCCTCAGGGTTTTTATTTAGCTGCTATGAGGGCAATTGGTGATTTGAAAAGGGGAAAAAGTGGATTTCCTGGTAAATCTATTCCTAGTAAATTAGTAGGTTATCCTAGTTAAATGTATACTATTTTAAGTATGGAAATTCCTAGAATCGCTGAAGCGGTTTGTCCTCCAGAATTTGCTGAAGGAGTAAAAAGAATGGATGAAGCTGTTAATAAAAGATAAATCCGTTGACTTAACACTAATTTTCATATCCAAATTTCTTAATTCAATATTGCTCTCTCAAAAAGCTTTTGATAGAGAAAGCTTTTTAAACCTTAACCTCTTAGAAAAAATGGAGAGATAAGAGAAAGATAGTTTATATTATGCTAACTTCTCATTAATATGTTAAAATGGACATGCCAAGTGAGATCCAACATCAAGCAATGGGTTATGATCGAGCTGCAACTATGTTCTCGCCTGACGGGCACTTGCTCCAGGTAGAGTATGCAGAGAAAACAGTTCGTTTAGGTAGCTCAAGCATTGGAGTTGTTTGTACAGACGGAATTGTAATTGTAAGTGATAGAAGGATAAATGATCCTTTAATAATTCCTGGTAGTGCTAATAAGGTTTTTGAAATTGATTCTCATGCTATTGGAAGCGCTGCAGGAATACTAAGTGATGCAAGAATATTAATTGATAAAGTAAGAATTTTAGCACAGCAGCACAGAGTTACTTATGATTCACCTATAGATGTTGAATCAATAATAAGAGAAATAGCAAACACAAAACAAATGTTCACACAATATGGCGGGGCAAGACCTTTTGGAGTTTCTTTAATGATTGGAGGAATAGATGAAAATAAACCTCAAATATTTGCTTCAGATATAACTGGAAATTATTTTTCTTACAATGCAATGGCTATTGGAGAAAATGATGAAAGAATAAAAGAAATACTAAGAATAAAATACAATAAAAATCTAAATATTGAAGGAGGAATTAAATTAGCTTTGGGAATCTTTAAAGAAATTCTTGGGAAAAATTTTGAACATTCAAGATTTGATGTTGCATATGTTCCTGTAAAAAATTCAAAGGTCGTTAGACTCGATGAAGGTTCTCTGAAGAAATACACATAAAATGACTGATGTTACTGCTCGAATTAAAGTGGGAAGCAAACATTTTGAAATTCTAGTTGATGTTGACAAAGCTTTGGCATTAAGAAAAGGAGAAAATGTTTCTATTAATGAAATTTTAGTTATGGATAAAATATTTACAGATGCAAAAAAAGGAAATCATGCATCTGGAAAAGAACTTGAAGAAGCATTCAAAACTCAAAATGTGGAAGAAGTAGCTAGACAGATAATTAAAAGGGGGGACATTGAAATTCCTGCTGAATACAAACATAAAGAATTAAGTGATAAAGCTAAACAAATTGTTACTTTCTTGTCTAAAAATGCTGTTGACCCAAGAACAGGAAGACCATATACTCCTGAAAGAATTGAAAACGCTATAAAGGAGTCTGGAATAAATATAACTAATAAACCAATAGATGCTCAATTAAAAGAAATAACTGAAAAATTATCTAGAGTAATACCTTTAAGAATTGAAACAAAAAAAGTAAAAATAGTTATTCCTGCACGATATACTGGGCAGGCTTATGGAGTTGTGCAAAGCTATAAAGAAAAAGAAGAGTGGATGAATAATGGAGATTTAGAAATTATTATTAATATTCCTATTGGTTTACAATTGGAATTTTATGATAAATTAAATTCAGTAACACATGGCTCTGTAATGAGTCAGGAGATAAAAGAATAAAATGGAATCAGAAATTGAAAATAACATAGAAGAAAGCCATAGGGAAATAGTAATTCCTGGAGAGGTAATTGTATCTGGGAATGATTTTTTACCTGGAGATGGAACTAAAAGGGAGGGGAATGATATAGTTGCTTATAGATATGGTTTGGCAGATAAAAATGGCAAGCTTATAAAAATAATTCCTTTGTCAGGAGTGTTTATCCCAAGAAGGGGAAATGTAATAATTGGAAGAGTAAGTGATATTACATTTAATGGATGGTTAACTGATATTGATTGTGCAATTTCTGCATTTTTGCCATTGTCTGAAGTGCCAAGATATATTGATAAAAATAATTTATCTGACTTTTTAGACATAAGTGATTTTTTCAATGCTAAAATATCAAATGTAAAAGCAAAGGGTGTTGATTTAACTCTTGAAGGAAAAGGTCTTGGCAAACTAGATGGAGGAATTATTATTAAAATAAATCCTAACAAAGTGCCGAGAGTTATTGGTAAAGAAGGTAGCATGATAAAATTAATTAAAGACGAGACAAACTGCAAAATAACTGTTGGGCAAAATGGAATTGTCTGGATAAGGGGAGAAAATGTTGAAGATGAATTATTTGCAAAAAAAGCAATAAACTTTGTTACAGACAGAACATTTATATCTGGACTTACAGACAAAGTTAAAGAATTTTTAGAAAATGAAAAAGCTAATGGAGGAAGAAAATAAAATGGCACCGGAAAGATTTAAATTTAGAGTGTTACAAGGAAAAGCTAAATCTACAGATGGTGCTCAATTATTTGTTACAAATAAATTTGATTTAGGGGATGTTGGGGATATAACTTTTGATGAAATTCCTGAAAGATTACTAGACCAAGTACCAGATCATATTAGAGTTTATGAGATAAAAGGTGAAAGACTTCTAACCCCGGATGAATCTCGCAAAGTACTTAATGAATTTTATTCAAGAGCAAGTGATGCTAGTTTTCTTCCATTTGAAAGAGAATATAAACAGGGAGTAGAATTTACTCTAAGAGGAGCTGCTTAAAATGACATTACATTATCAATCATCAAACCCAGAAGGAAAAGTTGGAGAACCGAGAATTGGGAATATAGCGAGTATGTTTTATAGTCAAATACGAGCAATGAGAGAAAGATGTAAAGTGCCTCAAGGTGAGAACATCTGCGACTTGGTATTTTCTGGAATAGGAGCAAAAATTGAAGGAGATAAACCTCGCTATGGGTTGGAAACAAATAATGGAGGAAGAAAATGAAAGGGTATACTACTACAATAACTTTAGATGATGAAGATAATGTGGCTCAATTGATTTATGATAGGGATTTAGAAATTATGGAATTAAATTTAATAGATCGCAATAAAAGAAAATCCAGAACATTTTATAGGCAGGGAAAAGAAGAAGGGCTGATGAGGAAAGAATTGTTAGAAACTTCAGGAGTAAGAATAGCTATAGATAGAAATTATGATTATATTCAAGGAACAGTTAACTCTATTTCTATTGGAAGAGATTTTACTTTTAGAAATATATGGGGGTTGGCAGTATAATGGCATACACAAATAAACCTTTGAAAAAGGTTTCCAAAACTAGGAGAGAAAGATGAGTTATACTAAGAGATTCGACGGAAGAAAGTTTGATGAAACTAGAAAGATAACTGCAAAGGTTGGAGTTGTTCCTAATGCTGACGGAAGTGCTATGTTTGCATTCGGAGATACTGTTGCAATAGCTGCAGTTTACGGACCAAAACAATTACATCCTCAGCATATGCAAAATCCTGAAAAGGGAATATTAAGAGTTAATTATCAAATGATGAGTTTTTCAGTAAGTGAAAGAATTCGTCCAGGTCCTAGCAAAAGAAGCACTGAAATATCAAAAATCAGCGAATGGGCTTTGGCTTCCTCAACACTACTTAGGGATTTTCCAAACACAGTTGTAGATGTTCACATAATGATTCCACAAGCAGATGCTTCAACAAGATGTGCAGGAATAAATGCAGCTTCACTTGCTTTAGCTCATGCTGGAGTTCCTATGAAAGATTTTGTAACAAGTGTTTCAATCGGAAAAATGGACAAACAAATGGTAGTTGATGTTACAAAAGAAGAAGAAGATTATGAAGAAGGAGAGGGTGCTACTGATGTTGCAATGTCTTTTATGAATAGATCTGGAAATCTTGTACATATACAGCTTGATGGTAAAATATCCCATAAAGAATTAAAAGAAGCTGTTGATCTTGGAAGAAAAACTTGCAAGAAAATTTATGAAACTCAGAAAAAAGCTTTGAAAGAAGTTCAAGAAATGGAGAAGGGAAAATGATAGGTACAAAAAGACCAAGAACTGTGAGGATTACATTTGATAATACTGAATATAGAGCTGATTCAATAGAAGAAATAAGGTTACATTTAGTTGATTATGATGGAAGATTAATAAATGACTCTACAAGAGAAAATAGTGGTAAGGTAGAAGTATATGCTGAAATGAAAAAGGATTTAGAATTAAGTAAATTTAGGGAAGATTTTAAAAAACATTTCCCAGAAAGTTTAGGACAAATAGATATCACGGAGGTGGATTTTGCAGCATGATAGAAGAATCAAACTTAACAACAAAGAGAATTCATGAGTACTTGGAACATGGACATAGATTTGACAAGAGAAATCCTGATGAATACAGAGAAATAACAGTTGAGTGTGGAATTTCAAAAAAATCAGAAGGAAGTGCTAAAGTAAAAATAGGTAAAACAGAAGTGTGGGTTGGGGTAAAAATGGAAACAGCTGAACCCTATCCTGATTCTCCTGATAAAGGAAATTTAATGGTAACTGCAGAGCTAAGTCCTTTAAGCCATCAAAAATATGAATATGGCCCTCCAAAATTTGATGCTATTGAACTTGGCAGATTAGTAGACAGAGGGCTAAGAGAATCTAAGTTTATTGACCTAAGTAAATTATGTATTGAAAAAGGAGAAAAAGTATGGCAAATATTTGTGGATGTTTATTCTATAAATGACGACGGCAATTTACTTGATGCTGCATTCATAGCAGCAGTTGCTGCACTAAAAGATGCAAAAATACCTTTTTATGACAAAAAAGAAGAAAAAATAGACTATGAAAAACCTTCAAAGGAAAAATTGCCTTTAACTGAAAATGAACCTTTTAATTTCAGTGTATTTTTAATTGGAGACAAATTCATTATAGATCCTATACAAGATGAAGAAAGTGCAAGTGATGGGCGTTTAGTTTTAGCAGTAACTCCTACTAAACCAATCAGTATTTGCAGTATGCAAAAAAGCGGTGAATTTGAAATAAGTGAAGAAAAATTTTCGGAAATGCTTGATTTTGTTGAAAAAATCTATAAAACAATATTTCCAAAGGTTCAAAAATTAATAGAATCATCAATAAAAAAATAATAAGAAACTTTTAAAAACCCAAAATATAAACTAATAATAGTAAAAATGGCTGAAAAAGAAAAGCAAATTTACACAAACTATGAAAGAGCTCGTATACTGGGGGCAAGGGCTTTACAAATTGCAATGGATGCTCCTCTTTTAATGGAAATTTCTGAAGAAAAATTGGATGAAATTAATTACAATCCAATTGAAATTGCTAAAATTGAATTTGACGGTAATGTTTTGCCTATAACTGTTAAAAAACCTATGCCAAAAAGAAAAAGTGTTGCAATTAAAAAAGCTGTTCAAAAAGAAACTACTAGTGATAAAGATGTTGAAGAGCATGAAGAAAAAGAAGAAGAGGAAATTGTAAAAGAAGGAGAAATTATGGAGCTTGCTAATCCGGAAGATGAAGAAGAATTTGGAGGAGAAGCTTCTGGAAGAGAAGGAAGTGAAGAGTTACAGTAAATATTTTATTAAAATAATTAATAAGTAAAATGGTGATAAGTAATTTTATTAAATATGAAGTATTTATTCTTGTTGGATTTTTAATGGCTGTTGGTAGTTTAATTAAACTTTTAGGAATTTATGATTTTTCTTCTGACTGGTTCTGGTTTTTAGCTGGTATTGGATTAGCTGTTGAAGGAGCTATTTCACTCAACAAACAAAGGCAGTTTGATAAAAAGTACAAGATTGTTGAGAGGAAATAAACCTTTGAAAAAGGTTCCCAAATAAACCTTTTAAAAAAAGGTTTCCAAAAATTTCAGAATAATCTTTTAAAAAAAGGTTTCCAAAATAAGATAAAATAGAATTTCATTACATAAATATTTTTAAAATTAGTTCTACTAAACAAATAATGTCAAAAGTTTTAATTGTTGGGAAGGGTGGAAGAGAACATGCTCTTGGATGGAATATTGAAAAAGATGAAGATGTAGAAATAGTTTTTTATGCTCCGGGAAATGCAGGAACTAATTCTGAAAAAAGTTTAAACATTAATATCAATGGGACAAAAAAAGAAAACTTTCATGCATTGCTTAACTTTGTAGAAAAAGAAAATATTGAATTGGTTGTTGTTGGTCCTGAAGCTCCATTAAATGATGGAATTGTTGATTATTTTAATTCTTATAGTTATTTTAATATTTTTGGGCCTACAAAAGAAAAAACAAAACTAGAGGCTGATAAGTTTTATTCTTATGATTTAATGAAAGAGCTTGGAATTCCTCAGGCAAGATCTATTAAATGTTATAATCAGAAAGATGGTTTGGAAGCTATAAGAAAATTTAGTGGTGCAGTTGTCCTAAAACATAGGGGACTTGCAGAAGGAAAAGGAGTTAGAGTTTATGATTCTAGACAAGAGGCAAAAATGGATTTAGGTAATTTTCTTGAAAAATTTCCTGGAGATTTTTTAGTAGCTGATCGATTATATGGGGAGGAATTTTCATTTTTTGGAATAGCTGATGGAAGTATTTTTGTTCCAATAAACTTAGCTATACAAGACCATAAAAGAGTTAATGATGGAGATAAAGGCCTTAATACAGGTGGAATGGGGGCTTATTGCCCTGCACCAGTTGCTTCTGAAAGAGAGCTTGAAAAAATTGCAAGAGAAATAATGTCTCCTGTTGTAGAAAAAATAAGGTATAAAGGTTTTTTGTATGCAGGCATGATAAAATCAAAAGAAGATAGTATGAAAGTTATTGAGTTTAATTGCAGGCTAGGAGATCCTGAAACACAGACAATGGTTATGATGTTAGAAGATAGTTTGTATAAACCTTTGTTAAATAGTGTTAATGGAAATAAACCTTTAGAAAAGGTTTCCAAAGACGAAAATGAACCTTTAGAAAATGAACCTTTGAAAAAGGTAGTTGAGAATAAAAATTCTCATACCTCTGATTTTAACAAATCAAAGGTTCCCAAAGATTCCAAAACGGAAGATGAAATTAGAATAAAAAGTGGAGCTTCATGCTGTGTTGTATTAGCTTCAAGGGGTTATCCTAAAATGTATCAAAAAGGTTTTCCTATACATGGAATTGAAAAGGCTGAGGCTTTAGATCATTCTGGAAATATAAAAATATTTCATGCAGATACTAAATTAAATGAAAATAATGAAATTGTTAGCGACGGCGGAAGAGTTTTAGGGGTTACAGCATATTCGCCTGAAGGAATACCAAATGCAAAAATGAAAGCTTATGGTGCAGTTGATATAATACTTGGAGAAACTCCGGGAGTATTTCATTGCAGAAGAGATATTTCTGACAAGGCTTTGAGATATTTGGGAAGATAGATTAAAACTAAACCTTCAAAGGTTCAAACCAAGGACCTATCATTAATTCCATACTATCCATATTTCCATATGGAATATATGTAAAACTCTTTTGTGTTGGAATGAATAAAAGAAATCCATTTTCAAATACATTTCCAACATCTATTCCTGTCCTGAATGATATATTTTTATCATCAAAATCTTGTAAAACTAAATCTTTTCCTTTTATCTTTTCTACAAGTGCTTTTCTTTCAAATGTTGTTGGGGGTATTTTTACTTTTGTATAAAAAGAAAAATAATCATAATAACTATATTCCATAAAAATCATATCCAAGAAGCTTTTAAGTATTTGTATCGGTAAGATTAATAAACTCCTTTTTACTTTGTTTAATTATGAAATTAAAAATAGGTGGCGTAAGGAAGTTGATGCTTCAATTTTCTTTAAGGGAAGTTGATGCGTTAAGAAACCGTAGGTGTCTTACGCTATGAAAGTAAAAAAACTGGTGGCTAAAAAGATTAAAGATACTCGTGGAGAAGCAACTATTGAAATAAAACTCGTAACTAATGATGGTGAGTTTGTTTCTTCTGCTCCAAATGGAAAATCAAAAGGAGAGTTTGAAAAACCTGTTTGGAAAAAATCTTTAGCTGGAGATATTAAGGCTGTTAATAAATATTTTATAGAAGACATTTCAATTAATAATTTTGATGATTTAATCTTAATTGAAAATGCTTTTTCAGATAGAGTTGGTGGAAATACAATGATTGCTCTTGAGTATTGTTTTCTTAAAGCTCTTGCTAAACAAGAAGATAAACAAGTTTGGGAGTTGATAAATCCAAGAGCTTCTAAAATTCCAATGCCTGTAGGGAATATTATTGGAGGAGGATTACATTCTAAAAATTCAAAATCTAATTTCCAAGAATTTCATATAATTCCTATAGCAAATAGTTTTGAATTAGCTAATAAAATACTTAAGAGAGCTCATGAAAATGTTAATGAAATTTTATCAAATTTGGATTCAAACTTTAAGAAAAAATTAAATGATGAAAATGCTTGGATTTCTGGATTAAATGAAGAAAAAATTATTGAAGTAATGGATAATGTCAAGGAAAACATGATTGAAGAATTTGGGTGTAAGATACATATAGGGATTGATGTTGCAGCTTCTTCATTTTATAAAAATGGGAATTATTTTTACGGAAATGATAAAAAAAATAAAAAAAGTGTAAAAGAGCAGGTAGAATATATAAAAAAATTATCTGATAAATTTTATTATTTGGAAGATCCTTTGGAAGAAAATGATTTTAAAGGTTTTTCAGAAATTTTAAAGAAATCTAAGGGGTTAATAGTTGGAGATGATTTAACAGTTACAAATCTTGATAGATTAGAAATAGCTGTAAAAAATAAATCCATTAATGCTATAATAATCAAACCAAATCAAGTAGGTAGTTTGATAGAAATAAAAAAAATAGTTTCATTTTGTAAAAAAAATAATATTAAAATGATTTTTTCCCATAGAAGTGGGGAAACTTCCGAGGATATAATATCTGATTTAGCTTTTGGTTTTGGAGCTGATTTTGTTAAGTTTGGAGCTTTAGGGAAAGGCAGAGATGAAAAATTGCAAAGATTGATTGAAATTGAAGAAGGCTTATAATATAAAAAACTTTATAAAACGATTAAACATATCTATTAAATATTAAATAAGAGGTTGGATGAGAAAAATAAATAATATAAAAATAATTATTATTGTAATTGGAATTATATTTATACTTGGATTAAGCTTAGTTTCTGCAGGAAGTTTATTTGGAGGAAAAAAAGGCGGAAGTGGAGGAGGATTAGGAGGAATGTTTGGAGGATTATTTGGTGGAGGAAACCAAGGAAGTGATGAAGATACTAGTTCTTCCGGTAGTGTTAGTGTACCTGATAGTGCTGATAGTGCTAGCGTACCTGCATCACAAGAAAATGATTTTGAAATTAGTTTAGGTGGTTCAGAATGGGGGGATAATGATGATCATGAAGTTTGGCATTCTGGACAAGATGTTCAAGTTAAAATTGGAACTGAATATTTTTCTTTGCAAAATTCAATAGATAATAATATGAGCAATGTAAGTATATGGAATCAGAGCGCACATAATGTAAGTCATCATGCAGAAAATATTAAAGTAAAACTAGGTGACAGATATTTTTCTTTGCAAAGAGTTATATCACATAGCTTACAATTTTTAACAGGAGTTTTACCACCATCTGCTACTGCAGATAAATCTTTTGCTGTAAAAGAAGGTAATAAAGACACTTGGAAAAAAGTATGCTCTACTTCTGAAGGTTATACTGTAGAAAAAGGCAAATATGCTGAATATATTAGGCCAATAACTGCTGAAGGTTTTGGCGAAAATATAAGTTATAATATAAACTGTAAGTATAATGGTGGAAATCCACAACAAAAAACAATAACTTTTAATGGAGATTATCAATTAATAGCTACAGGAGAAGAAAATCATATTAAACGTGTAGGTCTTATAACAAATGGTAAAAAAACTGGTTGGTTTGGTAAAAGTAAAGATAAATTTGACTATTACTTAAATTTACAAAATGGAGAGTTTAAAATTACGGTAAATATGAATGGGGGAGAAAGTGACTGCCCTATTTACAAAGTTCCAAAAGGTTTTGGTTTAAGATCTACAACAGTTTATCAATTTGGCTCAATTAGTTGTAGAATAAATGGTGCTCGTGCTAATATAGCAACTAATATTACTGGATGCAGTAAAGATCTTTACAATTGTGGTAATGGCACAAGTGTTGAAAGAAATGAATCATTAAATTGTGAGTTTAATCCATGTCCTTGAAAATAAAATGAAAGAAAAAAATAATATAAAAATAATTATTATTGTAATTGGAATTATATTTATACTTGGATTAAGCTTAGTTTCTGCAGGAAGTTTATTTGGAGGAAAAAAAGGCGGAAGTGGAGGAGGATTAGGAGGAATGTTTGGAGGATTATTTGGTGGAGGAAACCAAGGAAGTGATGAAGATACTAGTTCTTCTGGTAGTGCTAGTGTACCTGATAGTGCTAGCGTACCTGCATCACAAGAAAATGATTTTGAAACTTATGGAATTGACTTAGATAGTTTAGAATGGGATGTTGATCCTCCTGTCTGGCATTCTGCTGATGAAATTAAAATAAAAGCAGATAATGGAAACTATTATTCTTTGCAAGAAGCTCTTGATTATGGTTTAATTACATTACCTATTGGTGAAATCCCTCAAGGAGTTTTAATAGATTTCAATTTACCTGGAGGAAGTCCTGAATGGTATAATAAAGTCTGTCCTTCTGGATATGGTAAAAATAAAAAAGAGCAGTATGCAGATTATTTAGGAGAGTTTACAATAACTAATCCTTTTATATATGAAGGGGGAGTTTATGATTTCTCTTGTACTATTGGAGATAAACCTGGAACTGTAACATCAAGAGTTCAGTTAAGTGAGAATTATACCATTATAATTACTACACAAGAGCCAAAAATATCTAAAATCCAGGCAATTATGGGTAACAAAGAAGTGGAAAGTGGCGAGGATAAATATTCATATCTTGTTTCATTAGAAGGAAACAAACTTAGATTTAGAATAACAAGACCTAGCAGTTGCAGAAATACAAAAATATCTGGATTTAATATACCGCTATGCATTCCTCAAAAAACATCAGGTTCTAGTAGTGGATTAAGTGGTTTTGGAGGAATGTTTGGTATTAGTGATGAAACCAATCAAGAAATACAAATTGAAGAATTGCAATTTGGTGCAGGAGTAACTGGTTCAGGATATTGTCTTAGTGGTAGTGGTTGTAATAATTTCCCTATATCTGAAATTGGTGGCTGTACAGGAGCATATTGTAATTGTAGATTAGGAAGAGGTGGATGTTATTCTAGTATTGGCCAGATACCTGTTTCGCCAAGTTCAGTTGCTTTTAATCAAAGACCACAAAGCAAGCCAGATTGCAGCAGCATGCCATCAGCTAATGTAAACTTGCCTACCAAGAAATGTGTAGATGATCAGTGTCCTATTTACACTGTGAAATCTGGAATATTTGGAGGATTTAAACAGAAAGAAATCTATAAGTGGGGAGAAATAAAGTGTGATATCAGGGCTGCTTATTGATAGTTTATTATTTTATTTTTTGATTTAATATATAAAATAAAAATTAATTTTTACATAATTTATTCTTAAAACGCAATACTTTCCCTTATTTTATTATTGATTAGTTGATTAATTAACATTGATTATATTTTAGCATTTTAATGGATATGTTTAATTATATAAAATGTTAAGTTCGGCTGTGAAATAGAAGAATTTAAAAATACATTTTTCTCTTAAAATCTGTTGTTCTTACAACGATTAATAATAAAATGGTTAAAACAGAAAATAAACCTTTAGAAAAGGTTTCCAAAGATGAGAATAAAAATTCCAAAACAACAAGGGTTTCCAAAATGAAAGAAAAAAATAAACCTTTAGAAAAAGTTTCCAAAACTAAAGTAAAAGAAAAAGCTGGAAAGCTAGAAGAAAATAAAGAGCTAAAAAAAAGAACTTCTGATAGAAGCGTCTTATTAAAAGAATTAAAAGAAAAAGCTAAGAAGCTGCAGGAAAAAATTAAAGGTGTTGATACTGGAGACATTAAAGAAGAACTTGATAAAAAAAGGCAACTTTTGATTCCGTTAGATGATTATGTTAAAACAGGAATTCATTTAGGAACAAGAGTTATAACTCCTGATATGAAACCTTTTGTTTATAGAAGAAGAGCTGATAGTATCGGAGTTTTAAATACAAGTTTAATTGATGAGCACATAAAAAAAGCTATTGATTTTATAGCTAAATATTCTCCTGAAGAAGTTGTTTTAATATGCAAAAGAGAATCAGGATGGCAGGCAGCAGTTCTTTTTGGCAAGGCAACTGGAATAGGTGTTTTTACAAAAAAATATCCTGCTGGTATGATGACAAATACTCAATTAGAAAGTTTTTATGAACCAGAGTTGGTTATTGTTACTGATCCTTGGATTGACAGAAATGCTTTGAATGATGCGTTAAAAACTGGAAAAAAAGTTCTTATGTTGGCAGACACAAATAATTTCATCAGAAAAGCTGATCATATTATCCCTTGCAATAATAAAGGTGGAAAATCTCTTGGGTTAGTGTATTATTTATTGGCAAGAGGTTATTTAGAAAAAAGAAAAATATCTGATGAAAAACTGGAATCTATGAATGCCTTCATTGCTTATGACGGCCAGGAAGAGTAAATTTTTATAGATTATCAAATTTTAAGGATGATAATTTTTTAAGGTCTTAGATGGATTATTTGAAATAATTTATAAGACTAATTTTCATTTTAATAGATAATAATTTTTGCTTTAAAGCTTAATTTATTCTTAATTAATAACTTTACCTTATCTATTTAAATACTTCGGAGTATTAATTTTCCATGTTGACATTTTTATACAAATATTTATTAATTATTATATAGAATAATAAAAATGGAATCTACAAGAGATAATCCTCAAAGTGCAAATGTTGAAGCTTACCTTAGAGACATAAAAGAACTCTTGGAAAAACATTATGGAGAATATGTTGTTTATCATGATGGGCAACAAATTTTAATTGCTGCTTCAAAAGGAGAAACTTACTATGGTTTAGAAGAAAGAGGTTTGCTTGGGAAACAACTGACGCTAATTAAAAAGATTAAACCTTTAAACCAAAGGCAAGTTGAGAAGTTAAGAGGTTATTAATAGCCAAGATTATTGTTGCTAAAAAGATTTATTAATACTATTTTCCTTAACTTTTGATGAATAGCTTAACTAAAAAATTATTTTATTTCAGTACTATCCTAACTATTGTGATTGTTTCATTTGTCTACTTATCATATAGTGCGTCTGCTGTTCCAAATAGCAGCATTAATAACAATGAATGCTCCCAAAATTCTGATTGCAAAGTTAATGCATGCCAGATAATGGCATGTGTAAATAAAGATGTTTTTACTGAACCTTGTTTGAATCTATCTGAAAATAAAGCAGATTCCTGTTTATGTGTAAATAATAAGTGTATTGGGAAAAGAAATTCATCTAATATAAACTCTAATCAAAATAAAACCTTTAATCTTTCAAACGGCAGAAAAGCAGAAATAAAAATATGCCTGAAACTGCATCTCAAAAAGCAATTGAAAGGCTTGGAGAATTAGGATTTAATATTACATTAAAAGAAGTTGGTGCTGAAGATAATGCTAAAGCGGTTTATGAATTAACTGCTGAAAAACAAGGGAAATTTTTAGGATTATTTAAGATAAAAGGCAATGTGGCAATTCAAGTTGATGCAGAAACTGGTGAAATTGTTAAAGTAAAAAAACCTTGGTGGGCTTTTTTATCAACAGGAATTTAATTTTATTTGTTTGTAATATTTTAATTTTTAATATGTAATAACTTGCCTAATTTAATATTTTTTTATATCATCAATAAATAATAAGAATTCCAAATCATAGCACTAAATTTGCTAAAAATCTTTATAAATCCAATAAAACTTTATTAATCATGAAAAACAATAATAAATCAAAGGTCTTGTTTTTAGATATATTAGTGTTAATTTCTTTGATAGGATTAATTTTATTTTTAGGTTATTTAATTTATGGCTTTTTTATAGCTCTCAAAATAGAATAAATCTTCCAATATTAATAACTTTTTTAGTAATGTTTTTTCTCCCAATGACTATTTTTGATGTAGTGTTTACTGGTTTATTTTGGAAACTAAGAATGGAAGTTCTTAAGTCAAATGTTAAATATAATAAATCTTCCATTAAAAATAGTAAACTCATTAGCGTTCCAAAGCCAAATAAAAATGTTATATTCTATCAAATAAGTTATCATCCATTTATTTCATATTTTAAATATTATAGACCTTATTTACTTGGGTAGAAAAATGTGAATGAAGTGAAAAAAGCAATCCAGTTAGGAAATTAAAATTTATTTTTCACCCAACTCTAAAAAACAACCAACCATTTCCAGCCTTTCCATAACTTGTTTTTAATAACACATATTTTCCCTTCAGCTTTTTACCTTTTAGATGAAAAACAATTTTATCTTTTTTCCATGATTCTTCTTTATATGTTCCTTTATCCCAAATTTTAACTTTTCCTTTTCCATATCCTTCTTTTATCTCGCCTTCGAAATTTCTATAACTATAAGCATGATCAGGAATTTGGATTGCAAGTCTTTTAACAGATTTAGATTTAGGAGGGATTTTTGTTATTGCCCATGATTTTAGTTTTTTATTTTTCTCAAGACGAAAATCATAGTGTTTAGTTGTTGCGTGATGTTCTTGTATGACGAAGATTACCATTTAATAGTATGAATTCTAAAATATATAAACTTTTAAAATATCAAGAACAAAGATAAACATGGATCAAAATAAAACTAGTGAATTACCAAAATTATTAAGACGCAATTCTTTAGAGTATACTATAGGAATTGGACTAAGGTTAACAAATTATGAGCAAATTGAGCTTGAAGCAGAAGGCATTACTAGACAAGATGCTGATGAAAGACTGGCAAAAAAAAGCTCAAGAAATAGGATGCAAAGTTGTAACTAACTACAATTGGCTATCAGAAATTGCATCTCTTAAATTTGAAAAACCTAGTAATATAAAAATAAGAAGAAAATATTATGCAAGTGGAATTGGATTGAGGCAAAGATAAGGATATAATTTAGTTGCTTTATGTTCCTGAACGACAAAGATTGGCATTTAATATCAATGAGAAAGATGTTTATATAATTTTATTTTTTAATTTTAATCAGCAATAACTTTGCCTTATTTACATCTATTCTATTGATATATTTTAATATTTCTTATTTACCATAGTTACATTATCAATTTATTTAAATGTTCAAATTTTCTTTAATGAAAATTTGTTATTATGCATTTTAAAATGCGGAGCGAACGAAGTGAGCGGAGCATACCATATTAGTTAAAATATCAATTCTATTTTTGTTACCCCTAGCCAGTTATAATAAATAGAAAGATTTAAATACCCGAATCTATCTTAAATTTTATCCTAAAACATCATATTAAGAAAAAGATGTGAAAGGAGGTAAATGAAAAATGACAAACGAAAATTTACGAAGACAGAATCTAGATACAGATGGAGATGGACTTAGTGATGGACGAGAAATAAGTTTAGGAACAAATCCATTAGAATATAATGCATTTTTAGATACAGATGCAGATAGAATTTCTGATCAAGATGAAATATCAGTAGGAACAAATCCGTTAGAAGCTAGAAGTAGAACATATGATCATATAAGAAATATATCTATGAAAAAAGAAGCATTAGGTCCTGGATTTTATGCACTATTAGGAGTAGCAGCATTAGCTACATCAGGTGTTACATACAAAGGATTGCCGATGAACACACCCAATCAAAAAGGTGGAGTTGCTTTAGCAGGAACAGCAGGATTAGCATCTCTAGGATATTCAGTTTATGAAACTATTTGCAGAAAATCAGGTAGATAAATTTATTTTTGATTTTTTTAATTCTTACTTTTAATTAGAAATAACTTTACCTTATTTACATATATTTTATTTTATTATTATTTTATTATTATTTTATTATTTTTTTACTTTTATAGCTAAATTATTATTCCCCATAGTTTTTTATTTTTAAATAAACAATATCTTTTCCTAATTTATATTTTATTTAATTGGTTATGTTTATTCATTCTAGCTTGTTTTGTTTTTTACTAATTTTTTATTTACTATACTTATATTTTAATTAAATGTTCAAATTTTCCCAAATGAAAATTTGTTATTGTATCTTTTACTTTATCTTTTTATTTCTTACTAATTGTTATAATTCTCAAAAAGTTTCGAGAACAATCTTGATAAAGAATCGTCTCCGGCAACTTGAATAAAATAATTTTTTGGAATTGGAAAGAAAAGTTGCCCAGATTTACTTGACTTTTGCAAGCTAATACCTGCTTCAAGAACTTTTGAAACAGGAATCCAATACCAAGTGTTGTAACCTACTTTTTCATTCGATAATGCAAACCAGGTATTAATATTAAATCTTCTTTGCAAAGAAGAATATTTCTTAGCATCAAATGCATCTATTGGGAAATCTTTTTGATTATCACTTATTTGTTTATATTTTACATCAACAAAAATAAATCCAAAATAAGGTATCAGCAAAATAAAATCAGGCCGCTTACTTTTTAGATCTTCTTTAAAAAAAGATGAAAATGTTTCAGGTTCTTGGTTTATGTAAAGATAAGGAATTTTATGATTATCAAGCCATTCTTGAAATCTTCTTTCTGCTTCTCTTCCTTTTTCTTTATTTTCCTCACTAATCATATTAAACACAATTTTAAATTGTTTATATCATTTATTGTGATAGTTCATATATTTTATTTCAATGTAATGCCTTTCTTCTCTATAACATGGGGATAAAACTATTGGAAACATTTAAAAATAAATTTGCTTAGTCTTAAAATCACCTTAATTTAATATTAATAATTGTAAATGTAAATTTTTTCATAAAAATTTCTATTGGATATTTAACTATTTTTCAAATTATTTCTCTATTAATTTTTATAAATTACTTTTATAATTTTCCCTCGTAAAATTGTTATTTTTAGCATATTTTAGCAAAACATTTATAAACTAACTAAACGAAAGATTTTTTGTAACTCTTTGAAGTTATATTAATGAGTTCCTTATCTTATGATATGGAATGATGTATGTTCAAACCTTGTTAAAGTGCAACCGTCGGAGGTAAAT
>JBBSZB010000097.1:0-10538 GCA_038044965.1 Nanobdellota archaeon
GGAATGAAAGTTCCAGTTGATTTAGATATTGATACTGGTACAAAACAATTTACAATTTCAATAAAATCTCCTCCTGTTCCAGAATTGCTAAAAAAAGAAGCTGGAATTGAAAAGGGTACGGGAGAACATAAAAAAATACAAGTTGCTAATATTGCTGTAGAACAAGTAATTAAAGTTGCTAAAACAAAACTTCCAGATATGTTAGAAAAAAATCTAAAAGCAGCTGTTAAAACAGTTGTAGGAAGTTGTGTTAGTTTAGGAATAATGATTGAAAACAAACTTGCCGTAGAATTTGCTCAAGAAATCACTGAGGGTAAATATGATAAAGAAATCAAAGCAGAAAAAATAGAAATATCTTCAGAAAAGAAAAAAGAATTAGAAGAATTTTTCACTCAATTACATAAGAAACAAGAAGCTAAATTACAACAGGAAAAGGCTGAACAAGAAGCTGCTAAGGCACAAAAAGAAGCAGCAGTTACTATTACTGCACCAACTGCTGCAGTTGCTAGTGTTGGAAAAACAGAAGCTCCTGCTAAGACAGCTAAACCAGCTGCTAAACCTTCGCCAAAGAAATAAGTGGATAAATTAACAACTTTTATAAATTCATTTAATCCCCTTTTATAATGGGGTCGTAGTATAGCCTGGTTAGTATCCGAGGTTTGGGACTTCGTGACCCCGGTTCAAATCCGGGCGACCCCATTTTACATTCAAAATAAGAATTAATCAAAAACAAAATAAAAATGGCAAGAACAAAAAAAGTAAAAGCATCAGGAAGACATGGCACAGGATATGGAACTAATGTTAGACGTAAATTTATCGCTGTTGAATCAAAACAAAGGCAAAAACAAAAATGCCCTTTCTGTAATAATCTTACAGCTAAAAGAAAATCTGCAGGTATATGGGTTTGTAAAAAATGTAACAAAACTTTTTCAGGAGGAGCTTATTATTTGGATTGAATAAAAAAGTTTATGCAGTAAACTTTAAATAAACTCTAAATATTTATTATAACATGAAATACATAAATAAAATAAAGCATTATCAAAGGAAGATGATGCTTACACTATCAAAGGGAAAGATAGTGCTAAGAAAACCGTAGGTTGTCTCACAATGGCAGACTATAAATGTTTCAAATGCGGAAAATTAATTTCTTCTAAGAAGTTAGATAAAAGATTCACTTGCCCTCATTGTAATTCTAGAATTTTTTACAAACCTAGAAGAGCAATTGTTAAAATAAAAGCAGAATAAGACAATGGAAATGGATAAAGAGGCTGCCGAGAAATTACAAGAGTTGCAAATTCTAGAGGGAACATTTCAAAATTTATTAATGCAAAAACAGAATTTTCAGTTAGAATTAAATGAAGTTAAAACTGCTCTTGAAGAAATAGATAAATCTAAAGGAGATATATATAAAATAATTGGGCAGATAATGTTAAAAGCTGATAAAAATGCTACAAAAAAAGAATTAGAAGAAAAAAAGAAGCTTTTAGACTTGAGAACAAGAGCTTTGGAAAAACAAGAGTTATCTTTAAGGGAAAATGTTGAAAGATTAAGAGGAGATATTGTCAATAAAATAAAGTAACTTAAAAGTAATTGTACTAACACAGAAATCTTTATAAACTAGCCAATTTTATTCAATTCATGGTGTTTGATAAATTAAAAAAGAGTTTTGCCCTCGGTTCTCAAGGTGCAGAAGACTATGTTGAGATTGATTTAGGACAAGATAAAAAAGAATCAAAAGTAAGTGTTAGACCTTTTGTTTTGAAAAAATTTGAAGATGTTAATGATATATTAAATTCTTTGAGAGAAGGATATACTATTGCTGTAATAGATATTCAAACTCTTAGAAAAAAAGATGTAATAGAGCTTAAAAGAGCTATATCTAAGATAAAGAAAACAACAGAAGCTCTTGAAGGAAACATTACAGGATTTGGAGAAAATATTGTAATTGCAACTCCTGCATTTGCTCAGATATATCTTCCAGGAATGCAGCAAGCTGGAGCTAATCCACAAAATACAGCTCAAGAAGGATCTAAACCTAAGTTTGAGTCTTACTAATTTTTAATACAATTTCTTGAATAAAACTTGTGCATTTAAAGGAAATTTCAAAAATTATTGGTTCTATTAAAAAACCTTGGTTCTATAAAAGGAAAGTTCAAAAGAAAACCTTGGTTCTATAAAAGGAAAGTTCAAAAGAAAACCTTGGTTGTCTTTTATTGTCCTATTATATATAAGAGATTGCAAAACAGTTTTTTTAATGTTTAACATATTTCATTTTACTTCAAACTAGCTATAGAAAAAACTGTTTTTAGTGCAACTATGATTGTGGCAGGAACAAACATTGTAAGCAAAGCATTAAGTATTGTTATAATTAAAAGCCCAATATCTCCAATTAGTATTAATCTTTCTTGACCCATTGCACTTACTATTACTAAAGATACAGTAGCTAAAAGAAAAGTCATTGCTTCTTTAGAGTCATTGCTCACACTTATAGCTCCTATTAACAACCCTATTAGAGCAAGAACTGCATATATCCATCCAATCCATGAAACAAGTATAAATCTCTGAAATATCCCAAAGACTACAGCAATTATAACTCCAAACAAAACAGCATAAGCCCCAACCAGATTTTCTCTAGATTTCATTTGTTATCTTAGTAAAACAAATGTTATAAATTTTGCTTTTCCTAAAAAATGAACTTGTTTTTGTGTCAAATTTATAAAAATGTAAAAATTTGAAAAATTTTAAAGAACTATAAAAAATACCCTTTATCGTCGTAAAAATCATTATTTTTAATCAAATAAATTTGAATAAATCGAAACATTTATAAACCAGTGTAACTCGAAAATTACAACAAAATGAAATCAACATTATACACATTAAGTGTTTTTGCAATGCTTTTGTTAGCACTTGGACTTGTAAGTGCATCTTTAACTGTTTCACCAAGTAATATTAATTTACAAAGAGGAAGTGATAATTCTACTTTTAGTGTAACTAACACAATAAATTCTAGTGTTAATGTTTTATTTTCACAATTATCAATAACTGATGAAAAAAGTAATGTTATATTATTTAATGTAAATGGAAATAACACTTTATCAGCATTGGGAACTAATTCATTTGCTCTTTTACCAGCAACACCTATTGATTATAGTACTTCAAATTTTAACTTAGCTAAAACATACCCAGGACAATTCACAGTTTCAGATTCTTTAAACCCAAATGTTAACCAAACAATAAGCGTTGTTCTAAAAAGCGATTATTGTAAAGCAGGAAATAAAGGAGATTTAAGTTTAGATATTAATTATAATAACAAGGGAATATGGGGCAAAGATGATGAATGGTACCCATTAGAAGAAATAGAAGTTGTAGTAGATGTTGATAACATTGGAGATGAAGATTTACAAGATGTTGTTCTTGATTGGGGATTATACAATAAAAGAACAGGTAAATTTATAGTTGATGACAATGAAAAATCAGTTGATATAGACTCAGATGATACTGAAATATTTACATTTACTTTCCAAGTTGATCCAAATGATTTAAATGATAAAGATTCAGAAAGTGATTTTGTATTTTTCATAAAAGCTTATAGTAAAGATTCTGGTGAAAATGTTCAATGCCAGTCTCAAAAAGATGATGTTAAAATAGTTAAGGACAAACATTTTGTTGTTCTTGATAACATACAAGTTCCAGAAACTGCACAATGTGGGCAAAATGTAGATCTTACAGCTGATATATGGAATATTGGAGACAATGATGAAGATGATGTTTATGTTACTTTAGTAAGCACTGAATTAGGAGTTAATAAAAGAGTTGATGTAGGAAGTCTTAATGTTTTAGATAATTCAGATTTAACATTTAATTTTCAAATACCGAGTGATAAGAAAGATGGTTCTTATAGACTTGCACTAAGTGTATTTGATGACAATGACGATGTATTTCAAAATGATAATGATGATGAAGCTAGATTTAACCAGCTTTTAACAGTTTCAGGATGCACTCCAACTAATAGAGTATCAATAACTGCACTATTAGATTCAGATGCAATTGCTGGAGAAGAAATGGTAGTTAAAGTAACTTTAACTAATACTGGTTCTGCTAAAGCAGATTATAAAGTAAGTGCTAATGGTTATGATTCATGGGCAACATTAAAATCAATCAGCCCAGATTCACTTTCTTTAGATGCAGGAAGAAATGGAGATGTTTTCATAAAACTTACTCCTAATGATGATGTATCTGGAAGCAAAGAATTTACAATACAAGTAGTTTCTAATGGTGTTGTAAATACTCAAGAGATAAGTGTTCCAATCGAAGCTGTTAGCACAGATACAAGCGAAGATGGAAAAACTAGTGGAATAACTGGTTTATCAATATCAAAGCTATTTGGTGAAAGCGGAAACTGGTTTATATGGGTTATTGCATTAATTAATGTAGTATTAATTGTGCTTATAATTGTAGTTGCTGTTAAGTTAGCACGAAGATAAATTTATTTTTAATAAAATGAAATCACAAAGAGAAGAAACTGAAAATAAAATTGGAATATTAACTTGTACTACCGAAGTATATATTGCTTCACAAGAGAAGAAACCATCAGATTATATATTTGGAGGAGTTATTCATCCTGATATAAAAGATAAAGATGATTATGATGAGATGATGCAAAGAGTTATCAAACTCGGGGTAGAAGTAATCACTGATCTAAGACCTTGTGATGGTGGGGGATTTTATGCTACAATGCTAATACCAAAAAGCCATGTATTGGGATAACTAATCTTCTTATAAATTATAAAAAATGATAATACAAACAAGAGAAGAATTTGAAAAAGAACAAGAAGATTTTAATAAATATGTTAGGGAACACTTTTGCACCGATAAGAGTATACTACTTCGCGAAGGATTACTTGGAGTTTATAACCTTGCTGCAGGAGCTCTAGGTCTTGGAGCTATTTCGGGTGGGATTGCTTTGGCATCTGAATATTTGAGTCATTAAATGTAAAAGAAGTAGAAGATTAGGTTAAGGTTATTTATTTAAATCATATTATTCTTTATTATTTATGCCTAGAAAAGATTTGAGTAAGAATAAAAATGGTGAATATGTTTACTTTATTTTTCTTAGATATGTTATAATATTAGTTATAGGACTGGGAAATCTTTTTGTGTTTTATTTTATATTTACTCCACCAACATTATACCTTTCTTATTATATTTTGAAATTGTTTTTTGATGTTAGCCTTAGTGGAATTATTATTTCTCTAGGAGAAAAGGGAGTAGAAATAGTAAAGGCATGCGTTGCAGGAGCTGCTTATTATCTGCTTTTCATGTTAAATCTTGGGATAGCTATGAATTGGAAGAAAAGAATTCTCTCAATTACTTATTCATTTTTAGTATTATTCTTTCTAAATGTTGTTAGAATAGTAATTTTATCTTCGCTGTTTTTTACAAATTCTTCAGCTTTTGATATAACTCACAAATTAACATGGTATGGTCTTAGTATAGTATTTGTAGTATTAATATGGTTTTCATCTGTACATATATTTAAAATAAAGCAAATACCTTTTTATGACGATGTTAAATATTTGTATAATATTGTAAAGAAAAGTAAAAGGTGAAATGTTATGAAAGGTAAAAAAAGATTAGAACAGATTAAAAGAGGTTTAGAAAAAACCCTAAGTGGAATGAAATCTGGAGAAGAGGGAAAATATGAAATTAGATACGAACCTATAACTGAATACAATCACGATGCTATTGGAGCAAGAGTTTATGTTACCAACAGAGATTCTCCAGCTTATCAGTTTTTATTAGTAGATAAATCTAATCCAAATGCAAGTTATCCAGTTATGCATGTTTTCTGGTCAGATATAGTAAGACCAATACCTGAACATATGGAAAAGTATTTTTATGGTTCTGCGACTGAACCAAATTTAAGAAAAGCAATAGATAGCTTAACAAAAAATAAAGTTCAGGCAGAAAGAAAAAGAAGAGTTGAGCATTTAGAAGAAACTCTTTTACTTATTTTAATCTTGTCAGGTTTATTTTTTTTATCTTTTAACATAACAGGTAAAACAATAGCAGATTTATCAACTAAAACGTCATCTTTTTTTGGAGCAGGTTTGCTAATTGTTGGTTTGGTTGCTGGTTTCTTTTGGTTTAAAGGAAGAAAGAGATAAAATTTTAATTAAAATAAATAAGATAATAAGTAAGGAAAAGTATTGCTATTTAATATTTACTTTACTCATAAAAGATTTACTTCAATTATATCTTAGCTCCAGTAAATCTTGCCAAAATATACACTTCTAATTGTTCAATTACTTCTTCCTCTTCGCAATTACTGACTTTTAGATAATAGCAGTTTTTGTTAGTAGTGTCTTGAAATATTCCAGATTCATCTCCTGTAGTAAGTATTAAAACTGTATTGTTAAGTTTATTAGTGCAGTCTACCATAGGTTTTTGATACTGAATAGCTAAATCATTACTTGTTACACTGCTTATAAGAGGAAAGCCCATTGCATACATAAATCTTGAAAAATCCACTATAGGTAAAAGGTCTTTACACTCATTTATTCCAGAATCAAAATCTAATGAAAAATATACAGGTTTATTTTTTATAAAGTTCAAGTCTCCTTGCATAGGTATTTTCAACTCCCTTGGATCATTTCTTAAATTAAGCCTATATTCTATTGGCAAACCATTTTGATTAAAACCAGTTATAACAGTACTATAAAGAGTTATACTTCCAACTTTAGTATTTTCAAATGTAACACCAGCATAATCAAATTTTTTAGAAGCATTAGAAACCCAGAAAAAAACAAGTATTAACACAACTATAAAAACCATTATACCAATAATCCATTTTAGCTGTGATTCTTGAAAAGAGCTTATTTCTTCTTTTTTCTCATTTTCCTTCGTTTTGGAAACCTTTGAGCCATTAGGCTCGGTTCCTTGAACCTTTAGGTTCGGTTCCTTTTCAGAACCTTTTCGGAACCCTTCTAAAGGTTTATCGTTAGTTTTGGAAACCTTTTCTAAAGGTTCATTTGGGAACCTTCTTTTTAAAGGTTCATTTTTCAGCTCTTTTTTATTTTTTCCCATTTTATTACTGAACTCCTAAAGCTTTAAAAATTAATCTATTCCCTACTATAATTTCATTTCCAGGAGAATAATTAATGTATATACAGTTATCATTCCTTTTTATAGATGTTTCATTAGATTCTTGGAATACTATTACATTATCATCACAGGTTTTTATTATATTGTCAGAATTAGTACAATTTAATCCCTTTAAACACGCTTCCTGGTATCTAGTTGCATATCTGCCTAAGTTATACACTATTTCATTTAATGAAGTAGCCTCTGGATTAACAAAATATAATGGTTTCCCATTTATTTCACTAATACTTATAAAATCAGATTCAATTTCTTGGGTTTCATCAGGAGTATAACTTGTTTGAAAAGCTTGATTTTGGATTTTAAAATCCCAATAACCATTTTCATTTGCATTAAATTCTATCCCATTATAATTTTTTGTATTTTTCTTACTACTTATTCCAGTTCCACTAAATAAAGCAAATCCTGCAGTGCTAAATACCATTAATACAACAAAAACCAGTGCAATTATCACTTTATTTCTATTCTGCCTTTTCTCAATTTCTGCTTGAGTTTTGATTTTTCTCATTTCTTACAGAGGAAATTGGTGTTTAAAAAGTTAATTTAGATGCACAATGTTTGCGCCGAGCAATCATTAAACTGTGATTATACTTAGGATCATATAAATAAGCTAAGTCAAAGAAACATTTAAATAATCATTATCTTTTAAAAGATAATGATAGTTAATGAAATAACAATGAAGATAATAAAAGAAGCCAAAGATGGAGAAAGCATTCATAGCTTGGCAAATAGGATAGGTTTTGCATATTCTGCAGTTTATAATTGGGTTTTAAATTTAGAAAAATATGGGATTATTAGAATAATAAGAAAGGGTAATAAAAATGTAATAAAAATAAATAAAAACTTGATATATAAAAAATTTATAGAGTTGGAAAGTGCTGTTTCTGTAATAGAAAAAGATAATGAATTTTGGAAATTGGTTAAGAACATTAAATTAAAGATCAGATTTGTAAAAGGAACTGCAATAATTATCTGGACAAAGGGAGGTTTTATAACTGGGGATTTTTATGATAAAATATATTTTTTAGAGGTATTTAAAAAAGATGTTAGCTCTTTAAAGGAAATCTTCAAAGATAAAAATATAGCATATACAGAAGACAAATTAATTGGAAAGAGACCTTTAATATATATAATTCCCAGAAAAAATTTTAAAATAGAAAAAATAGGGGACTTGCCAACAATGCCTTTAAATGAATTAATAAGTTATTGTAAAAATTTATATTTAGATAATGTTTTAGAACAATTAGATTTATTATATAATTTAAATTTGAATAAAAGATATTCTGAAATTTATACGAATATTAGAAAATGAAAGATAGAAATTCAAGAGAAGGTTTGTTAGAAAGAGAAAAAGAAGTCTTAAGATTAATTGAACTTTTCAAAGAAAATAATCTTATATTTATAGTTGTAGGAGGGTATGCTGTTTCAACATACAAAAAGAGATTTTCTATAGATTTAGATATGGTAATTTTAGAAGAAGATCTTTTAAAATTTGAAAAATTACTATTTAAAGAAGGATATTCTCTAAGCTATGAAAAAGATATATCCCTTTTATATGGAGAAAATTTTAAGCGTTTTACGAAAAAAATGAACAATTTGCCTGTAGATGTAGATTTATTAATAAATGGTCTGGTTTCAAGAACAACAGACTCTACATGGAGTTTTGAGAGTATATATAAAAACTCCATTAAGAGAAATTTGGATAATATCAATTTTTTAACTCCAGTCAAAGAATTACTAATTTCTATGAAAATGCATAGTGGCAGGTTGTCTGATACAAGAGACATAGTTGCATTAATGCCCTGTGATAAAAACAAGCTTAAAGAATTTCTCTTAAGAGGAAATTTAGGTAATCTGAAAAATTCAATAAAAAAACAAATTAGCTTTTTAGAAAAGCCGCAATTTGACGACAGTTTTAAAGGGATATTTGGAATTCAGGTATATAATGAAAAAGATGTAGAGTTTGCAAAAGAATTATTTAATGAATTATTGCAGGAAATAAGATAATAAATTAACTATTGTATTTAGCATTTACTTACTTTTTTATTATTTTAGGTTGAGATTAATTAAAATGTATTAAATATCTCCATTAAAGGACATATTTATTTTTTAATAACAAGAAGAAAAGAAAAAATAAAGGAAAAAAAGAAAAATAAAAATTAATTTTCCTTATTAGTTATTACTTATACAACAACAGCTCCGTCTGTAGCAGTTGTTCCCTTGTATTTCTTTCCACTGTCAGTTGCTGGGCTCTTAGTTGTTAAGAACTTTACAGCATTTGTTGTATCAGCTGCGTTGTAACCTGCAACCAAAGTTGCAATCTTACTTGCTGACTGAGGTGAAGCGAATGTTTCTACAAGATATTCTCCGCTACCTACTCCTGTTTTAGTTGTGAAATCAGCTCCACATAATGGAGAACTGTTTCCTAGCAATGTAGCAGCAACTGTATTTATACAGCTTCCACCTAGAACAATTAAGTTCTTCGATGAAACACTAGCTACTTCAGAATCTCTAACAGTAACACTTCCTAAAGAGCCGCCAGATCCTCCTGCGCTTCCACCTGCAGTAATTGCTGCAGAGTTTTCAGCTATGTACAATTTAGCATAAACCTGTTCATCAGGATAGCTAATTGTAGCACTATAAGAATCTGTATCAGACTGGTCTGTTGTAATTATACTACCCCAAAAATCTGAGCTTTTATATATGCTAGTAGCACTTTTCATCTGAATTTCATCAAACTGGGCGTCTCTGCCCCATGTTGTTTCTACATCACTTATTCCAACACTTGCAGAAGTTGTTCCTGCTCCTTCAACGTTAACAATTAAAGCTTCGTAAACTTTTGCAGTGCTGTCATCTTTTTCTTCAAAAAGCACAACTGCAGGATTACTCATTGTAGCGTTTGCAACATTCATAAGTTGAACTACTACTGTTGAATTTTCTCCATTTTTAGTAGCAGTAGGAACTTGTTGTGAGCTAGTTATGTTATAAGTTAATTGTCCTACACTAATATACGCAGATTTGACTGATAGTGCTGAATTAGCACCTGTCATTTCTGTTGTATTTACAAGGTAACCTCCAACTGAGAATGTTCCATTAATAGTTGGACCCCCAAGGGTTTGAGCAGCCACTGTAATAGATGTATATCCATCTCCGTCAGGGAATTTCAAAGCAGTTAAGTTAGCAGCATGTCTTCCACTTCCATCCCAGTTAGCTAAATCTATAACTACTGGTTCATAGAAGAACAATCTAGCTCCTTTGCTAGTTTGAACAGTTGGGTAAATAACAGCATTGTTTGATGTTGTTTTTGAACCATCTTGATATCTTAATCTTACATTTTCATCTCCCTCAACATTTTTATTATCTTGGAAGTCAAATGT
>JBBSZB010000098.1:0-3485 GCA_038044965.1 Nanobdellota archaeon
AATGATAAACAGAAGATTCAAGGCAAACAGGCCAAAAATAATAGGAAGCACAGACATAACTCCTTACTGGAAAGTAATAGAAAAGATAATAGATGAATCAGATATAATCTTAGAAGTTTTAGATGCAAGAATGCCAGAACTATCAAGAAATGAAGAAATAGAAAGGCTGGTAAAAAGAAAAAACAAACAGTTAGTCTTTATCTTAAATAAATCAGATTTGATAAATGCCAATACATTAAGAAAAATTTTTAATAAGCTCAAAAAAGAATCAAATGTTTTTTCAATATCTACAAAAGAAAAGCTTGGTACAAGAAGATTAAGAGATTATTTAACAAAAGAATCTAAAAACCAAAACATAAAAATAGGGGTTTTAGGATATCCCAACACTGGAAAATCATCAATAATAAATTCTTTAATTTTAAGAAAAAAAGCCCCTGTTTCTGCTAAAGCAGGAACAACTCACGGAGTTCAATGGATAACATCATCAAATCTAGAAATAATGGACTCTCCAGGAGTTATCCCTATAGGAAAAGCTGATGAAATCCGCTTAAGTTTAATAAGCTCAAAAAACCCTGAAAAAATAAAAAATCTTGAACTTATTGCTTATAAAATACTAGACCTTTTTCCAAGTAAAAACAAAGTTTTAGAATATTATAATGTAGCTGAAAAATCTGATGATAATGATGAAATAATCCAACTAATAGGAATAAAAAAGGGCTTTATGAAAAAGCGCGGAGAAGTAGAGGAAATTAGAGTTGCAATGCAGATAATAAGGGACTGGCAAAGAGGAAATCTGAGGCTGTGAATAATAAAAGTTACCTTACAAAATGTTTTTAAATACATGTTTTTAGTAAACTTATGGTTAAGAACCTTAGGTATGGAATGAGTATAACCCTCAGAGGAACTTTAAGAGATAAAATTGAAAGTTTTTTCAGTGGTGAGGGAGATCCAATAAATATTGATGGAATAGATTATACCTTAAGAGAATATGGAGGTTTACCTAAACAAGATCCAATGAGATTAAGTGTGTTAAGCGATCTAGAAACTCGAGCTAGAACTAATCCAAAAAAAAGAATTATCTATCGTTATGAAACAGAACCAGATGATAGCAACCAGGAGATAAAAGAAAAGGATCTAGCTCTTAAAGTAACGTTTACTAAAGTTGAAGAAACTGCTAAAAAAGATGCTAGTGTATATCAGTATTTATTAGTTAAAGGAACAAATTATAAAATAGAAGTGGAAAATAGGGGTGAATTTCCAGAAATGGAAATTTATAAAATAATACAAAATGGAAGAAGTCTAATACATTCCTATGAGCAAGAAAATGGAAAATTACCAGATTCTCTTAAATTTGGGTACGGATTCGAAAAAAAGATAGGTTCATTTAGATTTAAAACAAAACACTGGAGTCCGTCCTCCGGGATGTATTTTGGATGGTTTGTTGATTAAATTATTGTTACTTAATAAAAATTAAGATGTCCAAAAACTAATATCACCCAAATATAAAAAACAGGTAAAGATATTATGGATTTACTTCTTATCTAATTTCTTTTTTATTTCTTCAGCTATCTTTTTTAATTCAGAAATATCCTTTTGAGAGCCTAATTGTGTAGAAATATAACCCTCATATTTATCAAAAAAACTTTATCTTTAGCCCACATTTCTTCAAATTTTTTATCAATTCCATAAAGAGGGTACAATTTTATATGAACATGATTAACACCCATACCTTCCATAACCATAGCAACTCTTTTAACATTGAGACCTCTTTCAAGTAATTTAGCCACCTTCTTAGAAGCTAACATCAATTCAGTATAAGTCTTATCATCTATATCAAAAGCATATGAATCAAAATGTTTTTTGGTTAAAACTAAAGTCATTCCTTTGGTATTTGGAAAAACATCAAGAACAGCTAAAAAATTTTTATCTTCTCAAACCTTAACACTTGGCATTTCACCTTTAACAATCTTGCAAAATATACAATTTTCCATGATATTAGATAAATTTGTTTATTATAAATATTTCATTTTACAAATTTATCTTAACAACATTTATAAATTAAAAAGAATTGTATAATATATGCCTAAAAAAAAGAGTTTGATCAAAAAACCAGTTTTGTCAAATAACGAAAACTCATCTGAAAAAAAGCTGTCAAGAGATGAACTTGATAGACTAATGCTGGAAAATTTTATAACACTTCAAAAAGTTCTCACAAACCTAACTATTAAATTTGACAGATTAAGTGATGACATAGGAAAAATGCTTAATTTATTTGAAATTTCTGCGAAAACCTTCACAGAAAAACATGGTTCTGGAATAACAAAAGAGGAAAAAGAATTTCTTGATAAATTAGACAAAGTTTTAGACCAAAATAAAATTATTGCAAAGGGATTAACTTTAATGGAAGAAAGAGTAAGGGAAAGAACAAATTATCAAACTAATGAGCCTATTAACAGAGATGAAATAAAACCTCGCCCATTACCAAGGTTTTAGAATGCAAAAATATAGCTTAGAATTCTTAAGAGAATTTACAAAAGAGTTAGTTATAAATTCAATTCCTAAAGAGTATAAAGAAAAAAGATTTGAAATTAATAAAATAAAAGCAGCAATAGAACAAAAAACTAATGAACAAAAAGAAGAAAAATTAATTCCTTCGATATTTGAAATAAACAAAGGGCCACAAAAAACACAGATACAAATAACATCTGTTCAAAAGTCATTAATAAAAGAAGAACCAGAACCTCTTGAACAAAAAATATATGAAATTGGGGAGGTTAAAAAAGAAGGATTTTTTCTTGGAAAAATAACTCCAATGATTTTAGATCCAAGAGTTATATCTATTGAATGTTCTGGTCCTGGAAGATTTGTAATAATAAGACTGCCTGAAAAAAAACTATCAACAAATGTTAGTTTAAATAAAGAAAATATAAATGAAATAATAGACTCATTTTCACAAGAATCAAGAATCCCAAGAATAGGTGGAGTGTTTAAAGCAATAGTAAACAATCTAATAATAACAGCAATAGACTCTCCAGTTAGCGGTCCAAGATTTATAATAAATAAAACAAAACAGCCGATATAGATAATTTTATATAACCTTATTTATTTGATTAGCCATGGTAACTTTTAACATAATTATAGAAAAAGATGAAGATGGTTGGTTTGTTTCTGAAGTAATTGAACTTCCGGGATGTCATACTCAAGCTAAAACAATTAAACAATTATTAGGAAGGACTAAAGAAGCTATTAAAGGTTATTTGGATGATGATAATCCTGAATTTCAGGGAGAGTTTATAGGCATTGAAAAAATAGAGGTATAATTCTTGGCAAAATTACCTAGGCTCACAGGTAAAGAACTAGCAAAAATAATTGAAAAATTAGGTTTTATTTATAGTCATACAACTGGAAGCCATATGATTTATAAACATCAAGATGGAAGAAAAACAACTATCCCACACCATGCTGGAGAAGAAATAGGCCCAGGA